>JAWOIF010000012.1:0-21653 GCA_046484805.1 Bacteroidales bacterium
AACCGGTGGGAGCATACTGGGAGACAAGACCAGGATGGAGACTCTCAGCACAGACCCAAATGCATTCATAAGGCCTTCTCCATCGGCTGGAACACTCGGAGGCGTTGCCAGGAAAACCAGGGAGACAATAATACTTTGTGAGGCTGCAGGTTTTGATACGATTTTCGTTGAAACAGTAGGAGTTGGCCAGTCAGAAACGGTAGCCAGCTCAATGGTTGACTTCTTCCTGCTTCTGATGCTTGCCGGTGCCGGTGACGAATTGCAGGGCATAAAAAGGGGAATAATGGAGATGGCTGATGCCATTGCCATAACCAAAGCTGACGGAACAAACCGGATGAGGGCAGAGATGGCTCGTGTGGAGTATCAGAATGCACTGCACCTTTATCCTGCACCGGAATCAGGTTGGACACCGAAGGTTGTAACCTGTTCTTCTGTTGAGAACTTTGGCATCAATGAAATCTGGGAAATCATAACGGAATATGTCGCCTTTACGAGGGATACAGGTTATTTAAATGAGCTTCGTAAGAGACAGGCGGTTGTAAGGATGCATGAAACCATAATTGACCATCTGAGAAGTTCTTTCTATACAAACGAGGAGATCGAAAAGATGCTCCCGGATCTGGAGCGTCAGTTGCACGATGGTGTTATCACATCATATACCGCAGCATGGAAGTTGCTGCATAAATATTTTGGAAAGTATTGATCTGTTGATTTTTTTATACCTTTGAGCCGCTAAAACCAAATCAAATAAAAACCAATTTCCAGTAACATGAGAAAACCAGTATGCCTTTTAGCAGTAGTATTGGCTTTAGCTGCCTGTACAACTGAAAAAAATTATGTAATAACCGGAGAGATTGCCGATGGTGACGGTGTTAACTTTGTTCTCCAAAAGAGAGTCTCGGGCCAGACTGTACTGATAGATTCAGCAGTTGTAGCCGATGGTAAATTTGTGATCGAGGGCGGTTCAGTAGAGTATCCTGAGCTGGTTCAGCTTATCCCGAGAGGTAAAAGAGGAGGAGTAAGCTTCTACCTCGAGAATGCCGCGATAAATATCAGCGCACATATTGACAGCTTGCAACTGGCTGTTGTCACCGGGTCGAAAACTCAGGAAGATGTTAAGGAGCTTGCAGCTGCAGCAAAACCTATTCAGGATAACATGATGGAGCTAAGCAATCAATACAGGGAAGCTGCTCAGGCGGATGACATGGAGACAGCTTCGGCGATCAGGGAGAAAATAATGGATCTTAATGAAGAGCAACAGAAACTTAACCTTGAGTTCGTTAAGACAAATATTGCATCATTTCACGCACCCGTACTGCTTAATCCTATGGTAACACTTGATAACATCGATGAGATGGAGGGTTACCTTAACGCCTTTTCAGCCGATGTCGCCGCCTCGAAAGTGGCTACCGATCTGGCCGAAAGAATTGCAATAATGAAGTCGGTTTCAGTAGGGCAGAAGGCTCCTGATTTCACAATGAATGACGTTGACGGAAATCCTGTCACCCTCTCTTCAAAAGTTGGAACAAAACTTCTCATGCTCGATTTCTGGGCAGCATGGTGCGGTCCCTGCAGGGCGGTTAACCCCGATAAGGTCAGGACATATAACGACTTTAAGGACAAGGGATTTGATATTATTGCCGTTTCGCTTGACAGGACAAAGGAAGACTGGCTTAAGGCTATTGAAGATGATAAGCTTACATGGACTCATGTTTCTTCTCTTATCTACTGGGATTGCCCTGTTCGTCTGATGTATGGTATCAATTCCATTCCATCCAGTGCCCTTATCGATGAAAACGGAATTATTGTAGCAAGGAATCTTAGGGGGCAGGCTCTTTATGACAAGGTCAGTGAGTTCCTGAGCAATTAGATGCTTGAAAAGAAGTAATGATTATAAAGGGCCTTTCCTTCACAGGAGGGGCCTTTTTTAATTTGCGATATCAGATTTTCAATCTGCTTTCATGGCATAACCAGAATTGGGCTTCCAAAGGTACCAATCCGCTTCTTCGCATCAGGGAGGTGTGTTATGATACTTCATTTTGATTATCTTAGAACCCTCATTATTATAATCTAAAAACAACTTATTGATATGAGAAGGCCAATTTATACCATTACACTTCTGTTGTTGGTAGTTATACTACAGGCACAGACGGCGAAGCAACCATTAGGATTTGATGACATTGAATCATGGAGACGCATTACCGAGACTGTTATTTCGCGGGACGGAAACTACATTGCCTACAAGAGTGAACCATGGGCAGGTGATCCGATCCTTAAGGTTTACGACCGGAAAGGGAGTGAGAAGGTATCATGGAACTGTGCGACGGGAGTAAGGTTTACTTACGATTCAGACTTTCTGATTTTCACAATCAAGCCGGCATATGAAACTGTACGTGAGTTGAAGATCAGCAGGGCAAAAAGAGAAGAGATGCCCGGAGATACTCTGGCCATCTGGGCCATCGGAGGTAGTATGGAGAAAATACCTTCAATCAGGTCTTTCAGGACACCTTCAAAGTGGGGAGGGTGGCTGATGTACCAAGCTGATTCTAAGACATCACAGGGTGATCGTCAGGAGAAGCAGGCAAAACGGGAGTCGGCAACCAATGGATACACCCTTTACATAAAAAACCTTAAAGATGGAGAGGTTAAGACTTTCCCATTCGTGACTGCCTATGATTTCGCTACTGAGGCTCAGTTTGCATATTTTGTTTCCTCAGGTGATGATGAGGGTTTTGAACCGGGACTTTACACATACGATTTTTCAAAAGGTGAGATCAATACAATTTTACCCGGAAAGGGAAAATTCAGACAGATCACTTTCGACACTAAGGGAACAATGCTGACATTTATATATAACGGCGATGACTCAGATAAACTGTCCAACAACGGGTCGCTCTGGTACGGACCGGTTAACAGTTCTTCATCAGAGATTGTAACCCGTGAGGGGATAGATGCACCGGAGGGATGGATAATAAGTGAGAACGGCAGATTATCTTTTTCTGACTCGGGCGAAAGAATCTTTTTCAGCACTGCCCCGGCCAACAGGCAGAAGGATACTATCAGGCTTGAAGAGGATTACCCCAATGTCGATATCTGGCATTGGAATGAGGGTGTGCTTCAAACTCAGCAGGTAATAAACAGGACAAGGGACTCAAGGCGCTCATATCAGGCCGTTTACAATGTATCTGCGGGGAAAGTAGTGCAACTGGCAACACCCGAGATACCTGATATTTCCCTGATAAACAGTGGAGACGATGATCTGGCTCTTGCATCCACAAATATTTCCTATCAGGTGGAGTCGATGTGGAGTAGCACACCTGGCAGAACTGATATATGGTTTATCAACCTCAATGACGGCACAAGGGATCACTTAAAGACCGGCTTCCGCGGCAGGATGCAGACCTCAAGAGGAGGCAAGTACCTGGTATGGTTTACGGCTGCGGACAGCTCATGGTATACAATAAGGTTATCTGACAAAAAGGAGAGCAGGATAACAAGTCCATCGATGATAAATACTGCCAGCGAAACCAATGATGTGCCCAATCCACCCGGATCGTACGGCATTGCCGGCTGGGTAGATGATGATGCTTCTGTACTCATCTATGACAGGTATGATATCTGGAGGGTTGATCCTGACGGTCAGTCTGCACCGGTAAGGATTACTACAAACGGACGTGAGAACAGCATTGTTTACCGTATGATAAGACTTGACGCAGAGGGGGGGGCCCTCAGGCCAAATGAAAAGATACATCTGTCGGGCCATAATGATATTACCCGCGGAGAGGGATACTATACAGTGACCATTTCAAAACCCGGAGTTCCGTCAGTCTTGCTGTCAGGCGATTATAGCCTTAACACGCCACGAAAGGCAGAGAATGGCAATACCGTTGTGTTTACAAGGGAGACATTTCTGGAATTTGCTGATCTTCATGTTACGGACACTGAATTCAGAAAGCCCGTAAGGATAAGCGATGTCAATGCACAGCAGAAGAACTATAACTGGGGAACAGCAGAAGTGGTTTCATGGACGTCACTTGACGGTATTAAAGTTGAGGGTTTGCTCTTCAAGCCTGAAAATTTCGATCCTTCGAAGAAGTATCCCATGATAGTCAATTTTTATGAGAAGAGTTCCCAGGGGCTTCACAGCTACAGAAATCCTGAGTTACACCGCTCAACTATTGACTACCATTATTATACCAGTAACGGCTATCTTGTTTTCAATCCTGATGTCCATTATCGTGACGGCTACCCTGGAGAGAGTGCATTCAACTGTGTTATGCCAGGTGTTACAGCACTTATAGCTAAAGGGTTTGTTGATCCGGCCCGTATTGGGGCTCAGGGCCATAGCTGGGGCGGATACCAGGTAGCTTACATGGCGACCCGAACCAATCTTTTTGCGGCCATTGAATCGGGAGCTCCGGTTGTTAATATGTTCAGTGCCTACGGAGGTATAAGATGGCAAACGGGTCTTAACAGGGCTTTCCAGTATGAGCACCAGCAAAGCAGGATTGGAGCCTCAATATGGGAGACACCGCTGCGCTATTTTGAGAACTCACCTCTCTTTACCATGGATAAGGTAAATACACCGATATTGATCATGGCCAATGATCAGGACGGGCATGTTCCGTGGTATCAGGGGATTGAGTATTTTGTAGCCTTGAGGAGGCTTGGAAAGCCGGCATGGATGCTTAACTATACCGGGGAGCCTCACTGGCCCCAGAAGCCTCAGAACAAAAAGGACTTCCAGATAAGGATGGCTCAGTTCTTCGATCATTTTCTGAAGGGCAAGCCAATGCCTTTGTGGATGAAGGAGGGTGTGCCTGCAGTGGACAAGGATTTTGAGCTGGGATATGGCTATTGAATTTACGATTTACGATTGAAGATTTACGATTGAAGATTATTCACTGCGGTCGTGAGCTCGCCAATGGCCCGGTTCGGTTTTTAGGATTTGATTTCTTCGAGGATAAAGCCTGCGCCCCTGACGGTACGTATATCTATACCGCTGTCGGGGGTGAGGTATTTCCGCAGCCTGCTGATGAATACGTCCATGCTGCGACCGAGGAAATAATCATCTTCGCCCCATATCTCTGTAAGGATATCTTCGCGTGTCATCATCTTGTTTTTGTTGATGATCAGGAACCTGAGCAACTGAGCCTCCTTCAGGGTCAGCTTTTCCTTATTGCCGGCACATATAAGCTCGAGGGTATTGTATTTAAGAAGTGTTGATGAGATTTTATAATCATCGTTTACGGATGAGTATACTCTCCTGAGAATATTATTTATTCTTAAGACAAGCGCCTCAGGATCAAAAGGCTTTGTGATGTAGTCATCAGCACCCAGCTTCAGTCCTTTGATTATGTCTTCTTTCATGCTTTTGGCCGTCAGGAAGATAAACGGCATGGATGGTGATATTGCCCTGATTTTTTCAGCAAGGGTAAACCCATCCATTTCTGGCATCATAACGTCAAGAACACAAATATCGGGCTTCATTGAGTTGAATCTGTCCCATGCCTTCTGACCATCGGTTGCCAGGTCGACTTCAAATCCACTCATGGTAAGGTATTGGGAAAGGATATTCCCGAAGTCTCGGTCATCTTCTGCAAGTAGTACTTTCATCATCAATGTTATTAGTTATTGTTATCATGCGGGCAATGTTACGGTAAATATACTGCCCCTGCCGGGTTGACTCTCAAGTTCCACCCTTCCTCCGTGTGCCTCGGCTATACGTTTAACATAATATAGCCCCAGGCCAAGCCCTTTGGTCTTATGTATATCACCCTGTGTTACCCTGTAAAATTTATCGAATATAAGTTTCTGGTCGCCTTTTCTGATTCCGACCCCATTATCGGCTACTTTGATTATCACCTCATTCCCGTTTGAGAATGCCTCAATATTTACTTCAGTATTTTTGGGAGAGTATTTAACCCCATTGCAAAGGAGGTTGTTTATCATTGTTGTGAAGTAGGTTATGTCAGCTCTGATACTTATCCCTTCAAGTTTAATACTGTCGGATATATTAGCGGAGTCAGCATGGCCTGCCCTGAATCCTCTGACAATATCGGTAAGTACCGGTCCTACTGCCATCTGGTTCATTTCAGGTTCAAACTCCGCCCTTTCCCAGATGCTTATCTCAAGAATCAGGTTGATAAGCTGATTAAGATTGACACTCTGCTTGCCAATCATCCTGGCAGTCTCTATTATCTTGTCCCTGTCGGTCAGTATCTTTTCAAGTTCGAGGGTCTTGCTTGCAACAGATATTGTTGACAGGGGAGTTTTTAGTTCATGGGTCATGTTATTGATGAAATCGGTCTTGAGTTCCGAAAGTCTTCTTTCCTCCATCAGGTTCTTATATGCCAGGATAAATATTACTACCACGACAACAATGCTCAGCACGCTTAATATCAAAGATATGAGCATCTCCCGGAATAATATGGCCCTCTTGCCGGCGATGTTAATATAAAAATCGAATGAAATTCTGTGGTGATTGTCCTCATTCCTGAACTGGCTTACGAAAATTTTTGATTTGTCAGACCTGCTGTTCAGGTAGTCATCATTTACATAAATTGGTTGTATTGTGTTGATATCAATAAGGTCAAAATAGTTTATTACGACAGAGGTTATCAGGTTCCCTCCCAAGTTATGACTGGAAAAATACTTTGCAAGAAGTTTTGAGAGGTACTCTTTTTCGTTCAGCATTCCTGTAACATCTTCAATGATAATGCTTTTAACAGTGTCGAGTTCTGCCGGGGCTGCATTTCTTAAAATGTCGTTGCCAAGAATTATCGAGGAGTAGAATTCAATATATGCGAACGCTGTATCGTAACCGTTGGTTCTGTTCTCATTTTCGTAGTAATCGAGTGCCTCAACCGATAGCCGGCTGTACTTCATCCTGAATAGCTCGTCTTTCTGGATCCATATCTGACCGATAATATAGGCCTGCACCGAAACGAGTACTATAATAGAAATTATGCCTGCCGACAGATTGATTTTTTTTCTCATTTGAGTTACGTGCCTTTTCCTGGATATGAGAGTATTAAATTTACCACAAAATTTTGAAAAAAATTGTTTCATATGTTATTTAGACAACAAATCTGGTTAAAAAATTCAATATGCTCAGTCCGGGTCCGATCGTTAACCTGACGTTAACTCATCGTTAACAATGGGTTGCAAAATAGGGCCTTATCTTTACACCATAAACAATTAAACAAGGAGCAGTCATGAAAAAATATCTACACATTGCACTGATACTAATTGCAGCAGGTCTTATTATGCCTGAAGCTGTACAAGCGCAGAAAACCGGCACCGCTGTAACAACAAAGGAGAAGAAGGAGGCGGAGGTTGTTGCGGCCAGGGAGAGGGCAGATCTCGCAAGGAAGTTACAGGAGCAGGAAATGCAGCTCCAGAGGCAGCAACTAGACAAGGTCAGAGGCCTGGTGGATTCAGTAAGAGGGCAACTGATACGCCATATTCCTTCAGGTGATTTGGATATGTATTTTTATTCTGGTCGCTCACAGGGTTCCCAGTCCCGCGGTATGCCACGCACATCATGGGATTTCTCAAGAACCCTTAGTGAGAACAGCTCAGTGAAGGAGTATACTTTTGAGGTGGAGAAGGATATGAAAAATCTCTCCGTAAGTGTTTTAGGCATGTGCAAGAGCGGGGAGATACGTATCGACATTCTTATGCCTGGTAATAAGTCCTATTCTGAAGTGGTTATTGATGAATACGGAAGCCTTAACTGGCGTAAGTCGTTTGAACTTAATGAAGATGCAAAAGATAAAATGGGCATCTGGAAGTTTAAAGTGACAACCAAAAATGCAAGCGGTAATTTCAGAATATCCCTATCAGCAAGTTAGAGTAATTAAGTCATGAAAAGAACAGAGAGGCTACCCTTTTGAGGCAGCCTCTCTGTTTTTATGCCATTTATTTTATTTCGATTGCGCAGATGCACGTCCTCCCTTGACACTCTCCACCCTTACGGTGAATTTATTGCCACTGCTGACAATCCATTTAATGGTTACTGTAGAGTTGCCCCTTATATTTGGTATCTCCATTCTTTCGGGGTTTTTCTTCTGTTCAGTGAACACATCGAGGTTCTGGCCTGTTACAACCAGTCCGGCAATAACCTTTCCTCCCTCAATATAGATGTAGTTCGGCGGATCAATCCGGTATCTCAGGTTTTGAGCTGAGTGCGTGGGCATCATCCTTTTGTTTTCGATGGTTGCTATTACCTCCTTCAATCCTCCGCCGATATCATTCACCTTCACTTCTGTGACTTCAAGTTTCGGGGTCTGGTAGGCATGATAGATAAGGAATGCGGTGTTTCGGTGGGCATCGGTTTCAAGCATGAATCCAGGATGCAGCCTGCCAATCGATTTGGTAAAACCTCCAACTTCCACCTTGCCGTGTTCTGGATGATCGACCTCTGTCCAGGGAATAAAAGCATCGCCCATTAACAGCAGCTTTTCGAAATCATACTGGTCCCAGTTAAACTGCGGTGCCTGCTGTGTCTGTCCGCCAAAACCCCTCTGTCTCCCACCTTGTCCGGCCTGCTGTTCGGGTGTTCCGGTACTTTGCTGGTTGAACATCAGACTGCCTGTCCAGAGCTCATTTGAATATACAAATACACCTTGTGAGCCATACCACCAGTCAAGTTCTCCTCCCCATACAGTATACATGTCTTTCCATATTGTGAGCAGGCGGTATCCGGGAATTAATTTTTCTCCCACCTTACCGATGGCATCAATCACCATTTCGTCTTCACGGGAATAGACTTCCGAGCCGCCTCCTTCAACGGAGGGGCCTCTCAGTACCATTCCTCCTGAGTTATGGTAAGCCTGTGAACCCGTGATATTCTTGTGCTTGAAGGCAAAGTCCCTTACGGCCTGGTTTTCAGGGAATGTGAACGGGTACTTGTCAGCACCTGACTGTATGAAATTTGGTCTCCAGTTATAACCCCAGTCGCGGTTGGCATCATAGCTTCCCGGACCATCCTCATCGGTACGGCCATCTCCGTCGTTGTCAATTTGTCCTTCAGACCCCAGCAGATCATACTCTCCCTTTTCTCCCGGACCGACCCTTATCATCTTTCTGGGGTCGTTTGGGTCGACTCTGTACTGTCCTTCCGGATTTTTCTTACGCATCTGTGATCTTTCACCGTCATTGTTCAGATCATCGAATCCGTCCTCGTCGAAGAGTCCGTCGCGATCATCATCCCTGGGTGCAAGTCCTGAACGGGGTGTTCCGCCGAAGTTGACGAAATGCTCACGGCCATCAGGGTTGATGGTCGGAAAGATATAGAATGTCTTGTCTTTTAGCAGTTCCCTGATAAAATCATTATTATCGTACATTTCACAGAGATACCATGCAAGGTACATTGCCATTTCAGTTCCCTGTATCTCAATTGAATGGATGTTTGCTCCTACGTAGTAGCCTGGTTTATGGTTATGCGGGACAGTTCCCTTTTCAGTAATGGTAAGGTAGTACATCTCGCGTCCCTGATATGATTTTCCTGCCGATGTCATGGTTACCAGATTTGGGTAGGCTTTTGAGAGGCGATTGCCGAAATCGACAATTCCTGCGTAAGTATGGTACCTGTTCCAGCTCATTGCCACTTTTGGTTTGACCGGGGTTCCTGCGGCCCTGAAGTATAATTCCTGCGACTGGGAGAAGGTAATAGCAGAGAAGGCTGTCATTATCAGAGCTGCCAGTGCTGTTTTATATATATTTTTCATTGTTGTTGATTTTTAAGATTTCCAAATGGTTGTGACAGGAGTCTATTTGAGGTTTGCGCTTATGGTAGCGGTTCCGCAATTAACATCACCGGCCTTAACAGAGATTGTTCCTTTTCCTCTGATGAGCCAGCTGAACTCAACAGAACTGTTGCCCTCTATTCTGGCCATCTGCTGAACCTTGGTTCCGGTGATCAGAGTCTGCTTTGAGTCAAGCGTCAGTCTAACCCTCGGAAGCCTGACAAATTTATTACGGACGCCCATTTCAGGCATTGTCGGGAATAATCCACTGTTTTCCACCTTCAGGGTTACCCTGAATATGTCACCTCCGGTATTTTCAATGACCAGATCACTGATCTCCACGGCAGGATGCATTTCAGCCATCTGCCTGATAAATTCGTAGTTTGTGGTAACAATATCTTTCACCTTATCAGGCGGAGGATTAATCATGACGAACGGTTTGATACCGCCAACCTCTACCTTTTGGTCGGGGAATCCGGGATGTTTAATCTCCGTCCAGGGTACGAAAACCTCTCCCAGGTTATTCTCTTCTGCATACTTAAGGAATGCAACCTCACTGTTTCGGCCTCTTTCGGTGTTTGGCCACCATCCGGGAGTGCCGTAACTGAAGCGGCCATAATAAAAATATGCCCACTCCATAAAGTTGCCTCTTGCAGCAGGATTTTGGGGAGTTCCCCTTACGCCTGCCACCGATATGTATTTTTCGGCTATTATACGGTTTACATTTTCATCAGATCTGGCAATTTGCAAAGTATTCCGGTCGCCGGCTGCGCCACCCCTGGCGGCCATTGCGCCTGCTGCATTACCTGCCTGCCCGCCGGCTGCTCCGCGGCCTGACTGAGCCAGATTATCCTGAGGTCCGAAGGAAATTGTGGCAAATATGTTCCATTGATCGTACAGAAAATCAGCAACTGCTTTGGTCTCCGGCTCAGATACTGCATGCATACCGGCATAACGTCCGAATTCCTGATAGTTATAAGGCCAGTTATTGTTGAAATTGACACCGCCATCGCCGTCTTCATTGAACTGACCGTCGTCATCGTTGTCGATACCCTCTGAATAAACAAGGTATTTACCTTTCTGTCCCCTGGCACGATCAGCAGATATAAGTATTCGTGGGTCGTCAGGACTCTCAATATGTGTTCCGTTTAGGTCGTGTACCCTTATTAGGGTGATATAACCGTCATTGTTCAAATCCTCAAAGGGGTCTTCACCCGTTTTCCAGTCGCGGTCAAGGTCAACAGAGCGGCTGTTCCAGTTTCTTTCATACCTGATTTTAGAAAAATACTGTTCTGATGCATCAGGAGAAACATCAGGAAAGACATAGAAAGTGACCCTTGAGAGAAGATCCCTGATCTCAGAAGAGGAGGAGTTTTTAACCAGGTTTTCTGCAAAACCTGCTGCTATTTCCCTGCCCAGAAGATAACTGCCTTCAATGCCCCCAAGTACGGCAATCCCGGGCTTGCTGTGTTTCTCTCCGGTTCCGATGGTCAGTACCAAAATGTCCTTTCCCCCTTCTGTTTTAACCAGCGACTCTATTTCACAAATCGCGCTGTTTGACTTTGCGAGGTTGTTCATGTCACGGTTCAGGGTTGCATGGTCACGATATTGACCGAAAACCCCCGGATTTACCAGTAGTACTGCTACAGCAGTGACAATGAGATGTTTAATCACAATTTTCATGCTTTTGTAATTTGGATTTAATGAAATTTTTAAAGAACCGGATGTAGGTGCAACCCTGATAAGAATCAACAAACCGGGTAATAGAGAAACAATCGGGTTCCATGGGTTAACATCATACTATGAAGTTGGAAAATTAATCAATTATAGGATAGATGAAGACATGAGGTGTTAATATCATCCTGATTTTTAGTTTTTTTAACAGTAGATCAGGCAAATAATCATTTCTCATCAGAAACTATCACGGTCACGATAGGAGATATAGCCGGAATTATATTTGGGGTTCTCCCGGAATTCATTAGTCTCATTGTTGAAATAGCCTGCAATATGTTCAGGAGGAAGGCAATAAACTAACTCGTCATTGTCACTCATGAAGGGTTTTTCCTTCGACATTAGCTCCTCGATGCTGAGGTGGAGCTGGTTCGAGTACCTTGTATACAAACTGTATACAGTTTTCGGAATTGCTATTACAATAGTATAGGGACCATAATCTTTTCTTTGAAAAAGGAAATATGCAATTTCAATCTGTTCGTCCGGATTAATCCTGTCACTGGTATGAGAAAACTGGTTTTCAAACACAAATCCTTCAAAAAGTATTTTGACTGCGATTTCCTCCTTTCTGGTATTATGGAGAAATACAATACAATCGTCAAACCTCCTGAGTATGGAATGGAGGATGTCGGCTTTCTGCTTCATCAGGGGATTCGGATTATATCGCCTCAAAAGTAACTTATCCTGCATTTATTTACAACACTTCACATGGTTGTTGTGTTATATATTAAATTTGTATTTCCAAACAAAGAGAAAATGAACTACAGAGTTGTTCTTATAGTGTTAGGCGCAATGTTTTTCACGTATTGCGGGAACCGGGGCCCTCAGAGTGAGAAGGAGATAATATCCGTTAGTATTGCCCCCTTCAAATACTTTACCGAGGCTATTGCAGGAGACGATTTTGCCGTGAATGTTATGGTCCCGCCGGGTGCCGATCCGCATATTTACGAGCCATCAATGATACAGGTACAGAGCCTTAGTAAATCAGTGGCATATATAGCCAACGGCTATCTTGATTTTGAATTGCCCTGGCTTCCCAGGTTCTCTCAGGTTAATCCGGGAATGAGCTTTCTCTCCTTTGCCAGTAACCAGGAACTCCTCTATCAGAGTGCCTGGGAGCATGGAGATCACTGGCATTATGAGGGAGTAGATCCGCATTTCTGGTTATCTCCCGCTGCGGCCCTCGGGATTGCATCAGACCTGAAAGCACTGCTCATTTATATCAAACCTGAGAACAAAACACGTTATGATGAGAATTACAACAGGCTGGTTGATTCCATTCGTAAACTTGATAATGATATATCAATGATGCTTGCCCCCTGGGAAGGGAGTTCGTTTATGATCTATCACCCTGTGCTGGGTTATTTCGCCCGAGATTACAACCTTGAGCAGATAGCTGTGGAACATGAGGGAAAAGAGCCTTCACCCTCTGAATTGAAGAGTCTTATTGACAATGCAAGGGAGAAAGAGATCAGCACTATTTTTGTACAGCAGGAATTTGACAGGAAGAATGCCGAAGTGATAGCCGGAGAGATTAGTGCCAGGGTTATTGTGATCGACCCTTTATCGGAAAACTGGCCGGAAGCAGTCAGGGATATCGCCTCAGGCCTTGCAGCAAGCTTTGCAGCAAATAAATAGAGGTTGTTAATGGGTTACATACTTGAAATAGAGTCGCTTAATGCCGGTTACCATGATGAGGTTGTGCTGGAAAACATAAACCTCAGGGTTGAGGAAAATGACTATGTCGGGGTAATCGGACCTAACGGTGGAGGCAAAACAACACTGCTTAAGGTGATATTGGGATTGTTAAAACCATTTTCTGGCAGGGTACTGTTTCACGGAGGTTCGGTTAACAGGACGGAAATTGGTTATCTTCCCCAGATGTCAGAGGGTGATGTAACTTTCCCTGTTACTGTCAGGGATGTTGTCCTGTCTGGTTTGATGATACGCAAGAGCCTGACTGGCAGAATGACCCGCAGAGACAAAGATCATGCAATGAGTGTTCTTGATGAGCTGGGCATTAAAAAACTGGCAGAGGTCCCGCTTAGTGAGTTATCAGGAGGTCAGCTGCAGAGAGTTTTTCTGGGTCGTGCAATAATAGGCTCGCCCAAATTGCTGTTGCTTGATGAGCCCGGTAATTTTGTTGATACCGGATTTGAAATGGGCTTCTATGAAAAGCTGAGAGAGTTCAATAAGAGTATGGCTATACTCATGGTATCACATGATGTAGGCACTATCTCATCGCACGTAAAGTCTTTTGCATGCGTAAACAGGCGCCTCCATTATCATCCCTCAGGAAAGATAACCAATGATCAGCTCAAGGCTTACGGTTGTCCCATACAGCTTGTTACTCACGGTGAGGTTCCGCATACAGTGCTCCAAAAACATTGAATATGCACCATATTCTTTTTGAATACTCTTTTATGATCAGGGCTCTGGCAGGTGCGCTGCTGGCCAGTATCACAGCCGGTATAGCCGGTACTTATATTGTGAGCAGGCGTTTGGTATTCCTGAGTGGAGGAGTAACTCATGCCTCATTTGGAGGAATAGGAATTGGGTATTTCGCAGGCTTCAGTCCGATAGCAGGAGCAGCAATATTCGGTGTAATCTCTGCACTGGGTGTGGAATATCTCTCAAGTTCTCATAAGATAAGGGAGGATTCAGCTATTGGCATACTATGGGCATTGGGAATGGCAACAGGGATAATCTTCATCTACCTTACACCGGGTTACAGTCCCAACCTGATGAGTTATCTGTTTGGGAGTATCCTTACTGTTACCCTTGCCGATCTGCTTGCTCTGACAATACTGTCGCTGGTGCTGATAATCTACTTTTCACTCTTCTACCGGACAATTCTGTATCTTTCATTTGACGAGATGTATGCAAGGACATACACAAAATATGCCGATCATTTCAAATATATCTCTATATCGCTGGTGGCGCTGACGATCGTGCTTAACATACGTATGGCCGGCGTGATACTTGTATTGTCTCTTTTAACCATACCTCCGAACATAGTGATGCTCTTTACCAGGGTTTACAAAAGAGTTATAATCTGGTCGATAGTTACCGGGTTTGCAGGTACACTTTCAGGATTTACAATTTCATGGTTCGCAGGGATACCTGCCGGAGCCACGGTAATCTTTACGCTTGTTGTATTGTGGATAATATGCAGGGTGATCGCCGGATTTATTCCCGGAGACAGAAATAATGAAAAACAAAAAGCAATATGATATTTTGAAACGAACCTGAAAAATTTGAGCATAGTTTTCTCAATTTTTCAGGTATAAAATTTTAAACGGATGAATTATGATGTGATAATTATCGGAAGCGGTCCGGGAGGATATGTGGCTGCTATCAGGGCCGCGCAACTGGGAATGAAGACGGCAGTAGTAGAGAAAGCCGAGCTCGGTGGTGTATGCCTGAATTGGGGGTGCATACCCACCAAGTCACTTTTGAAAAGCGCCCAGGTTTTTGACTATGTCAAACACTCTTCTGAATACGGTATAGTTACTGAAGGTGAAGTAAAAGCAGATTTTAAGGCTGTTATCAGCCGCAGTCGTGATGTCGCTGCCGGAATGAGCAAGGGGGTGCAGTTTCTTCTTAAGAAAAATAAGATCGAGCATATCGTTGGAACCGGCAGGCTTGTTTCCGCAGGAAAGATTGAGGTAACTGACCCGGACGGAAAGAAGGTAGTCTACACAGCTTCACATATTATACTGGCAACGGGTGCGAGGTCGAAAGAACTGCCGGGACTTAAGCAGGACGGTAAAAAGATAATAGGCTACCGGGAAGCGATGACTCTGAATGAACAACCGAAAAGCATGCTGATTGTAGGATCAGGGGCTATTGGCAGCGAATTTGCTCATTTCTATGGTACGATGGGTACTGATGTGACTCTGGTTGAGTTTCTTCCGCGAATAGTGCCTAATGAAGACGAGGAGGTGTCGAAGCAACTTGAGCGGTCATTCAGGAAGTCAAAGATGAAGATATTAACCGGATCGACGGTTGAGTCAGCGACAGTCAAAGGTGATTCTGTTGAAGCTGTAATAAAGACAGCGAAGGGGACCGAAACCAGGAATTTTGATATTGTTCTTTCTGCTGTCGGGGTGATACCAAATACGGAAAATCTGGGATTGGAAGATGCAGGTGTTAAAATTGAAAAAGGGAAGGTGGTTGTGGATGATTTCTACTGCACGAACGTTTCAGGAGTATATGCTATTGGCGACATAGTTCACGGTCCGGCCCTGGCTCACGTTGCATCATCAGAGGGAATTATTTGTGTTGAAAAGATCGGCGGTCTTGATGTTAAGCCTCTTGACTATAATAACATACCTGCATGCACCTATACAACACCCGAAGTGGCATCTGTCGGAATGACAGAAGAGGGAGCCAGAAATGAAGGATATGAGATCAAAGTCGGGAAATTCCCTTTTACTGCCTCAGGCAAAGCTTCATCAGCGGGTGCCAGGGATGGATTCGTCAAGTTGATTTTCGATGCCAGATACGGAGAACTGCTTGGTGCCCATATGATAGGGGCCAATGTAACCGAAATGATAGCAGAGATTGTGGTTGCGAGAAAACTTGAAATAACCGGACACGACCTGATAAAAACGGTGCATCCTCATCCAACCATGTCGGAAGCAATAATGGAAGCTGCTGCTGCAGCCTACGGAGAGGTTATTCACCTTTAGATTCAGAGAGACTGACGCAACCATTCTTTGTTTTATTTCATCACTATTTTACTGAAGGATGTTGTATCTGGCAACTTTTTGTTATTTTTATAGTCCCAATCCATACTCTTAAGGAGTTGAGTGAGACACGGAAAATAATCAAGGGTTGCCTGGCAGGCCACAGGCGTGATCAGGAGCTTCTGTACCGCCGCTATTCACCAGCGCTGTACGCCACCTGCCTGCAGTATTCCGGAGGTAACGACGAAGCCATGGATGTATTGCAGGAGGGGTTTATCAAGATTTTCCGTAACCTGTCTCAATACAAGCATGAAGGTTCTTTTGAAGGATGGATGAGGAGAATTATCATTAACACCGCCCTTGAGAAATACCGTTGCAGGCATAATCTCTACCGTGTTGATGACATTATTGGAATCGATGAACCCGAAGCCTACCCCGATACTGAAGATTATTCAGGGGTTGAAGCCATGGAATTGCTGGCGATGGTGAGGGAGCTTCCTCCTAAATACAGAATGGTGTTCAACCTTTATGCTATTGAAGGATATTCACACCGGGAGATAAGCGAGATGATGAAAATATCTGAGGGAACTTCCAAATCAAATCTTTCAAGAGCGAGGGGTATACTGCAGAGGAAACTTGAAGCAGAAATGGGAATAAAAATGCGTGTTGCCAATGCAAGATAGGAATGCACATATTGATATAGTATTCCGTAACGGACTTAAGGGACTGGAAGTACTTCCTCCTCCTTCAGCCTGGGATGAAATATCACAAGCGGCAGCCTTATCTTCGAACCGGAGGGTATATCTCAGTGTTGCAGCTTCCGTTGCAGTTCTGGTTGGTCTGGCTTCCGCATTCTGGCTGGTTACACAATCTGTCATATCGTCGTGGTCAGATCCTGCGGCTCTTACCCTTAATCAGGAGATCATGCCTGTGGGTAGTTATAATGTGCCGGCCAGTTTTACTGAGCCAACGTATCTGGCAGCCGCAGATAATGATATCAGTCAGACAGATGCAGATGCAGGAACCCGGATACCATCTGCAGGTATGGAGTTACCGTATTACATACCTGTGATGGAATTTGTTCAGGAGGGAGAATACGATGTGGCCCTTGAGGGTGATCAACCACCGCACCAGAATAGCATGGAGGAGATAATGGCCGGTATATTCCCACTGGCAGGGCATTCCAGAATTATTCTTGACACACACTCCCGGATAGAGGATTTATCCTCAATATCTGAGCCAGAGACCGACAGATGGATGATTGGAGGTGGTTTTGTCCCGGCCTTCCAGATCAGGCCCTCATCAGATGACCCGGTAATACGCAGCATGATTGAATCGGAAAAGGCATTTGTCTCTTATTCAGGAGGTATTTCGGTGGCCTTCAGCTTCAGTAACCGACTCTCTGTAAGCACAGGTATCTACTATTCATCCATGGGACAGATGATAGATAACATATCAACCTATTCGGGATTTGCACCTTATGTTGCTGTAAAGGGTAAAACTGACATTACTGTAAGTACAACGGCAGGGAATATAGTTAGCACCCATAGTGACCTGTATATTTATGATAAGGCGGCCAACAGGGTCAATACAAAGTATGGAAAGGATGTCTTTGATCCCGTCAAAGAGGGCCTGCCATATTCAGGCAATAACCTGATTCAGCAATTCGGTTATCTTGAACTGCCATTTATTCTGAGATACAAGGTTGTTGACCGGGTTCTTGACCTCAACCTCCTTGGAGGTGTTTCCTATAGCCTTCTGGTAGGAAACTCAGTATATGCAGTCTCATCGGTAGGAGAAAAGATATATACGGGTTATACCGATGATATTAGTCCTTTCAACATTAGTAGTACAATGGGCGTAGGAATGTCTTACAATCTGTCAAACGCTGTTTCTTTTAA
This sequence comes from Bacteroidales bacterium, assembly GCA_046484805.1. Lineage (GTDB taxonomy): Bacteria > Bacteroidota > Bacteroidia > Bacteroidales > VadinHA17 > SLNP01. The sequence continues at coordinate 18,076 of JAWOIF010000012.1, forward strand.
TGTAGAACCGATGCTTCGATACAACATAAGCGCAATTGGTCTTGAGACTTCCGCCATTTCCAAACCATGGACATTTGGTGTCTTTTCCGGGTTGTATTTTCGCTTCTGATCCTATACTTCTACGAAGGCTTAAGAAACCTCAGTGTGTAAAATACTGCACATAGACCCTCCGGTGCAGTCTCGTTTTTTATAGCTACCTTTGCACTTTTCCAGTGAAATCAGTAACAGCTATGAGAAGTAGAAGCAGGAGAGCCATTTTAACAGGCATTTTATTAATTAACTTATTAGTAATTATTGCTCTGGTTACCCAGAGTTTTAACCGCGATGAGTTGCCTGAGGCCCGCGGAGTAAAGACCGGTGGTGAGTTGAATTATAATGTGGGAGCGTTTTCGATACCCGATACATTTGAATTTGCAGGGGAATGGATGCCTCTCGAGAATTTTGATACACGTGAGAGCCTTGACAGGGAGTTGCTGGTAAGTGCCTACCGTCATTCGGCGACAATAGCCCTTATTAAAAGGGCCAACAGGTTTTTCCCCGTGATTGAGCCTATACTTGCAGAATATGGTTTGCCCGATGATTTCAAATACCTTGCTGTTGCTGAAAGCGATCTGTCCAATGCCGTTTCACCGGCAGGGGCTACTGGTTTCTGGCAGATAATGCAGGCTACCGGCAGGGAATATGGAATGGAGATAAACCAGGAAGTGGATGAGAGGTATGACCTTGAAAAATCAACACGTTTTGCCTGCAGATATATCCTTAAGGCATATGAGAAGTATGGCAACTGGACTATGGCAGCTGCTGCCTATAATGCAGGCAACAGGGGAATTGATGAGCAGATCAGGATTCAGAATGAAGATAGCTATTACGATTTGCTGCTCAATGAAGAGACTGCAAGGTATATCTTCAGAATAGCTTCGTATAAGCTTATTTTCACTGATCCTGAGAGATACGGCATTACTATCGGGGACGATGATCTTTATCCTGAGATTCCATATTTCGAGGTGAAAGTAGATACAGCGGTTACAGCTTTTGATCAGTTTGCAAAGAGTTTCGGTACGAACTACAAGATTCTGAAATTTCTGAATCCATGGCTCAGGAGACCTAATCTGACAAACAGGCCTGGCAAGGAATATACTATTAGAATACCCGGGCCCGGAGCAAGAACCACTACTGTTTCAGAAGAATAACAGGAGATTTCCACAGGAAAAGCTTTTGCATGCGGGAAGAGATATCCATCACCGGCGCCAGGGTACATAATCTTAAGAATATTGATCTGGTTATTCCCAGGAACAGGTTTGTTGTGATCACCGGGCTAAGCGGGAGCGGTAAGTCATCATTGGCTTTTGATACAATCTATGCTGAGGGTCAGAGAAGGTACATGGAAACCCTGTCGGCCTATGCAAGGCAGTTTCTTGGGGGCATGGAACGACCTGACGTTGACAGAATAACAGGTCTTAGTCCTGTAATATCGATTGAGCAGAAGACTACCAACAGGAATCCCCGTTCAACGGTAGGCACCATAACCGAAATCTATGATTTCCTGAGACTACTTTATGCCAGAGCTTCTGAAGCCTGGTCATGGGCATCGGGAGAGAAAATGGTCAGATATACCGATGACAGGATCGTGGAGCTGATTGGGGAAGAGTTTACTGGAAGAAGGATTTACCTTCTCTCGCCCGTAATAAAGGGAAGGAAGGGTCACTACCGGGAGCTTTTTGAGCAGATGAGGAGGAAGGGGTTCCTGTCTGCCAGGATTAATGGTGAGATCAGGGAACTTACTCCCGGGATTAAGCTTGACCGGTACAAGACACATCACATTGAGCTGGTAATTGACAAACTGAAGGTTGGTGATGTCAGCAGCAAGAGGATACGTGATTCTGTAATAACGGCACTCGATCAGGGTGAAGGGGTTATGATGCTGATAGACACAGACTCAAAGTTGCAACGCTACTTCAGCAGACATCTTATGTGTCCGGTTACAGGTATCTCTTATAACGAACCTGCTCCGCATACTTTCTCCTTCAACTCCCCCCAGGGAGCCTGTCCTGTCTGCAACGGTCTCGGGGAGGTTTCAAAGATCGATGTTGACAGGATAATTCCCGACAGGAGTCTGAGCATAAGGAGAGGGGCGATAGCTCCTATCGGAAAGTTCCGTAACATATGGATATACTGGCAGCTTGAGGCACTGGCCGCCAGAAACGGATTTACTCTTGATACACCTGTAAAGGATATCCCTGAGGAGGCAATAAATAAGATATTATTTGGCTCTGATGAAGTTCTGAGGCTCTCGAACACACCTCTGGGGATGACCTCGAATTACTCCCTTACATTTGAAGGTGTGGTTAGCTTTATAAGCAATACCGAGGGTACGAATGGCAACGGCACTGGTCGTGAAGGTTTAAAAGCCAGGAAGCACTATGTCAATTATGAGACTTGTGATGAGTGCGACGGAACGAGGCTGAAGAAGGATTCACTGTGGTTCCGGATTGCAGGGAAGAATATAGGGGAGCTCGCTTCAATGGATATAAGGGAACTCTCATCATTCCTCAATGTAATTGAACAGGATATGTCTGAGCGCCAGAGGAAGATTGCATCGGAGATACTGAAGGAGATAAGGGCACGGGTCAGTTTTCTTGAGGGGGTCGGACTTAACTATCTTTCACTTAACCGGGGTGCCAGAACCTTGTCGGGAGGGGAGAGCCAGAGGATAAGGCTTGCAACACAGATAGGTTCCAGGCTGGTCAATGTTCTTTACATACTCGACGAACCTAGCATAGGGTTACACCAGCGAGACAACAGAAGACTTATAGATTCACTGCAGAGACTCAGGGATATAGGGAATTCGGTTATTGTGGTAGAACACGACAGGGATATGATACTATCGGCCGATCATATCATTGACCTGGGTCCGGGAGCGGGACGAAATGGCGGCCGGCTGGTTGCCCAGGGTTCCCCCACTGAGATAATGGGGATGGACACCCTTACAGCCGGATACCTGAATGGCAGCAGGTCGATACCTCTGCCGGAAAAGAAGAGAAAGGGTAACGGCAAGTATCTTCATATCAGGGGTGCTTCGGGGAACAATCTTAAAAATGTTGATGTTGACCTTCCCCTGGGGATGTTTATTTGCGTGACGGGGGTTTCCGGAAGTGGAAAGTCAACACTGATAAACCACACGCTGCATCCTTACCTGGCATCAAGGCTACACGGCGCAGGCCGTAGCTGGCTGCCTGTAGGGGAGATAAGCGGTATTGAGAATATTGACAAAGTTATTGAGGTGAGCCAATCACCGATTGGAAGGACACCAAGATCGAACCCGGCAACTTACACCGGCGTTTTTACAGATATCAGGAAACTTTTTGAACAGACCACTGAGGCAAAGATAAGGGGTTTCGGTGTAGGGCGGTTCTCATTCAATGTTAGGGGTGGCAGGTGCGAAGCGTGTGAGGGGGCAGGTGTCAGAACCATTGAGATGAATTTCCTTCCTGATGTATATGTGGTGTGCAGCGAATGCAACGGAAAGAGATATAACCGTGAAACGCTTGAGGTTCAGTATAAGGGTAAGACCATTAGTG
>JAWOIF010000037.1:0-20512 GCA_046484805.1 Bacteroidales bacterium
AAGGTTTGCTATACCTGTATTGCCGATAGGAGAGAATATATCAAAAAGAATCTTGTCTTTTTTGAAACTTACAATAAGTGTTTTTGGCATAAGCTCACGAGGAATCATTCCGGTGGGGCCACCATAAGTGATACTGTAATGAATCTCCCCCTCGTTTATGTCTTTAAAGTCGCGGTTTTTGCAGGAGGTTAGTAATACGGGAGTTATAACGATGATCGTTAATATGAAAGGGAGTTTCACGCTCATAACTTGTTTTGTGCATTGTAAAAATAGAAATATTTTAATATAGAGCCTTATGATGGTGTGCTTTTGTTTTAATGATGACAACAATTATTGATTCAAAGTTGCTTTGCATTGGAAAATATTGCCGGAAATTCATAGATTTGTTGTTTTCATTTTTCAGGGGATTCCGAAAAGAACAACCCTTAGATAATTTTAAAGGTTATATTAATTATACCAGAATATGAGTAAGAAAATTGCAGTTGTAGCTCTGGGAGGGAACGCACTTCTCAGGGGAGACCAGTTAGGCACTATTGATGAACAGGAGGACAATACTACGGCAACACTTGAAAGCCTTGTACATCTGCTGAAAGATGATTATGATATTGTTATAACACATGGTAACGGACCACAGGTAGGCAATATTCTGATGCGAAATGATGCAGGAGAGCAATTGTACGGGATAGCCCAGATGCCTCTTGATATATGCGTGGCTGATTCGCAGGGAGGTATCGGATATATGATCGAGAGAATGCTTCGCAACGTACTCAACAGGCACGGTATTGATAAAAATGTTGTTTGTGTTGTAACCCAGGTGATGGTCAATAAGGACGATCCGGCATTTTCTGACCCGCAGAAGAGGGTTGGTAAGATATACAATAAGGATGAAGCTGATGAGCTGGCTAAGGCAAAAGGATGGATATTCAGGGAAGAGGTCAAGGCAGAAGGGGGATTCAGACGTGCCGTACCGTCACCGGTGCCTGTAGGTATTATGAATAAGCAGATAATATCGGACCTGGTGCATGACGGTAATATTGTCATTGCAGCGGGGGGGGGCGGAGTTCCTGTTTATATTGATGAAAAGGGAGATGTAAGGCCTTCTGAGGCAGTTATTGACAAGGATATGGCTTCGGCGCTGCTTGCTACCGGAATAGGGGCAGATGAGTTCTATATACTCACTGATGTTCCTTATATCTATATTAATTACAAGAAGCCGAACCAGGAGGTTAAAGAGTTCCTCAATTATGCTGATGCCATGAAGTATCTGAATGAAGGGCATTTTGCTAAGGGAAGTATGGCCCCCAAAATCGAGGCCTGTCTTAATTTCATTAAGGGTGGTGGAAGAAAAAGCGTTATTACTGAGGCTTTTAAGCTTGAAGACAAGCGGTACGGATCGAAGATCACAATGGAGTATGAAGACTGATGATTTCAGATTAACGATTAACGATTTAAGATTAACGATTTAAGATTAACGATTTAAGATTAACGATTTAAGATTTAAATTATATAAACCAGATACATTATGGGATACAATTTGCGTAACAGACATTTTGTGAAGCTTCTGGATTTTTCTCCGGAAGAGATAAAGTTTTTGCTCGATCTTTCGATTGACCTGAAGAAGGCAAAATATGGAGGATATGAGCAGCAGCGGCTAAAGGGCAAAAATATTGCCCTGATCTTTGAAAAGACATCAACCCGTACAAGATGTGCCTTTGAGGTAGCTGCCCTTGATCAGGGAGCTCATGTGACATATCTTGGTCCGAGTGGATCACAGATTGGACATAAGGAGTCGATGAAAGACACTGCAAGGGTTCTGGGGAGAATGTATGACGGCATTGAATATCGCGGCTTTGGTCAGGATATTGTTGAGGAACTTGCTCAGTATGCAGGTGTACCAGTGTGGAACGGGCTGACAAATGAGTTTCACCCGACACAGATACTGGCTGATTTTATGACCATGATGGAACACGCTGACAAGCCTCTGAACAGGATCAGTTTCTGCTATCTTGGTGATGCCAGAAATAATATGGGCAACAGTCTGATGGTAGGAGCTGCAAAGATGGGAATGGATTTCAGGGCAGCGGCGCCGAAGGCTTGTCAGCCGGCAGAGGAGCTGGTGCTAAAATGCAGGGAGATCGCAAAACAGACAGGTGCCACTATTACCATAACTGAGAATGTTGATGATGCCGTGAAGGGGGTTGATTTCCTGTATACGGATGTGTGGGTTTCGATGGGCGAGGCTGATTCTGTATGGACTGAAAGAGTAAAACTACTGAAGCCCTATCAGGTTAACATTGATGTTGTAAGGAAAACTGGTAATAAGGGTGTTAAATTCCTTCACTGTCTGCCCGCATTTCACAATCGCGAGACCAAAGTAGGTGAGGAAATCTTCCAGAAATTCGGACTTGATGGCATGGAGGTGACTGAAGATGTATTTGAATCGGAGCACTCAATAGTATTTGACCAGTCTGAAAACAGGATGCACACCATTAAGGCGGTGATGGTGGCGACGTTGGGGATGTAAAATAAAAGGGCGTAATGGCATAATGGCGTAGTGGCGTAGTGGCGTAGTGGCGTAGTGGCGTAGTGGCATAATGGCGTAGTGGCGTAATGGCATAATGGCCTTTAGGAGTGTCTGGGGGTCAGGCAAAGAATCCTTTGATGAAGTAGAAGGTAATAAGAAATGAGGCAGCGAGTTTAAGGCCGACGCCGGTAAGAAAGCCGATCAGCGATCCGAATCCGGCTTTTAGGGCATAGTTAATATCATCCTTGTAAATTAGCTCGCCTACAAAAGCTCCGATAAACGGACCCATGATAATTCCGGGAGGGCCGAGGAACAGCCCTATTATGAGCCCGACCGTTGCGCCTCTGGTTCCATACTTTGATCCGCCGAACTTCCTTGTTCCCCAGATGGGGACAATATAATCCATTACAGTAACCACTATGGCAACAGCGGCAAGTATTAACAGCTTTTCGCTGCTGAATGACGCGAACCGTGAGAAATGGAGAAGTATTAATCCGGCATAGCTGAGAGGAGGCCCCGGCAATACAGGAACCAGACAACCTATTATGCCCACTAATAACAGCGAAATGGCTCCGGCCAGAAGAAGATAGTCAGCCATTGTTATAACATAAGTACAGAAGCCTGGTTATTTATCACCCAGATCGTCGAAATCTAAATTCGTGAATTCAGATTCTTCCTGTTTGACAGTCTCTTTATTTTTCTTTGAATTTTCAGGGTTAGCTGCCTCAGGGGCACCTTCTCCGTTTTCAGCATTCAGTATTGCTTCTTTGAGACCTTCGGTAAATTTCTCAAAATCTTCATGGTAAAGGAAGATTTTATGTTTCATGTAAAAGGGATTCCCTGAGCTGTCAATCTTTCTCTTGCTTTCAGTAATTGTAATGTACCTGCTGTTGTCACGGATGGTCCTTACATCAAAATAGTAGGTTCTGGTTCCGGCCCTGACTACTTTCGTGAAGATCTCGTCCCTTCTCATTCCGTCACGGGTTTCTGACTGATCCACTTTTTTCCCTTGTGATCCTTCCATTATCAGTAGCTTTTCTTTTGGTTTAGGTATGTCAAAAGTAAAAATAATTTATACAAATCAAAACAAAGCCTTGAATGAATGGATTATATTACGTCAGCCAATCCTCCATTTCTGATTAAAATACTTATTTTTGCAGCCTGTATCCGGTTCTTTAGTTTTTATGATAAGCAGACGATTACTAAGGGTTAAGGCACTTCAGGTGCTGTACGCTTTTAACAGAAAAGAGGGAGATGACTTTGCATCTGCCGACAAGGAACTTGCCATGAGTATAGCAAAGGCATATGATCTCTACCTCTATTTGCTGCTGCTCTACACGGAATTGACGTCCGTAGCTGAGAACAGGATTGAAACAGGTTTGCAGAAGAACTTCCCGACATCTGAAGATCTTAATCCAAACCGCAGGTTTGTAAATAACAGGATTGTCGGACGACTAAAGGATTGTGATGAGCTGACCGCTATAGCACGCGACAGGAAGATAACCTGGACAGGACATGAGGATATACCGAGGGTATTATATTCCCGCATGAGCGATTGGCCTGAATTTTCAGCATACCTTAATTCGTCTGATGACAGTATCGTCAGCGACCGGAAGTTCCTAAGCAATCTGCTTACCGGCCTGCTGCTTGAAACTGAAGACCTTCTGCTGCATCTTGAGGAGATGAGTATTTACTGGAACGATGATCTTGAGTTTGCGGTAATTATGATTGAGAAAACGCTTAAGAGGATCAGGGAAGACCAGGAACCTGCAGAGTTTCTGATGCCATTATTCAAGAATGAGGATGATGAGAAGTTTGCCTCAGGCTTGCTTATAAATTCTTTGCTCAGGGATAGTGAAATAAGGCAGATGATTGACAGGAATACTACGAACTGGGAGATTGAGCGCATAGCCCTCATGGATATTCTTGTGATGCAACTTGCAATAACGGAGATAATGGTTTTCCCTGAGATCCCGGTAAAAGTAACTCTCAATGAATACATTGAGATTGCGAAATACTACTGCACTGCAAAAAGCAGTACTTTTATAAACGGAATACTCGATAAGGTGGTCAAAGAGTTGAAAGATAAAGGAATGTTCGAGAAGACAGGCAGAGGACTAATAGGCGAAAATGAATTTAAAGACCAACAATAAAATGTATAAGATGAGAGTGTTAAGTGTTTTAATTATACTGTCAGGTATTGGTATGATGTTATCCTGTGGGAGTAATAAAGGTGGTGAAAATGCTGACAGCAACTTTATAAATGATTCAACGGCAGTACCTGAGATTTCATTCAATACCCTGGTCCATGATTTTGGTGAGATCACGGAGGGTGAAAAGGTGGCATATGTATTTACATTTACAAATACAGGTACCGGCAGCCTTGTGATAAACAATGCCTCGGCCAGTTGTGGTTGCACAGTACCCAGGTACAGTAAAAAGCCTCTCTCTCCGGGGCAGAAGGGAACCATGGAGGTTGTTTTCAGTACTTCAGGTTTCGGGGGCATACAAACAAAGACAATTACGGTGCAGTCGAACGCGAGGACGCCTGTTGTGGTGCTTGCGGTAAAAGCAGATGTAAAAAGCAGAAACAGATAATTAATCAATTATTAATCAATTACTAATTCGAAATGGGAAATTTTAACATTCTATTATTTATGGGACCACAGCCGGAAGGCTCAAATCCACTTACAGCATTCCTTCCTTTGATTCTGATCTTTGTGATCTTCTATTTTTTCATGATACGTCCTCAGGTGCGGAAGCAAAAGGAGCTTTCCACCTACAGGAATGCATTGCAGAAGGGTGATAAGGTCGTAACAACCGGGGGTATTTTCGGTAAGATTGTTGATGTCAAGGATAATATTGTAACCGTTGACGTTGGCGGAGACATAAAACTGAGAATCGACAAGAGTGCCATTCTCAAGGATCCGTCAGACATTCAGCAGAAATAGTTATGCAATGAGGGGAGACGGGACAGAGGCAGAAAGGATAAAAAAGGCTGGGCTGTTTCGGGGAATACTCGAAAGGGATGTCCTTATTTTTGCTTTCTTCCTGGCTCTCTCTTTCATTTTCTGGTATCTGAATGGTCTCGATAATGAAATAGAGAATACTATCAGATATCCGGTAAGGTATGTTAATCCGCCCAGTGACAGGGTGCTGACCGGAGATCTTCCCCCGCGTCTTGAGATGCAAATCAAAGGACCGGGATATTCAATTCTGAAACTGAGACTTTCGGGCAACAGAGCCCCGGTCATAATTGATATGTCAAGGCTTGAATACAACGAGTTTCCCGATTCAGATCAGAGTATTTACCTCTATATTCTTACAAACAGACTTAGAGAGACTTTTCACAGACAATTGCGGGCTGATTTTGAAATCATCAGGATCGCTCCGGATACTCTCGTTTTTAGTTTTGACAGGCTCGTGACACGTAAGATTCCTGTACTTGCTGATATTGAAGTAAATACTGATGAGGATTTTTTTATGAGGGGTGTTCCGGAAGTAACTCCCGACAGCGTACTGGTTACCGGTCCTGAACCGGTCATTGATACAATCAGACACATCAGAACCAGACACAGACGATTTAAAGGAATCAATCAGTCTTTCTCCAGAAACCTTCAGCTTGAGGGTTCCAGGTTATACACCGTCAGTGAGAGAAGGGTATCAGTCAATGTTTCTGTTGAGCAGTATACTGAGGCCAGACTTGAGCTTCCGGTGAAGATGCTCAATCTTCCTGATTCAATTGACATTAAGCTGTTTCCAGATGTTGTAAGTGTCAGACTGCAGGTAGCCGTGTCGGATTACAAGGCTGTTTTTCAATCTAACATTCAGGCAGTTACTGATATCTCTTCTGTCATTATTGAAAGTGCCGGGAAGCTGCCTGTTACCATAATCAATGTTCCGGTCTCTGCTAAATCACTGCTTTATACACCACAGGAACTTGATTTCATAATTGAATCGAGACGGCAATGAAGGTAGGTGTTTCAGGCGGCATAGGGAGCGGAAAATCATCGGTTTGTAAGGTTTTCGGAACGCTTGGCATACCTGTATTCGAAGCTGATGAGGAAGCCAGAAAGATAACCGAATCAGACGAAGGTGTTAAAAAAAGTCTTTGCGAAATTGCAGGCACAGATCTTTATATATCAGGTTCCCTTGACAGGAAGTTGCTGGCCTCCCTTATTTTTAATAACAGAAGTATGCTCAAGGAGGTAAACAGGCTGGTACATCCTATGGTATTTCAAGCCTTCGGTGAATGGGCCGGGAAACAGGATGCCCCCTATGTTATAATGGAAGCAGCCATACTTTTTGAGAGTGGTGCTTACAATCTGGTTGACAAAACCATAGTGGTTACCGCACCTGATGAGGAAAGACTGGAGAGGGTATCCTCAAGGAGCGGGATGACCATCAGCGAGGTCAGTGAACGTATGCGAAATCAGCATTCTCAGGATGAGCTTGCCGGCAGGGCTGACTATGTAATAAAAAATGGCGATAAGGATCTGATTTTGCCTGCTATAATTGAGATACATAAGGATCTGTTAAAGAGGTCCAAAACAAACAGATATGGGTAGTATTGGAAGATGGATTGGAGGAGGTGTTGGTTGGATTGCAGCCGGGCCACTGGGAGCAATACTTGGATTTCTTATTGGGAGCGTCATTGACAACACCCGGGTAGAAACCCGTACATACACTGCAGGAAGATCAGGGACAACACCCGGGGCATTTGGGATGAGCCTGCTCGTTCTTATTGCAGCAGTGATGAAAGCAGACGGAAAGGTGTTGCGATCGGAACTGGACTATGTAAAGGGTTTTTTTATAAGGCAATTTGGTGCTGATGCGGCCACAGAAGCTTTGCAACTGCTGCGTGATATACTGAAACAGGAGATACCATTAAGGGATGTTTGCACCCAGATTGCTTCAAACATGGATTATTCCTCGAGGCTTCAGTTGCTGCATATGCTTTTCGGTGTCTCGGCTGCTGACGGCAGATATGACAAAAGTGAGTTGACTGTAATTGAAAGAATATCAGGATTCCTTGGTATAAATCAGTCTGATTATCAGTCGATACGCAATATGTTTGTTCCGGAGACAGATTCTGCTTACAAGATACTGGAGATAGAAAAAAGTGCCACCAACGATGAGGTTAAAAAAGCCTACCGCAGGATGGCAATGAAGTATCATCCTGACAAGGTAAGTCACCTGGGAGAAGATTTCAGAAAAGACGCCGATGAGAAATTCAAGAGGGTTAATGAATCTTATATAAAGATCAAAAAGGAGAGGAATATGGTATAATAATGGCATCATATGTACCAAAAATCACATTTCTTGATTAATTTTGAAGCTTAATTAAATATAGAAAGATGAATTTAAAGGATATACTGGCTATTTCAGGTGAGAGCGGTCTGTTCCGATTCCTGGCACAGGGACGCAATGCAATAATAGTTGAGCATCTTGAGACTGGCAAGAGGCAGACAGCGTCATCCTCTGCGAAGGTGAGCTCACTTGAGGAAATAGCGATATTTACCGATGGTGAAGAGATAAAGCTTAGCATCGTTTTTGACAGAATCTGGGATAAGGAGAACGGAGGACCTGCTGACGTCACCCAATCGTCATCAGATGAATACACCGGTTATTTCGCAGATGTTGTTCCTGAATACGACAGAGACAGGGTATATGTGAGCGATATTAAGAAGGTTATTAACTGGTATAATCTGCTTCATAAGTTAAATCTGCTGGTCAGGGAGGAAGAGGCATCTGAGACAGAGAAGGACCATGATGTTGTTAAAGAACCAGAAAAGAAGCCTGAGTTGGCATCTTATAAAAATACAGGCAGCAAGGCAACATCTGCCGCCCCTCCCAAAACCCGAAAAATTCGCCAGAAAAAATAAACCATAGATATAGTGACTGCCTTAAAAATGAGTGTATTATATGCACTCATTTTTAATTTATTTATAATTAGTACTTTAGACAACCGGACCGGATTTGGATAGTTGCTGAAGAATAGATTTTTTAAATCAACTTTTTTGATAAATTGCCTTGTTAAACCACAATACCAGATTTTTGCTATGAAAAAACTATTTCCTGCCATTATTTTCCTGGCCGCCGGACTGTCTCTTTTCTCCCAACCGGCAGTTGATCCATCGCTTTACAGCGGATTAAGTTATCGCAATATAGGCCCCACCCGTGGTGGTAGGGTTACGGCGGTGGCCGGTATTACCTCTCAGCCCTCGGTCTTTTACATGGGGGCAACAGGGGGAGGTCTCTGGAAGACAAATAATTACGGACAGACCTGGTTTAATGTTTCTGACGGCTTTTTTGCATCGCCATCGATCGGGGCCATAAGGGTTTACCAGAAGAATCCTGACATAGTTTATGTTGGAACCGGGTCGGATGGTTTGCGAAGTAACGTCATAATAGGGAAGGGAGTTTACAAATCGGTTAATGCCGGCAGAAGCTGGTCATTCGCTGGTCTCAGGGATGCAGGCCTGATTGGCGCAGTGGAAATACACCCTGACAATCCTGATATAGTATTTGTAGCCGCTATCGGCAACCCCTTCGGTAAAAATGAGGAGCGGGGTGTATTCAAAACGACAGATGGGGGGAAGAGCTGGAAAAAGGTACTCTATATTTCACCCGAAACAGGGTTCAGTGATCTGGAATTCTCACCTGATGATCCGTCGATAATCTATGCAGCAGCCTGGACGGCTGAAAGGAAGCCCTGGACAATTATATCGGGGTCAGAAGAGGGAGGCATCTTCCGATCAACTGATATGGGCGAGACATGGACAAAACTCGGGGGAGGACTTCCTGGAGGTATAATAGGAAAGGGAGACCTCGCTGTGACTCCTGCTGCACCTGATCTTCTTTATGTTCTCCTTGAAGCAGAAGGAGAAAACGATGGTCTTTATATTTCAAACGACAGAGGAAATAATTTTACGTTGGTAAGCCGGGAGAGAGGACTGCTTGACAGACCATTTTATTACTGCAATGTTGATGTCGACCCCACCAATCCTGACAAGATTTATGTGAATTCGACAGCCTACCATGTATCGAACGACAGAGGGAGGACCTGGCGACGTCAGTCAACCCCTCATGGTGACAACCATGATATGTGGATTAACCCGGAAAACCCCGACCTCTATGTTCAGGGAAATGACGGAGGTGCAAACGTGACCCGCGATGGTGGTATTACATGGTCAACACAGGAGAATCAGCCAACGGCAGAACTCTATCAGGCAGATATTGATGACCAGTTTCCTTATTGGGTTTATGCAGGACAGCAGGACAATACCACAATAGCTGTACCAAGCAGAATGACCTATTCAATTCCCGGTGGTCCGACTGCCTGGTGGCTTTCGGTAGGGGGATGTGAAACTGGTCCGGCTGTACCCAAACCGGGCGATCATAATATTGTCTATTCAAACTGCAAGGGACGATTCTACCGTTACAGCAAACTTACCGGTCAGTCAAAAACATATAATGTGGGAGCCCAGAATATGTACGGGCACAATCCTGCCGATCTTATCTATCGTTTTCAAAGGGTAGCTCCCATAGTTGTCTCACCACATGACCCGAGTGTGGTTTACCATGCTTCACAGTATCTTCATAAGACAGTTGATGAAGGAGTTACATGGCAAACGATATCACCTGATCTCACTGCTTTCGAGCCCGACAAGCAGGTTATCTCCGGTTCGCCAATCACACGTGATATTACCGGGGAGGAGTTTTACAGCACTATTTATGCAGTTGCTGAATCGAAACTGGTGAGGGGGCTGATATGGACCGGAGCAAATGACGGACCTGTTTATATAACGCGAGATGAAGGCAGTACCTGGAAGAACGTTACTCCTGAAGATCTGCCTACGGGAGGCAGGGTTCAGACGGTTGAGGCATCACCCCATAATCCGGCTAAAGCCTATGTGGCAGTTTACCGTTATCTGCTTAATGACTGGCAGCCATATGTTTATAAAACAGTGAATTATGGAGAGAGCTGGGAGCGTATTACTACCGGAATGAATGGCATACCTGATGATGATCCTGTAAGGGTCATAAGGGAAGACCCCGCCAGGGAAGGCCTGCTATATGCCGGTACCGAATCGGGAGTGTTTGTCTCTTTTGATGACGGAAAAAGATGGCAGTCGCTGCAGATGAATCTGCCGGTCGTCCCGGTCACTGACCTGAAAGTATACAGGAACGACATTGTCATTTCCACCATGGGTCGGTCATTCTGGATAATGGATAATATCACACCTCTGCACACCTTAAAAGATGGAGCCAGGTCTGACGAGGTGATTCTGTTTCCTCCCGACAATGCCTACAGAATGAGCCGGGGGCCGGGAGCTATGATTGATTACTATCTGCCATCTGATGCAGGCAAAGTAACAATCACTGTCACTTCTGCCGATGGAAGCATGGTTGCCAGTTTCTCAAACCTGAATACTGATCAGCCAACTGATATTACAATGTCAAACTGGAAGGAATATGCCGTTAACAGGTCGGGTAACCTGCCGGTGAAGGTGGGTATGAACCGCTTCATCTGGGATATGAGAACATTCGGGGTTATGAGTGCCAGTGGCCGGGCGGGGGCAGGACCGGTTGTGGTACCGGGATGGTATAAGGTTACACTTACCGTTGATAATGGCCGGGTAGTAACCGAAAATCTGCAGGTGTTACCCGACCCAAGGGTAATAGACGATGGGGTAACGATAGAGGATATGGAAGAACAATATATCCTTGCAGGCAAACTAAGAGATTTTCTTACAGAGGCAAGGATGTTCCAGGCTGAGGTTCAGCAGAAAAAAAACAATTGGGATGAAAGAATCTCAACAGGTAAAAGGCTTAATGCCCGAGAGCGGAAGGAGTATGAGATGTTCGATGTGCTTCACAGGAAGGTGATAACCGCTACGGGAATCTCTTATCCTCAGCCAATGCTTATTGATCAGATCTCATATCTGAACTCACAGATCGGATCAACAGACCAGAAACCCGGAAAGGACCTGTATACAAGATTTGACCAGCTCAGGAAGGAACTGGATGAGGTGAAGAAGGAGTTTGCTCTGGTGAGATAGCCCGAGGGGCCCCTGCCTCTGTTGCTAGACCATCATACACCCCGGCCTGGTTGAGGTTTGAATTAGGGTTTGATGACAATTATAATAACTTTGGGATTCTAAAGTGGCATGGATATGAATTTTGGAGGTGATGAGGTAGTATACACCTATGAAGAGTCTGAGATAATCATAGTACCGGTTCCTTATGATGAGACCAGTACCTGGGTAAAGGGCGCCGACCGGGGTCCGGAGGCTCTGCTGGAGGCTTCAGTAAACCTTGAATTCTACGATATTGAGACAGGGACAGAGGCACATAAAAGAGGTATTTTTACTCTTCCTCCCATAACGGAGAAATCGTCACCTGAGGCCATGGTTGAAGCTGTCAGGTCGGTATGTTCAGGTTTGTATGAAAGCAGACGATTTCCGGTTGTAATTGGTGGGGAACACTCTGTCAGTATAGGCGCTATTCAGGCTGCAGTTCAAAGATTCGACAATATCACAATTCTGCAGATAGATGCTCATTCTGATCTCAGAGAAGAATATGAGGGTTCGAAGTTCAATCATGCCTGCGTCATGTCCAGGGCAAGAGAATTAGCGCCGATAGTGCAGGTCGGAATAAGAAGCATGAGCCTCGATGAGCAGGCATCAGCCGACAGGTCAAGGATATTCTGTGCTCACGAACTTTGGGAAGACAAGTCATTGTGGTCAAAGGCCCTCGACCTGCTTACAGAGAATGTGTACCTGACCATTGATCTTGACGGATTTGACCCGGGAATCATGCCATCGACCGGAACCCCCGAGCCCGGAGGCCCCCCTTACAGGGAGATCATGAATTTTCTTAAAGAGGTTATATTACGTCGCAATGTGGTTGGATTTGACGTGGTCGAACTCTGCCCGTCGCCCCACAACAAGGCTCCTGACTTTACTGCGGCCAGGATAATCTATCAGCTGCTCAGTTACCGGGAGTGTCGTCACTCTTTCCCTTTGCCTCCTCCCAGATGACATTCATTTCGTCAAGGCTCATATCATGCAGTGACCGTCCCTTTTTAATTGTTTCTTCTTCAAGGTAGCCAAATCGCCTGATAAATTTTTTATTTGTGCGCTCGAGGGCTGTTTCAGGGTCGATATCGTATAGTCTGGCTGCGTTGATAATGGAAAAGAAGAGATCGCCGAATTCAGCTTCAGTCTTTTCGCGGTCTCTGTTGCTGATCTCTTCCTGAAGTTCTTTCAGCTCTTCTTCTACCTTGTCCCATATCTGTTCTTTCACATCCCAGTCGAATCCTACTCCCCTGACCTTTTCCTGTATTCTGGTGGCCTTGACCATAGCGGGCAGGGTTTTTGGAACGCCCGCCAAAACAGGTTTATATCTGCCGGTTTCCTTCATTTTGAGCTGTTCCCAGTTCTGGATCACCTCTGTTGCCCCATTGACTTTTACCGAGCCAAATACATGTGGGTGTCTGTAGATCAGTTTTTCATTTATACCCTTGAGAACATCTCCAATATCAAAAAGTCCTTTCTCCCTGGCTATCCTGGCATAGAATACCAGATGAAGCATAAGGTCACCCAGTTCTTTTCTGATGTCATCGTTGTTGTCTTCGATTATCGCGTCGGCAAGTTCGTAGGTCTCCTCAATGGTAAGCTTACGGAGTGTCTGGTTTGTCTGTTCCCTGTCCCATGGGCATTTCTCCCTCAGCTCATCCATTATGTCGAGCAGTCTTTTAAACTCCGTTATCCTTCTGTCTTCCTTCATTGCAAATCAAGTAAATAGTCCTGTTGAACCTTTTGTCTCCCCGTCAGATGTTATCCTTATTACCGATCCTGGCCCAAGGCTGAAAAGTTCGCCGATGTTGGCGCCGTTTATAGCAACTTCAAGAAGGTCTAGGCTGTTGAACCGTGCCAGCAGCTCACCTACTGGAACATCGTTATAATTAATGCTTACTTTCCCTATCCTGTGTTTATTGTTCTGTATGTATATTACAAAATCATTCATTCCGAAAACCCGTGTGAAAATCTCGCGTGTGATATTTGTGCAGGCGTTCCCGTAGGAATCGATGTAGATAATGCTTCCGTTAACTGCATTGGCATCAATCGTTGCCCTGAGCGGAACCATCTCTCTGATATTATCGACGGAATCGCCTATTTCAGATGGGTTTTTACCTTTCATTATCTCTGCTGCTGTTTGGGCAAAAAGCACAAGGTCGCCTGAATTATCGCTGTCAGTCAGCAGGTTGACCATCTCTGGCTCTGAGTTAAGCGCAAGGCTGAAAATACCGGTATCGGTTCCTACAAAAAAGTGACCCTGAGCTTTTACCAGCAGGGGTCTTGCCTTTCCACCGGCTTCCGTGTGCACGAAAATCAGGTGCACTGAACCCTCAGGGTAATGGGCAAAGGTATTTCTGATGACGAATGCCGCATGCCCGATATTTAAAGGGGGAAGTCCACAGGCATTGACTATCACGCTGACATTGGGAACGAGACTCTCCAGCGTGCCGCGTACTACCCCGAAATAGTAATCATCGGCCCTCCATTCGGTTGTAAGTGTAACTACTGCCATAGGAATTTGTTATGGCAAAGATAATCTTCTAAAGAAAAATAAGCTTATTTTGCAGACTCAAAACTTCTTTTACGTTACTATTTATGGCGGAACCGGTGGCTATCATTATAAGAGGAGGTAAGTAACAATGGCAGAAAGAATTATCAATCTTGACGATATTGATCCGGTACTTTTTTTAGGGACTAACAACTCGCTGCTGAATAAGATATCGGCCTTTTTCCCGAAGATCAAGATAATTGCAAGGGGAAGTGAGATCAAATGCGTCGGCGATGAAGCAGAACTTGATATTTTCCTTGTCAAATTCGGTGAATTGCTCAACTATTTCAGAAAATATAACCGTGTTGATGAAGATGATATAGAGAAGTATCTGTTCGATGCGGCATACATGAAATCAGCCGCCGACGGTGATTTTGAACAGGCGCTTATATTCGGAGCGTCAGGCAAGCCGATAAGGGCTCGAACGGTTAATCAGCTGCGGCTGGTGAAAGAGTATTTTGAAAACGATCTGATAATTACTGAAGGACCGGCCGGTACGGGGAAAACATATACGGCTATAGCTCTGGCGGTTAGGGCTTTAAAAAATAACGAAGTGAGACGGATTGTCCTTACCAGGCCTGCAGTTGAAGCTGGTGAGAGGCTTGGGTTCCTGCCCGGTGACGTGAAGGATAAGCTCGATCCTTACCTGCAGCCTCTTTATGATGCACTGCGTGATATGATCCCACCGCGGAAGCTGGAAGTGTGGATCGAGGACGGTACTGTTCAGATTGCGCCGATTGCCTTTATGAGGGGTAGGACACTTGAACACTCTTTCGTGATACTCGATGAGGCCCAGAATGCGACGGTGAGCCAGTTGAAGATGTTTCTGACCAGGATGGGCGTGAACTCCAAGTTCATTCTTACGGGAGATACCACACAGATAGACCTTCCACGGCGAGGTGAATCAGGACTGATACAGGCTATCAGGATACTGGAAAATATTGAGGGAATTACGATAATAAGATTTGATGAACGTGATATTGTGAGGCACAAGCTGGTAAAGAACATTGTAAGGGCCTATGAGGAGAACGAGAATGGCGAAGGGATATCAGATTAACGATTGACGATTGACGATTCCCCACCCCCCTCGCTGCTGCCTGAGATATGGGCTCAGAGCTCAGAGCTCAGGGCAATGGGCAGGAAAGAGGAAACAGGAAACAGAAACAGAGATAATATTAACATAAAGAACAAAGAACGATGCAGACAGTTACAGGAAAGGATTACCAGTTCCCGGGACAAAAAAGTATTTACAGGGGTAAGGTACGTGATGTATTCAATATTAATGACGATTATCTTATGATGGTGGTAACAGACCGCATTTCGGCATTTGATGTTGTTCTGCCACGGGGGATTCCTTACAAGGGACAGGTGCTTAATCAGATAGCGGCCCGTTTTCTCGATGCCACCTCCGACATAGTGCCGAACTGGAAGATAGCGACTCCTGATCCCAACGTGACATTCGGGCACCGTTGCAGGCCCTTCCCGGTTGAGATGATAGTAAGAGCATACCTGACAGGAAGTTCGTGGCGTACTTACAAATCAGGCAAGCGTGAAATATGCGGCGTTCCGATACCTGAAGGGATGAGAGAGCACCAGCGATTTGACACTCCGATAATAACACCGACTACAAAAGCTGAGCAAGGTGCTCATGATGAGGATATATCAGCTGAAGAGATAATAAGCAAAGGTCTGGTTTCCGAAAAGGAATACAGGCTGCTTGAGAAGTATTCGATGGAGGTATTTCTTCGTGGATCTGAAATGGCTGCTGAAAGGGGGCTGATTTTGGTTGACACCAAATATGAATTCGGCACCAAAGATGGGCAGGTCTACCTGATTGATGAGATCAATACTCCCGATTCGTCACGTTTCTTCTATGCTGCTGATTATGAGGAGCGTTTTGAGAAGGGGCTTCCTCCAAGGCAGTTATCTAAAGAGTTTGTACGGGAGTGGCTGATGGAAAGGAATTTTCAGGGCCAGGCCGGTCAGCAGGTTCCACCAATGCCGGATGAATTTGTAGAGCAGGTCTCCTCACGCTATATTGAGCTTTACGAGCAGATTACCGGTGAGCAGTTTATGCGTGCTGACATTTCTGATGTGGCAGCAAGGATTGAAAAAAACGTGACATCCTTTTTGAAGGCATTCCTGAGATAGTAATATCGTGGAATTCTGTATGGAATCATGCCATTCAGCATTTTTTTGAATATTTCAGTTTTTCTCCGTTGTGGGAAAGACCGAAAATGATTTATTTTACCCGTCCAACCTAAAAAAACCATCATAATAAATTATGAGAATCCAGCGAGTGATGAAAGAGAAGGAGCTGAAAGAGGCTTCTGAGACTGTTGATCTGAGCCTGATAGATGGTCTGATCGAGAAATACAGGGGTAAACCCGGCAATATGATACCTTTGCTGCAGGGTGCGCAGGCTGTTTACGGTTACATTCCCAAAGAGGTGTTTGTGAAGATATCTCAGGGAACGGGCCTTACTTTAAGCGAAATATACGGTGTAGCTACCTTTTATGCTCAGTTCAGGCTCAATCCTGTAGGAAAGCATATCATAAAGGTTTGCCATGGAACCGCATGCCATGTGCAGAATGCCGATTCCATCAGCGATGCCGTAAGGGAAGCACTGAAAATTAAGGATGGCGAGACAACGCCTGACGGGTTATTTACCCTTGAATCGGTGGCCTGCCTGGGGTGCTGTTCACTTGCTCCGGTAATGATGATAGGTGAGGAGTCATACGGTAAACTGACGGGCAGAAGCGCAGTCAAAATAATAAGAGAGATTAAAACGGGAGAGTCTAACTAAACTAAAGGATCAGGAAAATGGAAACAAAGGTTATAGTTGGGCTCGGAAGCTGCGGAATAGCCGCAGGAGCAGGAAAGGTTTTTCAAACCCTCAACAGGTTGCATGATGAAGGGAAGGCAGAGTTTTTGCTGTCTCGCACCAGTTGTATTGGCATGTGTTACAGGGAGCCGCTTGTGGAGGTTATCGATGAGAAGGGTTCAGTGATATATGGCAATGTTGATGAAGAGATGGCTGCTGAAATAATCTCAAGGCATCTTGTAAACAATGAGATTATCAGTGAATGGGTTGTGAGGTCGGAGAAGCAGGAAACAATCGATGATACTTTTTTCGGGGGGCAGGTGAAAATAGCACTCAGGAACTGTGGTTTTATCGATCCCGAGAAGATTGAGGAGTACAAGGCAAGGGGTGGTTACAGGGCGCTTGAAATGATAGCTGAAAAGAAAATGGCACCCGCCTCTGTCGTTCAGATGGTAATGGACTCCGGTCTCAGGGGCCGTGGTGGAGGCGGTTTTCCTACGGGACTGAAGTGGAAACTTACCCTTAACAGTCAGTCAGACGAGAAGTATATTATCTGCAATGCAGATGAGGGTGATCCGGGGGCATTCATGGACAGGTCCCTGCTTGAAGGAGATCCCCATTCGGTTCTGGAAGGGATGATAATAGGAGCATATGCGGTAAAGGCCAACGGAGGTGTGATATATTGCCGGGCTGAGTATCCCCTTGCCATCAAGAGGCTGTATATAGCTATTGATCAGGCTCGTAGTAATGGATATCTCGGCAAGGATATTGCCGGCATCAAAGGTTTTAATTTTGATCTGTACATCAAGGAGGGAGCAGGTGCTTTTGTCTGCGGTGAGGAGACGGCACTGATGGCTTCGGTCGAGGGCAGGAGGGGTATGCCCTACAAAAAACCGCCATTTCCGGCTGAGTCTGGATTGTGGAAGAAGCCTACCAATATCAACAACGTTGAGACATGGGCCAATATACCCTGGATACTTACCGAAGGCCCTGAAAAATATGCATCGTACGGAACTGAAAAGAGCAAGGGCACCAAGGTTTTCGCTCTTACGGGCAAGATAAACCGCGGGGGGCTTGTTGAGGTTCCGATGGGTATCACTCTAAGGGAGATCATTTATGACCTGGGTGGCGGAATTCAGGGGGGCAAGCAGTTCAAGGCGGTGCAGATGGGCGGGCCCTCAGGAGGATGCATTCCCGCTTCCCTGGTCGATACAATAATTGACTACGACTCGGTTACATCGACAGGAGCAATTATGGGCTCGGGCGGTATGGTGGTGATGGATGAAACTACCTGTATGGTTGATGTGGCGAGGTTCTTCCTCGATTTTACCTACAAGGAATCCTGCGGCAAATGTACTTTCTGTCGTGTTGGAACCAAGAGGATGCTCGAAATACTGAGCCGCATCTGCGAAGGTGAGGGCAAGGAGTCTGATATTGAGTTATTGGAGGAGCTTGCTTACCAGATAAAGGACAGTTCACTCTGCGGACTTGGACAGACGGCTCCGAATCCTGTTCTTACGACTCTGAAGTACTTCCGCAATGAATATATGGCTCACATAGTTGATAAAAAATGTCCGGCAGGCGTATGCACAAAACTGCTGACCTACGAGGTGATACCAGATAAGTGTACAGGATGTACTGTCTGTGCCAAAAACTGTCCGGTGAACGCAATCAGCGGCGAGCGAAAACAGTTGCATCACATCGATCAGTCAACATGCATCAAGTGTGGAGTATGCTTTACCAAGTGTACATTCGATGCCATCAGAAAATACTAAAACCATCGTTACAACAACCGGAATCAAAGATGAACGAAATAAAAATTACACTAAACGGGAAAGAGGTTTCAGCAGCTTTAGGTGAAAAGATACTTGATGTTGCTGAAAGGAACGGAATAAATATTCCAACCCTTTGTAACGATAAACGGCTCGAGCCTTACAGCTCATGTTTCGTATGCGTTGTGGAAGTTGACGGGATGAGGAGTCTTCAGCCTTCATGTTCCACACCTGTCAGTGATGGGATGGTAATTGCCACCGATAATAACAGGATAAGGCAGGCCAGAAAGACGGCTCTTGACCTGCTTCTCAGCAACCATTATGCCGACTGTGTCGGACCCTGCAAGCAGACCTGTCCGGCCGGCGTTGATGTTCAGGGTTATGTCTCCCTGATTGAGAAGGGGAAATACCGTGATGCTGTGGCCCTGATTAAAGAGGCCAATCCGTTGCCTGCTATCTGCGGCAGGGTTTGTGTCAGGCCCTGCGAGGTAGCCTGTCGCCGTAACCTGCTTGATGAGGGAAGCGGTGTCGGTGTTGATTATATGAAGAGATTTGCTGCCGACCGCGATCTGGAGGATGCAGGAAGGTATATGCCGGAAAAGGAGCCCCCGACAGGGAAGAAGGTAGCCGTTATTGGCGCCGGTCCGGGTGGATTGTCAGCAGCATACTGGCTTCAGCAGAAGGGTCATCAGTGTGATATATACGAAGCTGCACCAAACCCGGGAGGATGGCTGAGATATGGTATTCCGGAGTACAGGCTTCCGAATGACGTTCTCGACAAGGAGATAGAGGGTATTACCGGCTTGGGTGTTAACATCTTCTGTAAGCAGAGGCTGGGTGACAATCTTAGTTTTGCTGATCTTAACAAGAAGTATGATGCCTTCATTCTGGCACCCGGTTCACAGAAGGGTACCAGACTGG
Source organism: Bacteroidales bacterium (assembly GCA_046484805.1). GTDB lineage: Bacteria > Bacteroidota > Bacteroidia > Bacteroidales > VadinHA17 > SLNP01. The sequence continues at coordinate 19,676 of JAWOIF010000037.1, forward strand.
GTTGTGAGGGAGACGAGGCTGAAAACGTATTCCCTGGTATAGATTTTCTGAAGCAGATGGAGCTGACGGGGAAAAGGCCTGATTTTCGTGGCAATACCGTTGCGGTGGTCGGTGGTGGCAATACGGCTATGGACTGCTGTCGTACAAGTATCAGGTGTGGTGCCGATAAGGTATTTGTCGTCTACCGTCGTACAGAAAAGGAGATGCCTGCAAATCCCATAGAGATACATGAGTCAAAGCTGGAAGGTGTTGAATATATGTTTCTTACCAATCCTGTCAGGGTAAACAAGGATGAGTCCGGCAGGGTCAGGAGCATGACCCTGATAAGGATGGAACTGGGTGAACCCGATTCATCAGGAAGGCGCAGGCCGGTAGAAGTGCCAGGCTCTGAATTTGAAATGGAGGTTGATTATATTCTCGCAGCTATCGGACAGAAGACAGACCTGAATTTCCTTGATGATATCAACAACGGTACCACTAAAGGAATATTGAAAGCTAACAAATGGGGTGACATTGATGCCGATCAGGGCACCCTTCGTACCGGTGTTGAAAATATATTTGCTGCCGGTGACAGCGTTTCCGGCCCGGCAACTATTATTGAGGCGGTGGCACAGGCCCAGACAGCTGTGCATAGTTGCCACAGCTACCTTATGGGTTTGCAGGTGGTTCCGCCGTCGAAGGTATTCTTTAGCAGAAAGGATAATTTCAAAGAGCAGGCGGCAACCGAGTATGCCGGTCTGTTTGTACCTCAGAAGAGACAGGAGATGCCCATCCTTGATCCAAATGCAAGAATGAATTTCGCTGAAGTCGAACTTGGCTATAACGACGAGAATATCG
>JAWOIF010000057.1:0-10391 GCA_046484805.1 Bacteroidales bacterium
AATGGGCACTATTTCAAAAATACCATTCCACCGGAGCAAATCAGATCAATTTACGAGCAATTATCTAACGAACATTCATTCGTTATTCAGATTATCGAGAGCCTCGATATCCTGCTCGAGCAGATCGGTTTGGGTAACCGTATTGCCCCCCTGGTGGCGCGTGCGCTATACGAAGAGAGTTTCGGTCACACCCCAGTCACGGCCGCTGATACCCCATGCACCAAAGCCCACAGTCGATATCTCCGGTCCGTTCTTACCCAGTTTTGTGTATTTCATTTCAGAATTTCTTTTGAATGTGTAATCTATGAATTTGTAAAGTTAGGAAATAAAAACAGGAAACAGGTACCAGGTACCAGGTATCGGGTGCAAGGTACCGGGTGCCGGTGGGGTGACACACCATAACTACCCCAGGGGTGCAATACCCATAGAAACCGGGTACCCTCCCCCATTTTCTGTCGCGGCGACAAGGAGGTGGGGGTGACATCGCAGTGTTAAAATGAGACGAGGTGAGTTTGGTGAAGATGCGGAAAATATCTATCTTTTATCTTTGTTTCGTACCCCTTATTAAGGGTTTATGAGAATAAGGAAGGAGAAATATTTAAGCAGAGTTATCAGGACCTTCAACAACAGGGAAAGAAGAGAAGAGCTGCTGCTCCGCCTGACTGATTTGCCATTTCTGTTGAGCTCACTGGCCATGCTGCTGGTCCTGTATGAATTCGGCTTCGACCATTCTGAGAGAATAGCGGAATTTCTCCGGCTTTTTTATACCACAACCCTTATTGCAGGCATAATTTCCATACCGGCCCGCTATATCAAAGCCGGAAAATTGCCTGCATTAAAGATAATTATTACCGAGTGCGCTATTCTTGCCATACTAATCTTATATGTTCTGATCAGATTGGATGTGGTCAGCATCATCCTGCCGGCAGGTTCATTTCTTATATATCCAATGCTGTTTCTGGTATTCATACGTGAGCTGTCGGTCAGGCAGGGAACAAAGCGGGTTCGAAATATTAACCCGGCTCAGCTTTTTATCGCCAGCTTCCTGCTGATGATACTGACAGGTTCGCTCATTCTGATACTCCCCAATGCCACCAGGGATGGTATATCATACATCGACTCACTGTTTACCGCAGCCAGCGCCGTATGTGTAACCGGTCTGATAGTAGTGGACACCGGAAGTCACTTCACCCTTTTTGGTCAGGTAATAATCCTGATACTGATTCAACTGGGAGGCCTGGGAATAATGACATTCACGAGCTATTTCAGCTACTTTTTCCAGGGAGGCAGCTCATACCAGAATCAGCTGATGTTAAAAGACCTTACCAATGCGGGCAAAATGGCCGGGGTCTTCAGCACCCTGAAAAAGGTTATAATTGTTACCTTTATTATAGAGGCCTTTGGAGCAGTGCTGATCTTCATCAGGATTGACCCAACCCTTATTCCTCTCACCTATGAACGCCTTTTTTTCGCACTCTTTCATTCGGTATCGGCATTCTGCAACGCCGGTTTCTCGACTCTCCCCGACAGTCTGTGGACAGAAGGCTTCAAATATGCTTATCGGATGCACATGATCTTTGCTGTTCTTTTCATTACAGGTGGACTGGGCTTCCCGATATTATTCAACTTCCTTCGCTATCTGAGGCACCTGCTTGTAAACCTCATTTTCAGACGAAAGAAGAAGCATGTCCCCTGGGTAATAAATGTCAACACCCGCATTGTTTTTTTCACAACGTTAATACTTCTTGCCGGCGGCACGCTGCTCTTCCTGATGCTGGAGTACCAGAACACCCTTGCCGATCACAACACAACCGGAAAGCTGGCTGCGGCATTCTTCAGTGCTGCAACACCCCGCACAGCCGGATTTAATGTTATTGACACATCATCTCTTACAATGCCTGCCATACTGCTTACAATAATGCTTATGTGGATAGGTGCCTCTCCGGGTTCAACGGGTGGTGGAATCAAAACCAGTACTATTGCAACCGCTTTTCTAACCATAGTGAGTGTTGCCCGTGGCAGAGACAAAACCGAACTCGCTTACCGGAATATATCGGAGAGGTCGGTGAGGCGAGCCTTTTCAATTATAGTTCTGTCGCTTATGGCTATTGCAGTTTCCGTCTTCCTGATAAGCCTGACAGAAAAGGATATTGCACTCCACAAGATAGTCTTTGAATCGGTTTCGGCATTCTGCACAACGGGACTGAGTCTCGGTATTACGGCAGCCCTTGGTTCCACCGCGAAAATGGTATTGATAATCACCATGTTCACCGGAAGGGTAGGCATGATTACCATATTGTCGGCAGTAATGAAGAAAATTGAAAATAAGGCGTACCGGTACATCGATGAAGACATACTTATAAACTAATAGTAGCCAGGATGAATTATCTGATAATAGGATTAGGGAACTTTGGTGCCGCTCTGGCCAGGAAACTGACGGAGACTGGCCATGAAGTGATAGCTGTCGACAGCGATTTCAGAAAGGTGGATGCCATAAAGGAGGAGGTTACTCATTCAATCTGCCTCGACTGCACCGACCCGCATGCCGTAACAACGCTGCCGCTAAAAGATACAGATATTGCAATAATATGTATCGGCGAAAACGAAGGAGCCAATATTCTGACAACGGCCCTGATGAAACAAATGAAAGTGAAGAAACTGATAGGCAGGGCTGTTTCGCCGCTGCACATGACCATACTGGAGGCCATGGGTATTGATGAGATAATTCAGCCTGAGGAAGAGTCGGCTCTGCGGTGGGCCGAAAAGCTAAACCTGAAAGGTATGATCGACTACTTTGATCTGGGTTCCAACCATTTAATTATTGAGGCCGAAGTACCGGAAAGGTTTACAGGCAAAAGCCTTGCCGAACTACAGCTCGGAGCAAAGTACAATATTCTGGTGCTGACGACAATCAGGAGAGTTTCCAGGGTCAATCTTATCGGAGCGAAGGTACAGCGACGCGAAGTACAGTCAGTGGCAACAGCATCCACCGTACTTGAAGCCGGCGACATCATGGTTCTGTACGGCACAAGAAAAGATATCTCAAAACTGATGAACGAATAACTGCTGTTTCATCGCACTTACGCGAAAAATAAGCCGGTTCACTTGCTTCTTTGTCGCGGCGACAAGAGGGGGTGGGGTGGCATACCTTAACGAGCCCGGCAGGGTGCAATATCCATAGAAGCCGGTACCCCCCTCTTTTGCCGCCGGCACAAACAACCGAAACAACTGTTATATAGCAGGGTTGTCCTATTTTGGGGGCATCTTTGATTTATTACTCTTAAATTTGAAATCGTAATCCAAATAATCTGTTTAAACCCGAAAAACATATACCCAATGAAATCCGTACTCAATCTCCGACTCCTGATCATCGTTGCCATAACGACAATTATGGCCGCCTCATGCGGAAACAGCGATATCGACAGGCGCGAACTGGCCCGCTGGAAGAATCATGCCAAAAATGTATCCATAATACGTGATAACTACGGCGTTGCCCATATTTACGGCAAGACAGACGCCGATGCAGTATTCGGAATGCTATACGCCCAGTGCGAGGATGATTTCAACCGCGTGGAGGTAAACTATATCAACTCCATGGGCCGCATGGCCGAGGTTCAGGGTGAAAGCCATATCTATACCGACCTCAGGATGAAACTCTACATCGATCCTGAAACCGTAAAGCAGGAATATGAGGAGAGTCCGGAGTGGCTCAAAAAACTAATGGACGCCTTCGCCGATGGCATCAATTATTATCTGTATACTAATCCTGAGGTGGAACCGAAACTGATCACCCGCTTCGAACCCTGGATGGCTCTTACCTTCACCGAGGGAAGCATCGGAGGAGATATCGAAAGCATCTCAACAGCACAGCTGCGCTCCTTCTACGGACCGCAAAACACGGCATTCACTGAGCCGGCAGAAACTACTCTGGAAGAGACAGAATGGGAACCGACAGGTTCAAACGGATTCGCAATTGCCCCGTCAATAACCGAAACCGGCAACGCATTGCTCCTGATCAATCCGCATACCTCATTCTACTTCCGTCCGGAACTCAAAATGGTATCGGAAGAGGGCCTGCACGCATACGGAGCAGTAACATGGGGTCAGTTCTTTATCTACCAGGGCTTCAACGAGAACTGCGGATGGATGCACACCTCGAGCCGCGCCGACGTGATCGATCACTACCTGATAACCGTTGAAGAAAAAGATGGTAAATTCTTCTATCTGTACGATGATGAGTTAAAACCAATGATTGAGAAGGTGATACCTGTTCCGTACAAAGACGGTGATGCAATCTCTGTCAGGGAAATTACAGCCTACTACACGCATCACGGCCCGATAATCAGGGAGCAGAACGGCAAGTGGGTGGCTATCAAATTAATGGTGGAACACATTGATGCCCTTACCCAATCATATATGAGGACAAAAGCCAACAGTTTTGAGGAATTCAATAAGACTATGGAGCTAAAGACAAACTCATCGAACAACACCGTCTATGCAGACTCTGAAGGCAATATTGTATACTACCACGGTAACTTCATGCCCCGCAGGAATCCTGAATTCGACTATTCAGGAGTCATCGACGGAAGTACATCAGCCACTGAATGGCAGGGGCTCCACGATCTCGATGAAATGATTATAATTAAAAATCCGGCTAACGGCTGGATACAAAACTGCAACTCCACTCCGTTCACCGCAGCAGCGGAATACAGTCCCAAAAGGGAGGACTATCCACGGTACATGGCCTATGACACAGAAAACGCCAGGGGTATTCATGCGGTAATGGTCCTTCGCGATCGTAATGATTTCAACCTTGACAGGCTTCTTGAGGCAGCATATGATTCATACCTTCCCGGCTTCGAACAGAGCATACCTGCCGTAGTAGCAGCCTATGATGTAATTGCAAAGACAGACCGTACCATCAGGGAAAAACTGGCCGGTCCGGTTGAGGCTCTCCGCAACTGGGACCTTCGTTACTCCATTGAATCTATCCCAATGTCACTTGCCCACTACTACTCGCAGTCACAATCACGTGCCCCCAGGGCTGAAGGTGGTCGCGCCACCGTTCCGGTATCGAGGGAGAGACGTTTGGTTGATGCCCTGTCAAGGGCCGTTGACGGTCTTACAGAGGATTTCGGCACATGGGAGACACCCTGGGGCGAGATAAACAGGTTCCAGAGGCTTACAGGCGAAATCGCAGGAAAATTCGATGATAATGAATTCAGTCTGCCTGTTGCCTTCACATCGTCAAACTACGGTTCACTGGCAGCCTTTGGCGCATCAAAGTTTCCGGGAACCAACAGGATATACGGTACGCGCGGAAACAGCTTCGTAGCTGTGGTTGAGTTCGGTGAAAAGGTAACCGCAAGAAGCTCACTGGCAGGTGGCGTAAACGGCGATCCCGATTCACCATACTTCATGAACCAGGCTCTTGACTATACCCTCGGCAACTTCAAGGATGTGCAGTTCTACAAGGAAGATCTTATGGAGGCGTACACCAGAATGTACCAGCCCGGAAAGTAGCGGCCTTTGGGATTAACGATTAACGATTTAAGATTAACGATTTAAGATTAACGATTTAAGATTTACGATTTGGATCTGAGGATCTCCCTGCGGTCGATAGGGCATGAGGCGCAGGGCGCAGAGCACAGGGCAGCGAACTAAACACCTTACGACTCCGGAGGAGTCGGATATTAATAGCTCGCGGGACGCCCCCCACCCTCTCTGCCGCGGTGCGCCAACAAAAGGCGGGGGGATTAACGGCTTTCATACCTGATCAGGCTTTCTTATCTGTTAAACAACCGGCACATAACCGTATCTCGGGTCTGATACGTAAACGCTCAATCGGGATCGATTGCCGGCATTTAATACAATGACCGAAGTCTGCATCTCCCGTCATCTTTAATGCGTTATTCAACTGATCCAGCTTCCATGCGCGACACCCTGCCTATTGCATTATCAGGAGCCACCGGCTTTGTAAACTCCTGAATCACCTCAAGTTGCTTATTTAGCTTATCAATCTCATTTACAATTATTTTCTCTATTTCTCTTCTCTCAATATCAGTCATTACAGGAATTATTGATGCAGTGAAGATAATAAAACAGATTTACACTACCTTTGCAAGCTGTCACGCGATCCGCTTGAGCCTTTACAATCCTTTTTAAATGAGTTATATCAAAGAAACAGAAAGAAGACGAACGTTTGCTATTATCTCGCATCCTGATGCCGGCAAAACAACCCTTACGGAGAAACTGCTTCTCTTTAGCGGAGCTATACAGATTGCCGGGGCTGTCAAGAGTAATAAAATAACTAAAACAGCTACTTCAGATTTTCTGGAAATTGAAAAACAACGTGGTATTTCAGTTGCCACATCTGTAATGTCACTTGAGTACGCAGGGTTCCGGATCAACATCCTTGACACACCCGGCCATAAGGATTTCGCTGAAGATACTTACCGCACCCTTACTGCTGTTGATAGTGTAATACTGGTTATAGACAGCACCAAAGGTGTGGAAGAACAGACGCGTAAGCTGATTGAAGTGTGTCGTATGCGGGCAACACCGGTATTTATCTTTATCAACAAACTCGATCGTGAAGGCCGGGATCCTTTTGACCTGCTAGAAGAACTTGAGACTGAACTACATATCTCTGTTTCACCCTTTACATGGCCCATTGGAAGCGGTGGGGGCTTCATGGGAGTGTATAATTTGGTGGACAAGAATATTCAGCTATATAAGGAAGGGAAGAGCCTGAGACCCGATCTGATAGCCGAAGTAACCAGTACCGCCGATCCGGAAGCCCTCGCTCTTATCGGTGAAAAAAGACTCAAGAAGCTATCTGATGAAACCGATATGGTATCTGATCTCTTTGAACCCTTCGACTTTGATCTCTTTCGAAACGGTTTTCTGGCCCCGGTATTCTTCGGGAGTGCTCTGAATAACTTTGGTGTACCCGAACTGTTTGACACCTTTCTCAGGCTGGCTCCTTCACCCCGGTCAACAAAGGCACTCGAGAGAGAGATACTGCCGGGTGAAAAAGAATTCACCGGTTTTGTTTTTAAGATACATGCCAACCTTGATCCCAACCATCGTAACCGGATAGCCTTTATAAGAGTATGCTCCGGAAGGTTTGAGCGTAATAAGTTATACTGGCACACCAGGCTGAATAAAAAGATGAGATTCGCCGCGCCAGCCTCTTTTATGGCAAATAGCAGAAACACCATTGATGAAGCTTATCCTGGTGATGTAATCGGCCTTTACGACACCGGCACCTTAAAAATCGGAGACACCCTTTCGGAAGGAGAGCCTCTCCATTTCACGGGTATTCCCAGTTTTGCACCCGAAATTATGAAGGAAGTCATAAATCTCGATGCAATGAAAACGAAACAACTGGAAAAAGGAGTGCGACAGCTGACTGAAGAAGGTGTAGCGCAGCTTTTCATCCAGCAACCCGGAAACAGAAAGATTATTGGTACCGTCGGTGAACTGCAATTTGATGTAATCAAATACAGACTCGAGCATGAATACCGTGCCAAATGCGATTTCAGGCCACTGCCTTTTGTTAAAGCGTGGTGGATAGCCTCCAATAACAAAAATGAACTCAAAGAGCTACTCCTGAGAAAGGAATCCATCATAGCTTATGATAAATACGGCTCACCAGTACTAATGGCTGAAAACGATTGGCTGAGAAGGATCACCAAAGAAACCTATCCTTCAATTGAGTTTCATGAATCATCTGAAAACTCATATTCCGCTATAAGCGAAGAATCTAAATAACTGAGAACATGCAGGTATCCGGGACTTATGCTGTAGCTAAAGACCGGCATGCAATCAGAATCAGCGATTATTTTACCACAGCGGTATTGTTTTCAACAGCAATGTTTAACTGCTTTCTAATAAGATATAGTATACAAATCAGTGTTAATCCTATTATAGAAATCTCAAAGAGGGTATAAGATATTCTTACAAGGTTCATTATTGCATCTGTCTTTAACATCATGAACAGGCCTGAAATAGTTGCTACGACAATAGTATTGTAAGTCAGTTTGTAAAGAAAAGTATTATTCAACCCCTCCTTCCTGAGATCCAGCAACACATAGATACCCGTTACAAAACCGATCAGGGTTATCAGGAAATGATTGGTGTCGAGCCACCTTCTGTCGGGCAGAATGTAGGAATTCAGATCAGGTTTGAGCCACACAAAGGCAAAGAAGAGAGAGAGACCCAGATATATCATCACCAGATGAGTACGGGTAATAACCAGTGACTTATGCCTGGCGATCAGTCCGCACATCACCGAAACCAGTATCGTCAACAGCAGGAATAGAAGTGCTGGATACTGGAAACTCTTGAGATATTGCTCCCTGACAGCCGATATCCATGTAAAGAAACCATTAAGGCCAAGCAGCCTGTACTGAGGTTCCCAAACAGTGTTGCCATCCTCGTCAAAGGGATATTTTGCCACCAGTCCGTAAAACATTTCCGACTGCAACGAATGACATTCAACGCAACTTTGTGCCCCGAGCGCAGCCTTAGCCGGATAGATGTCGTGACTATACTTGTGAGTATTAGCGTATGGTGACGCCTCCCACAACTCCTTCTCAATTGTATAGAACTCTGTTCCTGAGGTGTAAACCCTTTCGTTCATTGCCCACACAACTCTCTTTCCCTCCATCGGATAATTGATGCTGCTGAGCATCAGGGTCACCGATGCGATAAGGGCATCTATCTCCTCCGGCCTGTTCACCTCAATTACACCATCACCATTATCATCGGTTATAAGCGCCAGATCGGCATATTTTGAAGGATCAGCGAAATGATCCTCCCACATCTTAACTACATCACCCATTTTAGGTTGCATGAGACCCGGCTTGCCTTCCACCTCTATGCCCGGCCATGCGCTGTGGATCCTGTTTACCGGGTATATCATATCCTTGTAGTGGGCATAAAGAGGACGGAATGGATCGGTCGGCTTGTCGTCGTAACCCATCATACCCATATTGCCATAGTGATTGTAATACTTCATATCCGGACCGTAGAAAACCCACAGGTGTTTACCCCTGCTGGGTATTTTGGTTCCCGGATTGTAAACATCTCCGGCCTGGAACTGAGCTGATTTAACCAGTCTTTCAGGAATGTGACAGGTCTGGCAGGCTAATTTTTCGAGGTGCAGATCAGGAAGCCATGTATGCCTGGCCACAGGAGCTCCGAGAGTTCCGTTGGTGTGGCAGTAGTCACAGCTCAGTATAGTATTGTCAAGGTCATCTCTGACCCTGCCACCGGGATCATCGCCCTTGGCGAACTGATGAGCTTCCCTTTGGTTTATCCTCGGGTCAGTGGCCTTTGAGCCGGCTGCATGGCAATCGACACACTTCATTCCTGAATTCAGATGCACGTCGGTTCGGGTACTGAAATTCGCACCCCGCTTTTTCCATCCGGGCTGTGCATGGCAAAAAAGGCATGCCCCGGTCCGCGGTTCCCTCACAATATTTGGCGAGAGCCTGCCATCTGTATCGAATTTTGAGAGATCATAGGTAACAGTTACCGGCGTTCCCTTATCTACGGAGCCGGAGACCTCTGCCCAGCCAGTACCTGCACTGGGCGCCCACCTGAAATTGAGCGACTTAAGCTGCGATTTCCTTTCATTGTTATTGTACTCAGGCAGGTGACATATCATGCAATCGGCCTCGAGTACCCCCGTCTCACTCCATCGTGCCTGATAGTAGTCTCCGTCAAGATCATTTCTACCTCCCGGTTCATATCCCATTTCAACCATAAAATGATCATACCTGTTACCGTTGCGGTCGAATTCTGCCGAGCCGCCACCGGGATGACAATCGCCGCAACCGGCGGTGATGAAACTGAAGGAGGTCAGATCCATGGTACGCGGATTGTCATTCTCTTTTGGTGAGAGATACCTGTATAACGGAGCCGGCGAGCACCAGTTGCCACCATAGTTTCCGGGATGTGAAACCCACTGGTAGCGCTCAAGATATGTCTCGTCAGGTATCTCACCCTTGCCCTGCTGAAAATGATAACCCTCCGTTATCAGATCATAATCGTGGCATTTGCCGCAGGTCTGCCTTGGCGACCAGGGAGCATTGGCATTGATGCCGTTCACCGGATCAATCATATCTCCATTCTCATCGTAGAGGAAGAATGGAGGACAGACATCAGAGTTTGCCACCAGGTTGTGAGTCAGCATTTCGGTACCGTCCTTAAGCCTGCTGAGTGTCATAAGGGTAATGACGAAAAGCACCGCTACTGCTATCAGGAAGAGGGAAACAACTGGAGACTTCTTCATGAGTGTGTTCAATCTTTATTTGCAATTGCAATTTAATAATTCTAATTTTATTTCGTCAATTAACGAAATGATTTTTTTAACGAACACA
>JAWOIF010000019.1:0-12550 GCA_046484805.1 Bacteroidales bacterium
GAGCAGGGCATGGACACCGTCGAGGCCAACCTGCATCTCGGCTTCGAGGCCGACCGGAGAGACTACGGCATCGGCAACCAGATACTCCGCGACATCGGCCTGACCAAGTTGCGGATCATGACCAACAACCCGCGCAAGATATACGGCATCGAGGGCTTCGGCCTGAAGATCGTCGAACCAACAACGAAACACAATACTGTTCCTGCAGGGCTATCAGTTCCTGCATATGGGTCGCCACCATAGTCTTACCGGCAGTAACCACGCTCTTTCCATTACGCATGGCCGTGGTAACTATCCGGTATGCCTCTTCGGGATCGCTGATCAGCTCAACCACAAGGTTGATGGAGGGGTCGTTAAGTATCTCATCACGGTCGAAGGTAAAACGTTCCTTAGGCAGACGTCGCGGTTTGTTCCTCTCTTTGACGCATATCTTGACTATTTCGGCCCTGAAGCCGCTGCTTTCGAGTACATCATGAAGTCCTTGCCCCACGCATCCATACCCGAATAAACCTATCCTCAGCTCTTCTCTTTTCATACCTCAACTGTTTTTCCGGATTCCAGAAAAGTCCCTGCCAGGGCCGATATCTTATGCGAATCTGTCAGGAAACCATCATGACCATAAGCTGAGTCTATCAGTACGAACTTTCCATCAGGCACACTCTCTGCTACCAGCTTCATCTCATCAACATGAAACAGCATATCACTGCTTATGCCTATGGCCAGTACACTCGCCCTGATGCCGGCCAGAGCCTCCCTGAGTCCGCCACGGTTGCGGCCCACGTTGTGGCTGTCAGCCATCTGTGTAAGACAGAAATAGGACCACGGATTGAACCTTTTTACAAGCTTTTCACCCTGGTAGGCCTGGTAGGAGGAAGCCTTGAAACCATTGATGACCGAATCAGAAATCTCTGCCTGGGTAGTGTTATAGGCAAAGTGGTTGCGATAGCTGAGCAGGGCAATGGCGCGTGCAGCCTTTAGTCCTTCAGCTCCGCCATGCGGATTCCTGATACGGAAAGAAGGATCGGCTTCCAGTGCCAGCCGCTGTGACTCGTTGAAGGCAATGGCCCATGGCGACTGCCGGGCGGTAGATGCAATAAATACAAGCCTTGATATCAGTTCGGGACGAATTATAGAATACTCAAGGGCCTGCTGTCCACCCATTGATGCCCCGATTATCATCTCTATTCTCTTTATACCAAGGTGCAGCCTCAGCAGGTCAAGTGCACTGACGGCATCGCGCACGGTAAGCATCGGAAAATCGAGGTACCAGGGTTCTCCGGTATTCTCATTGATGCTGAGCGGTCCGGTTGAACCATAGCACGAACCGGGAATATTGGCACAAACCACAAAATACCGTGAGGTATTAAACAGGCAACCCTCACCAACCATCCCGGGCCACCATGATTCCACGTCTGAATTCGCCGTAAAGGCGTGACAAACCCAGATGACATTGTCGCCTTCAGGGTTTAGAGTGCCATATGTATGGTAAGCTATCTCGAGTGAAGGCAATATCTCACCTCCTTCGGTTGTGAATTTGTCGTTGTATTTAAATGTTTTCATGGATTCTTCAGATCTTTTTGAATGCATTTTCAAAATCATTGATTATGTCGTCGATATGTTCAAGACCGACTGAAACACGGAAGAGACCCGGCTCAACACCTGCAGCCGTCTGCTGCTCCTGGCTAAGCTGGGCATGGGTTGTTGTGGCAGGCTCGATGATCAGCGTACGTGAATCACCCACGTTGGCCAGGTGGCTCACCAGGTCGAAGTGCTTTACCAGTTCGGAAGCACGGTCCGATTTATCCTTAAGCCTGAAGCTTAGCACACCCCCTGCGCCCCGGGGCAGGTACCGCCTGGCAGCTTCATATGAACCATGCGACGGCAGACCGGGATAACTGACACTCTCAACCTGGGGGTGTCGTTCGAGCCAGCCGGCGAGGGCAAGTGTGTTGCTGACATGTCGCTCCATGCGCAACGAAAGGGTTTCGAGTCCCTGCAACAGAAGAAAGGAGTTGAAGGGACTTATGCAGGGACCAAGGTCGCGAAGACCTTCAACCCTCGCTTTGACGATAAAGGGGACCGAGCCCTCGCCGTGGCCGAACTTTTCGGTATATATCATTCCGTGATAGCCTTCCGAAGGGGTGGTGAACTGCCTGAAGCGGCCGTTGCTCCAGTCAAACTTTCCGGCATCGACAATAACTCCGCCTATTGCATTGCCATGACCACCTATCCATTTTGTGGCAGAAGCCACCACAATGTCGGCGCCATACTCAATGGGCCGGCACAGGTAACCACAGGCCCCAAAGGTGTTGTCGACGATAAGGGGAATGCCGTTGTCAGCAGCGAGCTTCGAAAGCTCATCGAAGTCAGGAACCACGAATCCCGGATTACCTATCGTTTCAACATACCATGCCTTTGTATCTGCGTCTGTCAGTTGTGCAAAAGAGTCTGGTGTTCCCCCATTGGCAAAACGGGCTTCAATACCGTAGTTGCGGAGGGTTACCCTGAACTGGTTGTGCGAGCCGCCGTAGAGCCAGGGCGAACTGACGAAGTTGTCACCGGGACCGAGAATGGTGGTAAGGGCCAGAAACTGAGCGGCATGGCCTGATGAGACCGCGAGCGCCGCTGCGCCTCCCTCAAGGGCTGCTATACGCTTTTCAAGCACCTCGGTAGTGGGATTGTTGATGCGGGTGTAGATGTTGCCGGGGGTGTCGAGATTGAACAGGGCTGCGGCATGGCCGGCATCCTCAAAGGTGTACGAGGTGGTCTGATAGATAGGCACGGCGCGTGAGCGGGTGTGCGGATCGGGGGTGTGGCCCGAATGTATCTGAAGGGTATCAAATTTATATTGCTGTTGCATTGCGCTGATTATTAATGTGTTTGACATTAGCCGGCAGCCGGCTGACGCATAGATGTATGCGTTACCATGAAGCGACTGTTAAACTGAAAAATGATTGGAAATGATGGGGAAAACGGTATGCTTAACCGTTAGCTGCGCATGCACATAGGCAGCAGTGGCATGATAAAATTGCGGTCGTCGTGATGAGTTCTTCTCATTTCTACGGGCAAAATGCCTTTACGTTAATAACAGCACAAAAGTAATAACACATTTTAAGAATGCAAATTCCGGAAGATTTATTATTGTTTGGCCATACCGACACACCGTTTACCGTTTACCGCTTACCGAACACCAAATACCGGATACCGGATACCGGATACCGCTCCCCGTTTATCGCATTAATCATCTTTGGCCGCATTTTTGCGTCAATTTGATATTTTGCGCAATTCAGGAATATAACACCCCGTTTAAGTGTCATATTTACAGTTGTAGCGAAGACAGAACAAAAGGCAGATAACAGAAAACAGATCAAACAAATATAAAACGCGATTCTATGAAAAACAGAGTAAAAAAGAAGATGCTGCTCGCAGCTGCATTCATCACATTATCAACAATTTTGACAGCACAGACTGCAGAATTCAGGGGCCCCGGCCGAACAGGGGTCTTCAATGAAACTGGCCTTCTAAAAAGCTGGCCTGCAACCGGACCAAAACTCCTTTGGGAAGCCACAGGCTTAGGAACAGGGTACTCCTCGGTAACTCCCACAGCAGATGCCATCTACATCACCGGCCGCAAGGGCGACAACGACGTCATCACCTCCTACACCCACGAAGGCCGCAAGAACTGGGAACTGGTTTACGGCAAGGCTTGGAACCGTACCTACCCCGAAAGCCGGAGCATTCCCACCTACGTTGACGGCTACCTCTACCTGGTAAGCGGACAGGGAGACATTGTCTGCGTATCGTCAAAGGGTGAAAAGCTCTGGTCGAACAACCATTTCCAGAAATACAATGCTTCAGCTCCACGGTTCGGCATCTCCGAATCACCGCTGGTAGTTGACGGTAAGGTTATCGTCACCCCGGGAGGGTCACAGACTTCACTGGTGGCATTTGACGCCAAAACGGGCAAAATGATCTGGGAGTCGGAATCCCTCAGGGAAGGAGCCCAATACGTCAATCCCGTCTACGTTGAGCATGGAGGAAAAAAAATGGTGGTCACCCTCCTCACCAACTATGTTCTGGGTGTCAGTCTGGCCGACGGCAAGACAATATTTAAGGTCAATTATGCAAGTTTACAGTCAGGCATAGGCCGCGTAAACCACACCATAACCCCTTTATACAAGGATGGCTATCTGTTCGTCACCAGCGGCTACGACCATGACGGCGTCAAATTCAGGCTGTCACCCGATGGCACCTCGGCCGAAGTGGTCTGGCAGAATTCCGACATAGACCCTCACCACGGCGGTTTCGTGCTCCTCGGCAATACCCTCTTCAGCTCCAACTACCAGTCCAATTCAATGGGCAAATGGGTTGCGGTCGACTGGACTACAGGCAAGACACTGTGGGTAAACGACTGGCACAACAAGGGTTCGATAATTTCAGCCGACGGCATGATCTACATCTTCGAAGAAAAGTCGGGCCATGTTGGCCTCGTGCGCCCTTCAAACGACAAACTAGACATGGTCAGCGAGTTCCGCCTGCCAACCAAGAGCGAGGGTCCTTTCTGGGCTCACCCGGTAATCAAAAACGGCCGCCTCTTCGTCCGCCACGGCGACTATCTGGCGGTATATGACATTAGAAATTAGTATCTTTGCCCGCCGCAGGCACCTTTAACCGTCATACCGCGTGAACCGACTGTACCCAAAAATACTTACAGCCATATTGCCCGTTGCCCTCATACTCCTGTTCATCTGGTGGAGAAGCAGCAGCGGTAATATATTGGTGGAACCAAGGGTTCCCGGTCTCGACAACCGCCCCGACAGCACCGCAGAAGCCCTCGATGTTACCATAGGTGAGTTCTTCGGGCTGCTGGCCACTGAGGAAGTCTCTTCAGGGTACGACTGGCCAAATTTCCGTGGTGCCGACTATGATAATATTGTAAAGGACCCCACCCCCCTGGCTGACAGCTGGCCGGAAGCCGGACCGCCAATTATCTGGCAGCACCTGCTGGGTGAAGGCCACGCCGGAGCGGCAATAAAAAATGGCAGGGTTTACGTTCTCGACTACGACGAAAAGGAACGGGCCGACGTCCTTCGCTGCTTCTCGCTCAAGACAGGCCGTGAACTCTGGAAGAGGTGGTACCACGTGCCCATCAAGCGCAACCACGGAATGTCACGTACCATACCCGCCGTCACCGATAACTACCTGGTAACAGTAGGCCCGCGCTCACACGTTATGTGCGTCAACCCCGAAACAGGAGACCTGCTCTGGACACTCGATATGGAGAAGGAGTACGAAACGGAGTCCCCATTCTGGTACACCGGCCAGTGCCCGCTGATATACAATGATGTGGCAATCTTTGCCCCGGCAGGTAACGCCCTGCTTATCGGCGTCGACTGCGCCACCGGCGAAGTAATCTGGGAAACCCCCAATACCGATAATATCAAAATGTCTCACGCCTCGGTAATGCCATTTAACATTCTCGGAAAGGAGATGTTCGTCTATTTCGGTATAGGCGGAGTGGCAGGAGTCAGTGCCTCTGGCGACGACACCGGCAAACTGCTCTGGACAAGCACCGAATGGAGTCCGTCAGTGGTGGCACCCACTCCTGTTCAGATAGCAGACAACCAGATTCTGCTTACGGCAGGATACGGTAACGGAGGAGGCAGGCTGACCATCAGCCGGCAGGGAGACAACTACACGGCAACTCTGACATCACGCCACAACCCCCGCGAAGGCATCTCCAGCGAACAGCAGACACCAATTGTTACCGGCAACTTCGTATGGACAATACTACCAAAGGATGCTGCCATACTTCGCAATCAGCTGGCATGCTACCACGTCAGTGATATTAACAACCCGGTTTGGATCAGCGACAGGGAGATGCGCTTCGGACTGGGACCATACATAATCGCAGACAACAAAATGTACCTGCTGAACGATGACGGCGAACTATTCATGTTTAGCTTCAACGTAAACAGCGTTTCACTCCTGGCCCGCCATCAGGTTATTCCCGATGGCATCGACGCCTGGGGTCCGATGGCTATCGCCGACGGCTACCTGATAATGAGAGACTCGCATAATCTTATCTGTCTTGATATAAGATAATCATGAAATCTGATACAGGGTTCAAGGTGCAGGTTGCAGGGTAAAAGAACTGAAATATCACTTTAAAATATGAGTTCATACAGGGATCTTGAAATATATAAAACTGCTTACGACTTGGCTATTCAGGTTCATAATCTTTCAATGAAGCTACCTCAATTTGAATTATATGAACAGGGCAGCCAGATTAGAAGGTCTGCTTTCAGGATTAAGGATACTATTGCTGAAGGGTATGGAAGAAGAAGATATAAACAAGAGTATATCAGATACCTTGTATTTGCTCATGCATCCTGTGATGAAACAACAAATCATTTAACAACACTTTGTGAACTATATCCTGATATCAAAGGCTTTTCCGACTGTAATGCAATGTATGAACTACTTGGAAGAAAAATAAACAAATACATCCAATTTGTTGAAGATAAGTGGAATACAGCATATGAGCCTCAACCCTGAACTCTGAACCCTGAAACTTGTACCTTGTACCATGAACCGAAGATTTGGAGCCATACTCGCAATAATAGTGATAGTGATATTCGCAGCTTTCATCGTCTGGGATATTACATCCGGAAGCCTCTTCAGCGACAAAAAACCCGTTGAAACAACCATCGCTATCACCTACCCCGAACCGGCCTGGCAACTGAGCCGCACCCACGACTTTCCGGGAGCGAAACTTAAAGCCATAGCCGTCGCACCCGATGGCCGCATCGCAGTCGGAGGAGAATACTTCCTTACCATTCTCGATTCCGGCTTAAATATTCTCTGGGATACCGACTCCTATGAGAGCATCGAGGCAATAGCCATACACGGCAACATAGTCTACGCTGCCACCGAAAGCACTATAATGCTCTACACCCTCGCAGGAGACTTCATAACCGAATGGGGGCCCTACGAAGATAACAGCCTTATTACCTCGCTCTCAGCCAACGACAACCATGTGGCCGTTGCCGACGCTGCCTACCGCCGTGTATGGATACTCAGCCTCGACGGCAGCCTCACCAACTTCTTCGGCCATGAAGGCGAAAAATTCATCATCCCGAGTCCCTGCTTTGACATCCATATAAAGCCAGACAACACCATACTCGTCGTCAATCCCGGAAAACAGCGTATCGAAACACGCGACCTTAAAGGCAATATAATATCATCTTTCGGGGAACCGGGACTCGCCCCTGAAGCATTCAGCGGCTGCTGCAACCCGTCGCATTTTGCAATGATAGATGAAAACCAAGTGGTTACATCGGAGAAGGGTGTCAGCCGCATTAAGGTAATGAAGACTACCGGCGAGCTCATGGAATACGTGGCAACTCCCGATCTTCTGTCATCATCCAAAACACTCGACCTGGCTGCCTCGGGAGACACAATCATCTATGCTGCCTCACCGGCCGAATCAAAACTTTACATCTTCACGAGAAACTGACTGAGATGACAACGAAAAGTGATAAGATGGGAACGAAAACTTATAACGATGGCAACGCAAACAAAGATTGACAGAAAGGGATTCATAAGGTCAGTGGCCAGGTGGGGACTGCTGGGTCTGCTGGCAACGATATCAGTATTGCTTGCAGCCAGGGCAACGACATCAAAAAACGATTGCACCTCCTGTCCCTCCGCGACAGGATGTACATCAAAGGATAACTGTCCGCTCTAAATGACAAAACAATGAACGAGAACAGTCTCAGCAAATATCAGAAAAGAAGGGAGTTTATCAGGCGCTCGGGTCGCTACGTCCTGCTGCTGCCACTGGGATACTTCGGGGGGGTGCTGCTGCAAAAGACCTCAGCAAATGAATACGTTTGGCAGATAGACCCCTACAAATGCACACAGTGCGGCAGGTGCGAAACCCACTGCGTTCTTACACCCTCGGCATCGAAATGCTATCACACCTACGCGATGTGCGGTTACTGCGACCTCTGCAGCGGTTACCTGCGCCAGGGAGTCAAAAACATCAACACCGGAGCCGAAAGCCAGCTATGCCCCACAGGTGCTATTATCCGCACCTTCGTTGAAGACCCCTACTTCGAATACAAAATCGATAAAGATCTCTGCATAGGCTGTGCAAAATGCGTCAAGGGCTGTGCCGACTTCGGCAACGGATCGCTATACATGCAGATCGACCACGACATCTGCGTGAACTGCAACGACTGTGCCCTTGCCAGGGCCTGCCCCTCAGAAGCGATCAGCAGAGTACCGGCATCACAGCCATATATCAGAAAAGACGGTTTTACTGAGGCGCAATGAGAAGAAAGCTGAAACAGATAGTGATGAGAAGAAAGCTTCCAGACATACTGATGAAAAGAAAACTGCCATACATACTGCTATTCATAATGCTCGGCTGGCATACTATCCTGCTGGCACAACAGCGTTTTCCGAAACCCGACTTCGAATCCGGTTACGACTACCCCGAGCATCAGTATCCGGCACCACGTGCCGTCGCATGGGAATATATCGATGTTGCCGTGCTGGTCCTGGCCATGTCGCTGGCGGCATACTTCGCTCTTAAAAAACGGTCGCGCACCGGACTCATATGGCTTACCGTCTTCTCGCTGGCATATTTCGGATTCTTCCGTGAGGGGTGCGTCTGTGCAATAGGCTCTGTACAGAATGTGGCACTCACTCTCTTCAACACCAGCTATGCCATTCCGCTGACTGTATTGCTCTTCTTCATCCTGCCGCTCATCTTTGCCCTCTTCTACGGAAGGGTCTTCTGTTCGGGTGTCTGTCCGCTCGGTGCCATTCAGGAACTCACGGCCCTCTTTCCGGTAAAGGTGCCGCAGAAACTGGAGACAGCTCTCTCGGTACTGCCATATATTTATCTCGGACTGGCAATTCTTTTTGCCGCCACCAACAGCACTTTCATTATATGCCGCTACGATCCGTTCGTGGGTATCTTCAGGCTCGATGCCCCCTACACCATGATCATCTTCGGGGTGCTTCTGCTGCTGGCAGGACTCTTCGTTAGTCGCCCCTACTGTCGATTCCTCTGTCCGTACGGAGTAGTGCTCAACTGGTTCTCACACTTTTCGGCCAAACACGTCACAATCACCCCCGCCGAATGTATCAACTGCAGGCTGTGCGAAAACTCATGCCCCTACAATGCGATACTGCCATCCAATATTACCGATAAGCCCGAACCCCGCAAAAGTGAACGCAGCCGCTTTGCCCTCTACCTGATACTAATACCGGTATTTATGGTCGCCGGTTGGTTCCTGACAGAAAAGACACACCAACATCTTGCCTCAGTAAACCCGGTGGTATCTCTTGCGCGTGAAATGCGAAGCGAGCAGTTAACCGGGGTTCCTGCAACAACAATGGAGGTACTGAAATTCAAGGAGACCGGCCGTAACCTCGATGAACTCTATCACGAGGAGGCTGTCATCACGGAACGCTTTCGCAAAGGATCGCGATGGATGGGTCTCTTCTTCGGAACGGCCCTGGGAGTGGCGCTTTTCGCCTCAACACGCAGGGAGGAACGGCCCGACTACGTGCCTGACAGGGGCAAGTGCGTGAGCTGCGCGCGCTGCTTCGAATTCTGCCCGGTGACGAAAAATGAAAACACGACAACATAACACAATTATATGGAGCTTTCAGAAAAGGATATTAAAACGCTGAAAACGGTGAGCCTGGTGGCAGGGATCTTTGCCCTGCTGCTGGCGGTGATGATGCTGTTCGGTTATGTGCAGCTGAAGCGCATCGACCCGCTCGACAACCCAGCGCTGCTGCAGCTTAAGGAGCAGTTCGACCGCGATCCTGAAAACAGCGACCTGCAGGAACAGATCCGTTCGCTCGACCTCATCGCCCGCAAAGCCTTCTTCACGGCCACATGGCAGGTGAGGGCAGGCTCTTACCTGCTGCTGGCCAGCGCGATAGTCTTCATCCTGGCACTATGGCTGATGTCTTCAGCCGACAAGACAATACCGGTATTCCCCGGAGATACAACCAACGAAACCAGTATCAGAAAAATAAAGCGGCAGTGGCTGCTGGCGCCGGTAGTGCTGATCTTCGCCGCCGCCATCATCGCATCAGCCGTGATGCGTAAAAACCTGCCTTCACCGGGCAGGGTGACAACTGCCGAAGAGGTGCAGGTGGTGACCATGGCCGAAACAGTAGCTGCCACCCCGGCGATCCGGCAAGTGCCTGCTGAAACAATACAACCAGAAGCGGGGAGCGCAGCGGAGACCCCGTCTGCCGTCGGTACCGCCAGCCAACAACCGGCAACCGCTGCCACCCAACCCGACCCAAATCTGAAATCTGAAATCGTTAATCTGACATCTGAAATCAGTGCCCCCGGCACGACCTTCCCCTTCTTCCGCGGCCCCGGCGCACGCGGCTTCGCCGGAGGCTCCAACTACCCCCTCGAATGGAACGGCAGCACCGGCAAAAACATCCTCTGGAAAACAGAAACAAAAAAGGGTGGATTCAACTCGCCTGTAATATGGGGTAACAGACTATTTATCACCGGCGCCGATGAAAGCGGAGAAGAGATCTACTGCTACAGCGTCACCGACGGCAAACTGCTATGGACAGCCCGGGCAGGCAACATCGCCGGAGCCCCGGCAACACCCCCTGAAACCACTGAAGATACCGGACTGGCGGCCCCTACTGCTGCTGCCAACGGCGAAGTGGTCTGCGCCATCTTCGGAACAGGCAACCTCATCTGTGCCGACCACAACGGAAAGATAGTCTGGGCTAAAAACCTGGGCGTTCCCGACAACCACTACGGACACTCATCATCGCTTGTCATATACAACAACATGGTTATTGTGCAGTTCGACCATAACGTCAGCGCAACGCTGTTGGCCTTCAACACCCGCACCGGCGAAAAAATCTGGGAGACCGTGCGCACCGGAGCCAAGATTTCCTGGGCATCACCCGTAATAGCCCGTCTCAACGGCAAAGACCAGGTGATCCTCAACAGCGACCCCTACGTGGCAGGATATGACCTCACCACAGGCGCCGAAATATGGAGAGCCCGGGGCGTGAGCGCTGAAATCGGCCCATCGCCCGGCGTCAACAGCACAACAGTCTTCATCGGCAACGAATTCGCCAAACTGGTGGCGGTAAAACCCTCAACCGGCGAAACCCAGTCACTATGGGAAGATAACGAATTCACGCCCGAAATATCAAGCCTCGTGGCAACAGAAGACCACCTCTTCGTGGCCACCAGCTACGGCGCCGTGGCCTGCTACGACGCCCGCACCGGTAAAGTCCTCTGGGAGAACTACTTCGATTACGAATTCTACTCCTCACCAATCATCGCCGGCGACAAAGTCTACCTCACCGACGTCCCCGGCAACACCTACATCGTCAAAGCCGCCGGCGAATTCGACCTCCTCGCAACCGCATCCCTGGGCGAAAGAGTCTACGCCACCCCCGCCTTCGCCCACGGCAAAATCTTCATCAGGGGCGTTAAACACATCTACTGCATTGGCACAAACTGAAAACATAAAAAATAAGAATAAATGCAATTGCGGGGGAACCGGGGCCAACGACATAAGGCCAGCGGTGGAAGCAATAGTATCCGCCACCGGACGGGAGGCCGACAAGGTCATTCCGCTGTTGCAGGCGATACAGGATACCTTCAACTATATCCCTTCCGATTCACTTAAAATACTGTACGAACTGACAGAGGTAACACCGCAGCAGGTGACCGGAGTATCAACCTTCTACAACCAGTTCAGACACATCCCCTACGGCGAGCACGTGATAAAAATATGCACCGGAACCGCATGCCACGTAAAGGGCGCCGACCTGGTGGGTGACGCCCTGCGACGCGTGCTGAAGCTCGGAAAGGGCGATATCACCACCGAAGATGGTAAGTTCTCGATCGAAAACGTGGCATGCCTCGGATGCTGTACTCTCGCCCCCGTGGTGCAGATAGACAGCAAAACATACGGACACGTACTCACCTCCAGGGTTAGCGAGGTTATAGATGATTTCCTCAGCTCCCCGGCTGAAGATTCGGCAGGTATCTTCGAATTCACCCCCACAGAGAGTGGCAACGAGATACGCGTCGGACTGGGCTCCTGTTGTATCGCCGGAGGCAGCAGCCACGTCATCACCGAGGTACGCAGGGTAATGGATGAGTATCGCCTCGATGCCGCCGTAAAGCCTGTGGGTTGCGTTGGCGTCTGCAACCAGACACCGCTGCTCGAGATAGCCGTCACCGGCAGAGAGCCTAAAAGATATATAAACGTCAATCCCCGCGAAGTACAGGATATACTGCTCAAGCACCTGCAACCGGTCACAGCAGTAGCCCGCCTGAAGGGAACCATCGACGAACTTCTCGACACCTTCCGTACCGACGAACTCGACCGCAGCCAGGTGATACACCCCGATGAGGTACGCGAGAAACACCTCGACAACTTCCTCGGTTACCAGATGCATCTGGCCACCGAACACTACGGAATACTGTCGCCTCTGTCAATCGATGAGTATCGCTCAAAAGGCG
>JAWOIF010000170.1:0-27331 GCA_046484805.1 Bacteroidales bacterium
TCTTGTGTTTCTTGCAGGATTGGGGGCCAAAAGAACTGCCGACAGATACATGAGGAATATGGATAGGGAAAGCAGGGAGATGCTCAGGGATTTCGGATTAGATTAATTTATAGTTCTTAACGATCAATTAAAGAGCCGGATTAGCAAGTCCGGCTCTTTAATTGATCGTTAAGAACTATAAATTAATCTAATCCGAAATCCCTGAGCATCTCCCTGCTTTCCCTATCCATATTCCTCATGTATCTGTCGGCAGTTCTTTTGGCTCCCAATCCTGCAAGAAACACAAGAACGAAAATCACAACAAAAACGAGCATAATTATCTGTGATGTCTTCTGATTGGCCTTAAGCGAACCAATAAGTGCATTATACAGCAGCCATAACCCGTAAAGATTGACTATGATACGGATTACCCCATACAACTTCAGACTAACTCCGGAGAAAAGCGACAGGATGGCAATAACAGGCAGAAGAACCATTATCGATGCTGCAACCCTGACACAGGCTTCAAAATCTGTATTACCCTTTGCGATAGCTGAGATTACAAGAATGATAACTGCGGAGATGAACAGACCGATGATCGATCCAACAACCATCCAAATGAAAGCCATTATTCCAATAGCACCGCCAAACAGGCCTCCCATGGCCGACAAATTCAACACCCCCCACAGGAAATAAATAATACCGGCAATAGCTCCATAAAGAACTGCCTTGATTAGAGGTTCAACCAGCCCCCCCGTTAAACTCATTTCCTCAAAATACTTTTTTGGTTTTGTCAGCGTTTCAACTGAATCGCTAATGAATTGTTTGAAATCAAATCCTCCGTTACTCATGTCAATCAGGTTTTGGTTAGTAATATTATATTCTGGTAAATCTAATTATCACTTACTTTGCGGCTCACCCGGCCCTGATACAGGATCAGAACAGACGCTCAAGTTAGAAAAAAAATGACTATCTTGTAAAATATTAAAATTTTTTCGATGAAATTGCTGGTTATGTTATCGCTTATCGCATTCCTGCTGAACCCATTTTCACAGCAGGACAAAGATCCTTATGAGAGGCAGAGACGCGATATGGTTTCAACTCAGGTCTCTGCACGGGGAATAACAGACCCGGCAATACTGGCAGCCATGA
Source organism: Bacteroidales bacterium (assembly GCA_046484805.1). GTDB lineage: Bacteria > Bacteroidota > Bacteroidia > Bacteroidales > VadinHA17 > SLNP01. The sequence goes on from JAWOIF010000170.1 coordinate 1,132, forward strand.
GAAAGGTTCCCAGACACCTGTTCGTACCTACCGGTATAGCACCCTATGCCTATCAGGACAATCCTTTACCAATAGGCTATGACCAGACAATATCACAGCCGTTTATTGTTGCCTGGATGTCTGAACTGGCAAAGCCAAACAAAAACAAGAAAACCCTGGAAATTGGAACAGGTTCAGGGTATCAGGCAGCGATTCTGGCAGAAACCACGGGTCATGTATATACAATTGAGATCGTACCCCAACTGGCAAAATCGTCAAAAGAGCTTCTCGCTAAACTTGGATATAAAAACATAGAGGTAAGGGAGGGAGACGGCTATATAGGATGGAAAGAGCATGCTCCATTCGATATTATTATGGTTACGGCAGCATGCGACCATATACCGCAACCTTTACTTGACCAGATGGCTGAAGGAGGAAGGCTTGTAATGCCATTGGGCGACCCCGCGTCTGTTCAGGAACTGGTATTAATTACAAAAAACAGGGGTAAGATCAACAGACAAACTATTTCAGCAGTCAGATTCGTTCCGCTCATCAGGAAATAGGTTTATCAGCCCCTTTAGTAAAAAATCCCGGTTGAACCCGGGATTTTTTATTAGTATCTGTCATTATCGTACCGCCTGTTATCACCGCGGCGATCGCCGTGGCCGCGTCGGTCTCCCCCCCTGAATTCCCTCTTCTCAGGTCGGGGTTCAGATCTCTTGACAACTATCTGACCGCCATCATATTCTGTCTCATTAAGAGCATTGATGGCCTCCTGTGCAGCATCGTCGTCGGGCATCTCTACAAAGCCATAGCGCTTTGAGAAACCGGTCTCCCGGTCTGTAATTACCTTTGCGGAGCTGACTTCTCCGAATCGGCTGAAAAGTTCCGCAAGATTATCACCGGTCGTACGTGAACTTAACTTTGCAATAAAAATGTTCATCTGAATAAAAAAAATTAAGTTAATAAAAATGAGATGCGGTCTCTTATTAAGAGCCACCTTCATATATACAAATATATACAATATTATTTTACAACAGGTTCATCATCTCTGCATTAAGACCTTGTTTCATCTTTTTGCCGTTCAGACAGGCAACTGAAACATTTTTCTACGGTGATTACCCGTCGCATTCTGTCGGCCGTTAAGATACCGGTAGCGGAGTTGTTTTCTCTCTCAGCCACTCCTTTTCTTCTTCAGTTAACTTGTCTGCAAGAGATGCAAAGACCTGGCGATGATAGTTATCGATCCATTTCCGCTCCTCACCTGTAAGCACTGAAACATCAATAAGTTTCTTCTCAATATAGCATAGTGTAACCGTCTCGAACCTCAGAAACTGTCCATACTCAGTTAACTCATCGTCAACACATAACAACAGGTTTTCGGTGCGGAACCCATACTCACCGGGCCTGTAGATGGCAGGCTCATCAGCAGTTAACATACCTGGCTCAAGTATCGTTTTAAGATCGCCTGATGCGCCGGTGCCAATGGTTTGGGGTCCTTCGTGCACGTTCAGAAAATAACCCACCCCGTGACCTGTACCATGACCGTAATTTAGGCCGTTATCCCACAATGCCTTTCTCGCAAGTATCTCAACCTGGTATCCCCTGGTTCCCAGGGGAAACTTAACCATTGCCAGGGCTATCGTTCCCTTAAGGGCCAGTGTAAAATCACGTTTCTGTCTTGCCGTCGGTTCCCCAAAAACAGTACAACGGGTAACATCCGTGGTTCCACCATGGTATTGCCCTCCTGAGTCAAGCAGGTAAATACCGGTTCCGGCAATATCGGTCTCATTCTCCTCTGAAGGCGCATAATGAGGTAGTGCCGCATGAGCATTCCAGGCTGATATAGTCTCGAAACTGGCGCCACAACAACCCTTCTGATCCATCCTGAATTGAAGCAGCTTTTCAGCGGCTGAAATCTCAGTAACCCGTTCCCTTCCAACAGCCGACTCAAACCAGAAAAAGAATTTTGTCAACGCTACACCATCCTTAATCATAGTCTGCCTGATATTCATAATCTCGGTGATATTCTTAATCGCTTTAAGTCTCGTGGGAACAGTAACGTCCTCAGTTACCTCAACGTCTGAACCAACGGAACTGTAAAGCGCTGCTGAAGTGGTTGAAGGATTGAGAAGAAGAGATGTTCTTCGCGAAAGCTTCCGCATAATTGTTGCTGTCTCTTCATAAGGCAGCATAACGACGCCTGCTCTGTCAAAGTCCCTCCTCAAAGGCTGCGGTATTTGCTCCTCGTTCACGAACAAAAGTAGCTGGCCGGGAGTTATAAGGGCATAGCATATAATCAGCGGACAGAATTGTACATCGGAACCCCTGATATTCAAAAGCCACATAATATCGTCGGGTGATGTCAGCAGATGATGGTCCACACCAATTTCTGCCATCCGGCTCCTGACACGGCTGATCTTCTCCTCCCTGCTCAAACCGGTAAATTCAGGTGTATGCTCAAATGCCTGTGAAGATGGCATCGAAGGCCTGTCGATCCATAATGCAGAGATAAGATCGACTGAAATATCAACAGAAATACTTTTTGAAGCCAGAGCCTTTTCCATCTTTTTGTGCAGGCCGGTTGCATAAACACGTCCGTCAATACCAACTACAGAGTTCTTCCGGAGATTAACCGCCAACCAGTCAATATACTCCGGTGTATGCGGAATCCGCAGCTTAAACAGTTCAAAACCCGACCCCGACAACTGCTGTTCTGCCTGAATAAAATAACGTGAATCAGTCCATAACCCTGCAAAAGTGTGTGTAATGACAATATTGGCCGCTGACCCTGTAAAACCGGTTAGCCATCTGATTATTTTCCAGTGGTCGGGTACGTACTCACCAAGGTGAGGATCTGTTGCCGGTATTACACAGGCATCAATTCCTGATTCCTTCATAGCCTTTCTCAAGGCACGAAGTCTCTTTTGAGTTGTATCCATCACTTTCCAAAAAACTCCCTGAGCCAGAAATTGTAAGCCATAGTTGTCGCATGAACTCTCTTGGCACCGGTAATTCCATGCCTGTTTCCGGGATATATCATAAACTCAAAGAACCTGCCCTTATCCTGTAGTTTCGATATAAGATGGATACTATTTTGCATATGAACATTATCATCAAGATCTCCATGTACAAGCTGGAGCCTGCCTTTGAAATTGCCCACAAATGTCAGCACTGATCCGTCACTGTAACCATCAGGATTATCTTTTGGTTCATCCATATAACGCTCTGTATATACGCTGTCGTAAAGCTTCCAGTCAGTAACGGGTGCACTTGCCACCCCGTGTGTCCAGTATTCCGCACCCTTTGTAAGAGCAAGACAGGTCATATACCCTCCGTACGAGCCGCCTGTTATACCCATGCGCGTTCCGTCAACATATGGTTTGGCCCGAAGCCATTTCACCGCATCGCCATAGTCGAGTATCTCCCACTTGCCAAGACTACGATGCATGTAATCGAGGCCCTTCTTACCGAAATGCCCCGATGCCCTGTGGTCAACCGAAATTGTTATGATGTCGTTCTGTCCGTAGAAATCGGGAGCGGGATTGATCCAGGAGTTCCTTACCCTTCCGGCATCGGGACCTCCGTAGATAGTGAAGACTACCGGATATTTACTGTTTTCATCGAAATTAACAGGATACTTAATTATTGCCGGCATATCAAAAAGGCCGTCAGAAGTTGGAATAGTTAACATCTCCACACGAACATGAAGAGCCGGATCAAATGGCTGTTGAACCGGACGGTAAATTTCCCTTAACTCTTTACCATTTCTATCGATAACAACCATCGCTCCCGGACTCTTTATACTGCTCCAGGTATCGATTAAATAACTTCCTCCGGGCGAGAGATTTACGCTGTGTACTCCTTCCCCTGAAGTTAATCTGACCAGGTTCCTGCCGTCAAGCCCGACACGATAGTATTGCCTGTCTGTCGATTGCCCTCCGCTAGCAGAAAAGTAGACGACCCCTTTCGCTTCATCAACCCGTTCAATTCCATTCACCCGGAAATCAAACGCGGTCAACTGTGCTTTCAGGTCTCCGTTCCAGTCGTGATAATAGAGATTCTCCCAATCATTCCTGTAGCTTTTTACAATAAAGCCTGCACCGTTCTTCATCACATAAATATCTTCATAGAACTCTACCCAGGTAGGTCGTATCTCACGATAAATCTGACTGTAATCGCCTGTGGTTATGTCTGCAAGAATAATGCGCAGATCGCTCTGGTCACGGTTTAGTATCTGAACTGCCAGCTTCCTGCTGTCAGGTGTCCAGAAAGGCCATGCAATATACTGGTCAATTCTGTCATCGGTCTTTACCCATGTCGTTTCACCAGTCGATATGTCAGCAATACCCATTTTAACCACCGGATTCGGATCACCCGATTTTGGATAGGGAGTAACCTCTGTTTTACCATTTACGCCGTCATCTTCCTCAAGTCGCACAATGGTGAAATCAGGAACGGGATTGTCATCGGTCCGCAGATATGCTATCTTCTGCCCATCCGGCGCCCACCAGAATGCTGCATACCGGCTTGGCCTGCCAAGTATCTCCTCAAAATACACCCATGATGCATAACCATTGTATATTTTATCAGTAGCATCATGTGTCAGTCTGATCTCTTTCATCTGAATCAGGTCATAGACATAGAGATCCCTGTTTTTTGTATAGGCAATCTTCTTAGAATCAGGTGAGAAACGTGTGTTGACCTCCTGATCACTGTCATTTGTAAGCCTTATCTCGCTGCCCGTGAGAGCTGATATATAAAATAAATCATTGTCCCGGACGATTATAACGCTTTTGTTATCAGGACTTACAATATCGGCCGGACCAGGTGAGTAATTACCCGGCAGGGACTCAACGAGCATTTCGCGATCGCTCTTCCAGTCTGTAATAACGCGTTCCGTGCCTCTTCGTGCATCAACACTCTTAATTACCGGCATACCATTTTCAACCTTCTGAAGAATAAACCTGCTATCGTCGAGCCAGCCTATTACCTGTGGAGGGACCTGCTTTACCTGACCCGAGATAAACGGGGTCTGCAGTATCAAGATTAAACCGGTAAACAAAATACTTAAATTTTTCATATCATCCTGTTTTTATTTCATCCTCCTCGATCGCAGGGAGGCAACCTCTGTCAAACCGCAAATCGTTGATCTGAAATCTGATATCCTCCTCCCTGTACCCTGTATACATTTTACCTGGCGACTGAAAATGTTATGGGGATCACCCTGATGCTAATGCTATCCAACCCCTCTGGTATTGTATTGTATCATACGCCCTCCTACGCCCTCCTACGCCCTCATAAGCCCTCCTACGCCCTCATCTCATACGCCCTTCTACGCCCTTCTACGCCCTCCTACGCCCTTCATACGCCCTTCTACGCCCTCATCTCCTACGCCCTCATAAGCCCTCATAAGCCCTCATACGCCCTCATACGCCCTCATCTCCTACGCCCCTTTTTTTCATTCCTGACAAATTTAATAATTTCTTACTTTTACCTCCATAAAAGACCAATGAAAAGAAAAAATCCCCGGACAGGAGAGCCTGAATGGTTCAGACTTGACAACGCTGCGAAGATATACCCTGCTGTAATCGGAGGTGAGTTCACTGCTGTTTTCAGGATATCGGTCACTCTCAGGGATGACATAATCTACTCTTCTCTGGCTAAGGCTATACCGGTAGTTGCATCAAGATTTCCCTATTTCAATGTTACCCTCAGCCACGGTCTCTTCTGGTATTTTCTTGAGAAGATTTCTGCGCTACCCAGACTTTTCGCTGACAATAAGGAAATATGTACTGCCTTCCCCATAGGCTCAAAGAAAGAGGTAATGTACAGGGTCATAGTGAAAGACAGAACCTTGTCACTCGAATTTGTGCACATACTCACTGACGGGGGCGGAGCCCTTGAGTTCCTGAAAACATTATTATGGCAGTACCTTAAGAACTGTGGTAAAATTGACCTGTTGCCAGAAAAGGTCTGTGACCCGGAAGGAAAGCCTGATATGGAAGAATATGAAGACTCATTTGGCAGGTACTTCAATAAGAAGATCCCCTCCACGGAGAATCCAAAACCAGCCCTTCATCTACCCTTCAGACTCAATAAAAGGCCGCGATTCAGAACCATAACCGGCGAAGTGAATCCGGAAGAAATAAATGCAAAGGCAAAATCATATGGTGTTTCAGTTACGGAATATCTGGCTACAATCTATCTGGCAGTCCTTCAGGATATTTTCCATAAACAGCCGGAACGGAAACGCCGTGGGATTATACGTGTTCAGGTACCTGTAAACCTCCGTAAATATTTTATAAGTCGCTCTATGAGGAACTTTTCACTTTTTGTGGTTCCGGAGATTGACCTCCGACTAGGCAGGTTTACATTCAAAGATATTGCTGAAACCGTTCATCACATGATAAGAATGGAGACTCATCCGTTGAGAATAAGCCGGATCATTAAAAGGAATGTGGGAAGCGAAAAGATCTTTTTCGTAAGGATACTACCGGTTTTTGTAAAACGACTGATACTTTCAATCGCATATCATACCTTCGGCTCGGGATTATTCACGGGTGTTCTGACAAACATGGGCAGGATTGATTTTTCACCGGAGATCGGAGAACATGTTGAAGCTTTTTCAATAACTCCTCCCCCACCTAATCCCAAAGTAAAAATCAGTTGCGGGGTCGCTTCTTTTGGTAGCAAAATGAGAATCACATTCGGTTCAATTGCAGAGGAACAGATTCTTGAAAAGGAGTTCTTCAGGTTCCTTCTCAAAGAAGGCGTTGAGGTGAAGCTTCTGTCGTATTAAATTATTAAAAATATAAAAAGCATCAGCAGATGAAAAAATGTGATAAATGCGGAGTCTTGCTTGATGAAGGATTTGACAGCTGTCCTCTCTGCACTCCCGGGGAAACAGAGGAATATACTCCTTCACGGCCACAGGAACTATTGAAGGTCTCCAGAAAAGAGACTGCCCGGTACATGTGGGAACTATCAGGTATAGTCTGTGCATCAGGCGTTGTTATTATACTTCTTCTTAACCTTCTGTTTGCCGGCGGCATAAACTGGTCCCTTTATCCGGTCACGTCGATATCGTGGATCTGGCTCACCCTTACAATAATTATGTTCATGAACAGATGGCCCTTTGGAATGCTGTTGCTTTTACTGGTGAATACCCTGGTAATGCTGATCCTGTTCAATATATTCAGCAGCACCATTAACTGGTTCGTACCTGTGGCAATGCCTGTCACAACCGTACTCTTCATTCTGGCCGGAATTGTGGTATGGATATCAACTGTGGCAAAATACAAAGGCTTTAATGTTCTGGCATTGTCTCTTATTGCCGTTAACATTCTGTGTGTAACAATAGAGGTGTTTGCCGATCTACACATAAACAACGTGGTTTCCATCCGTTGGTCAGCAGTAGTTTCGGCCGGCATCATTCCCGTTGCATCGGTGCTGATGTTCCTTCATTACAGGCTTCGCCGCGGACGCCGCCTCGACAGCTTCTTCCACGTCTGAATATTAATTATTATGATTTGCATCAACAACATAGTCTCATGCATGTCGTATGCAAGCTATTTGTAATATATTTATCGGTTCCAAAAAAGTATTCTATGAAGAGATTTTATTTCATTCTGGCCCTGTCGGTCCTGCCGGCATTTTGTGCTATTAGTCAACAAGTTAAGTCCCCTGATGAATTTCTGGGTTACAAGCTTGGCACAACCTTCACCTGGCATCATCAGGCTTCGTCTTATGTAAAATATGTTGCCGAAACATCACCATACGCGGAATACATGAGTTACGGCCGAACATACGAAGGCAGGGAACTGGGTGTCTGCTTCGTTTCATCACCCGAAAACCTCAAAAATCTCGAGGTGCTTCGAAAAGTAAACCTGGCTAAAACCGGACTTTCAGAAGAGAATACTGAAGGAACCCAGGTTCCGATAATTTGGCTTAGCTACAACGTGCACGGTAACGAGTCGGTAGGCATGGAGGCTGCCCTGAAGACCCTCTATACGCTGGTGGAGAATAAATATGATGGCACCGAAGAGTGGCTGAAGTCATGTATAATTATAATAGACCCCTGCTCCAATCCCGACGGACGTGACAGGTATGCAAACCAGTACCGGATGCTTCAGCCATTGACCCTGAACGTTGACCCCAACTCATGGGAACGGTCACAGGGCTGGCCGGGCTCGCGCTCAAACCACTACTTCTTCGACCTGAACCGTGACTGGACATGGCAAACCCAGACAGAGACTCAGCTCAGGCTAAAACTATATAACTCCTTTATGCCTCATGTGCATGCTGATTTCCACGAAATGGGAGCCTCATCAAATTTCTTCTTTGCCCCCGGGGCAGATCCATGGCACGAGGTGATCACCCCCTGGCAGCGCGAATTCCATAAGCTTATGGGAGTTGGGAATGCCGACCTTTTCGACGAAAAGTTCAGACTCTATTATACAAAGGAGAGTTTTGACCTCTTCTGCCCCAGCTTCGGCGACACATGGCCCCTTTTCAACGGAGCCATGGGTTTCACATATGAACAGGCCGGTGGCGGCGGTGCAGGGGTTGGAATGGAAAGGTCAATAGGTGACTCCATAACCCTTGAACACAGAATAGAGGGACACTTTCTGGCTTCAATAGCAACTATAAAAGTCTCATACGAGAACAGGGTAAAACTGATGGAAGGCTTCAATAAATACTTTGAAACAGCCCGGACAAATCCGCCGTTTGATTATAAATCGGTAATTATTAAGGGTTCCAATGAAACTTCTGCAGTAAAGGCACTCCTGGAACTCCTCGATAAAAACCAGATAAGGTACAGCTATGCCGGTAACACAGGGAAGAAATTCAAGGCATTTGAATACTTGAAAGACAAGGAGGGAGAAGTAACAATTGAAAAGGGAGACATCCTTGTTTCTGCCTTCCAGCCTCAGGGCCATCTGGTAAAGGTGCTGTTCGAACCCGAAAGCAAGGCAAGTGATTCAATAACATATGACCTTTCGGCCTGGGCCCTTCCATACCTTTACAATCTCAACACTTTCGCACTTAAAGATAAAATTGACGCAGCAAATGGCAGTGTGGAATTCGCAAAGCCAGTCAATAATATTTCGGAGGAGAAACCTTACGCCTACCTTGTAAACTGGAATGGATTTGACGAAATGAGATTCCTGACGGCACTTTACAAAAGAGATATAAGGATCAGGTCAGCAGTTAAGGAGTTTACTTCAGGAACTAATAAGTTCAATCGCGGCTCACTGATAATTGCCCGAGGCGACAATACTCATATTCCTTCAACCTTCGACAGTCTGGTGATGGAGGCCGCCGATTATGCAGGCATTAAGCTTCATACAGCCTCAACCGGCATTGTGGAAGCAGGCAAGGATTTCGGGTCCGGGTACTCAAGTCCCCGAAAGGCTCCAAAAATAGCCATGCTGGGAGGAGAAGGCACCTCTGCAGGTTCGGTCGGAGAGATTTGGTATTTCTTCGAACGTGAACTCGAATACCCGTTGACTATTATCAACGCATCAAGTGCTGCTTCAGCAGACCTTACAAAGTATGATGTCCTCATACTCACATCGGGAAGTTACACCAGATACAAGGATCCGATAATGGCATTCCTGCAGAAAGGAGGTAAGGTACTTGCCCTTGATGCTGCAACTTCACTCTTCAGCGCTGAAAAGACAACCGCACTGGGTAAAGGTGCAGACCTGAGGTCAACAGAACTTAAGGCAAAAGAGAAAAAGCAGCGAAGTGATGATCCTGAACTTCTTAAAATATTTGAGGATGAGCGCCGGCATACACTGTCAACAAGATCTTCAGGTGCTATCTACAGGGTAAAACTCGATACTACCCATCCCTATACATTCGGAATGGGTAATGAATGGTTCATTATGAAACGTTCCTCAGGCCTGCCTTACCTTAACGGAGGCAGCAATATCGGATATATTACTGAATCAGCACCTGTATCAGGTTTCGCAGGATATAAATTTCAGGAAAACATTAAAAGCACGCTTGTGATCGGCTCGGAAAGAGTTGGCCGCGGAGAGGTAGTTTACGTAACAGACAACCCCTATTTTCGTGCATTCTGGAAAAGCGGGCGGATACTGGTTGGAAATATTCTGCTGAAATAGTAATCCGGTGTAATGATTTAACCTTAAGTAAAAACCTGCATTCACCCGGGGGTGTTTGCAGGTTTTTCTTTTAAGCTAAATTCTTTATCTTTATTCCTTTCTGATATATTTTTTAATTATGGAAAAACTCCTTGACCGCTTTCTCAGTTATGTAAAAGTGGGCACCGCATCAGACGATAAATCTGAAAGCTGTCCGAGTACAAAAGGCCAGCTGGAACTAGGCAGAATGCTTGTTGACGAGATGAAGGAGATCGGAATTACCGATGCCGGAATAGATAAGAACGGGTATGTAACGGGAACTCTGCCAGGTAACAACAGTAATATCCCGGTAATCGGTTTTATTGCTCATCTTGATACCAGTCCGGAAATGCCCGGTAATAATGTCAGGCCTCAAATCATTCCCGACTACCCGGGCACTAACATTGCCCTGAATAAAAAACTGGGTATTCTGCTCTCCCCTGATGATTTTCCCGAGCTGAAGAACTACACCGGCCAGACCCTGATCACTACTGACGGTACTACCCTTCTCGGTGCCGACAACAAGGCAGGTATAGCTGAAATAATGACTGCCGCTGAGATATTGCTGAAAGAGAGCGATTTCGAAAGAGGAGATGTTAAAATTTGCTTTACTCCCGATGAAGAGATTGGCAGAGGTGCCAATAAATTCGATGTTGAAAAGTTTGGTGCCGATCACGCATATACCGTTGACGGAGGAGAGGCAGGCTCACTTGAATATGAGACCTTCAATGCTGCAAGTGTAACCGTTACGGTTCAGGGAAGAAGCATACATCCGGGTACTGCCAAAAACCAGATGATAAACTCAATAGGCATTGCACAGGAGTACTGCCGCATGCTGCCTCAGGCCGAAAAACCGGAACATACCGAAGGTTATGAGGGTTACTTCCATGTGTTCGATTTTAAAGGGTCAGTCGATTCTACCATTATGAGAATACTTATCCGCGACCATTCGGAAAAGAGATTTGTGTACAGGAAACAGACCGTACGCGAAATAACAGACTATCTCAATAACCGTTATGACGATACCATTGTCACATCTTCTATAAGAGATGAATATTATAACATGCGCCAGAAGATAGAACCCTTCATGCATGTGGTAAAAAAGGCCGAGGAGGCGATCCGCAACTGCGGCATAATACCGTTGATAACACCCGTCAGGGGTGGTACAGATGGCTCAAAGCTGTCATATATGGGACTTCCATGCCCGAATATCTTCACCGGCGGACATAACTTTCACGGAAAATATGAATATATCCCCCTGGAATCAATGCAAAAAGCAGTTAATGTGATCTGTGAGATTGTAAGACTGACCGCTGGCGGCCCAACTCTGAATTCAGCCGGATAAGGAAAAGTGATCCTCGCCTGCTAACAGAATAACAGAACAACCATATAATGACAAATATCATCTGATTTTTGTAAATCTTCAATTTACTGTTATTATTTTCACAATGTTATTTTTTTCACAACAAATTATATTATATTTGCACCAGAAATAGATCACAGAGTATGTGGGAATATTTCGAAAACAAATTGAGCGATTAACGTAAAATAGGTATATAAACTTGTAAATCAAGTAAAAATGGACAAAGTAAAGACCCTGGCCGATCTGAAAAGATTAAAGAGTGAGCTACAGGCCAAAGTTGAACTGCGCGAGAAAGGAGAAAACCAGGAGGGTCGTGTCGTTATCAAAGTCGGCATGGCGACAAGCGGGATTGCCTCAGGAGCAAAGGAGATCATGGCTTTTCTTATGGAAGAGCTGGACAAGAGGAATATCGATGCTGTGGTAATACAGACAGGCGATATGGGATACTGTTTTGCCGAACCCACAATCGAAGTGAAGCGTCCGGGTGAAGATCCGATCGTTTTTGGTTATGTCGACAAACAGAAAGCCGATGAGATTATTGAGAAATACATCAAGAACGGCGAGCTTGTGGAAGGAATTCTTCCTGACAACTATCAGTCTATTGACTAATTCAATCAAGGGAGGATAATACCATGGCAAAATACAAGATGCAACTATTGGTTTGTGCAGGCACCGGCTGCCATGCTTCAATGAGTGATGAGCTGCTAAATAATCTTATCTACGAAATAGAAGCCAATACACTGGAAAATGATGTTCAGGCAATAAGAACAGGCTGCTTCGGGTTCTGTGAAAAAGGTCCGATTGTAAAGGTCATGCCTGACAATACATTTTACACACAGGTTAAGCCCGAGGACGCAAGAGAGATAATAGCAGAGCATATTATTAAAGGAAGAAAAGTTGACAGGTTGCTTTTTACCGACCCTGAAACAAAAGAACATATTACCGATTCCAAAAAGATAGGTTTCTATAAGAAGCAGTTACGGATAGCTTTGCGTAACTGTGGTTTTGTAGACCCTGAAAATTTAGATGACTCAATAGCCCGTGATGCATACATGGCGTTGGGCAAGGTCCTCTCTGAAATGACTCCTGATGAGGCAATCAGAGAAATCAAGGATTCAGGCCTGCGGGGTCGCGGAGGCGGAGGCTTCCCGGCCGGAATCAAATGGGAAATAGCATCCAGAAATCAGGCTGATCAGAAGTACGTTGTATGCAACGCTGACGAAGGAGACCCCGGAGCATTCATGGACAGGTCCATACTCGAAGGTGATCCTCATTCCATTCTTGAGGCAATGGCAATTTGCGGCTACTGTATCGGAGCCAGCAAAGGTCTGATCTACATCAGGGCAGAATATCCGCTCGCAATACACCGTCTTAAGATTGCAATAGGACAGGCTCGGGAATACGGTCTTCTGGGTAATGACATTATGGGAACCGGATTTAGTTTTGACATCGACCTGAGATACGGTGCCGGAGCCTTCGTCTGTGGTGAAGAGACAGCGCTTATCCATTCGATGGAAGGCCACCGGGGTGAACCAACAGTAAAACCCCCGTTCCCTGCTGAATCTGGATTCCTCGGCAAACCGACCAATGTAAACAATGTCGAAACACTGGCCTGCGTTCCTTCGATATATTTAAAGGGAGCAAAGTGGTTCAACAGCATAGGTACCGAACGCTCAAAGGGTACCAAGGTTTTTGCACTTGCCGGAAAAATCAATAACGTCGGACTGGTTGAAGTTCCCATGGGAACGACCCTGCGTGAGGTGATCTTCGAGATCGGTGGTGGCATAAAGGATGGCAAAAAATTCAAGGCCGTACAGACAGGCGGACCTTCCGGAGGCTGCCTGACAGAAAAACATCTCGATACTCCTATCGATTTCGATAATCTGCTGGCTGCAGGATCGATGATGGGATCAGGGGGAATGATAGTTCTTGATGAGGATGACTGCATGGTCTCCGTTGCAAAATACTTTCTCGAATTCACCGTTGAAGAGTCCTGCGGGAAATGCTCCCCATGCCGCATCGGTAATAAAAGGCTTCATGAACTTCTTGAGCACATTACCAGGGGCAATGGTACCGAAGCTGATCTGGTAAGGCTCAGGAACATGTCAGTAGTAATTAAAGATACTTCACTATGCGGTCTCGGACAATCATCACCAAACCCGGTGATCTCAACCCTTGACAATTTCATGGATGAGTACCTTGCTCATGTACGCGACAGGAAGTGTCCGGCAGGTAGTTGCAAGGAGCTGATGACCTATGTGATAAGTGTAACGAATTGCGTCGGTTGTACTGCCTGTGCAAGGGTTTGTCCGGTAAATGCTATCTCCGGAGAAAGAAAAGAGACTCACTATATCGATCCTGAAATATGTATCAAGTGCGGAGCCTGTATGGAAAAGTGCAAGTTTGACGCTATCAATATTCAATAATCTTCGGAGAACATCGTGATGGAAAATATAAAGCTCAATATAGACAATAAAACAGTGGAGGTACCAAACGGTACCACCATCCACAAGGCGGCAAGACAGCTCGGAATAGAGATTCCGACTCTCTGCTACATGCAGCTGCACGACATGAACATTGAGAATAAGCCGGCAGGGTGCAGAATATGCGTTGTGGAGGTCGACGGAAGAAGGAACCTGGCTCCGTCATGTGCAACCAAGTGCGAGGAAGGTATGGTGGTAAAAACACATACCACAAGAGTTTTGAATGCCCGGCGCACTGTAATGGAGTTTATTCTCTCTGATCATCCCAAGGAGTGCCTTACCTGTGCAAAATCAGGCAAATGCGATCTTCAGAGTATGGCAGTACTACTGGGAATAAGAGAGATACCCGGTATGGAGATAGCAGAGATGTCAACATACCGTAAAGATACCTCACCTTCCATAATTAGAGACCTTGACAAGTGTATCATGTGCCGGAAGTGTGAGACAATGTGCAATGATGTTCAGACTGTAGGCGCATTGTCTGCCGTTAATCGCGGTTTTATGTCCGCCGTAGCTCCGGCTTTCGAGATGAATCTCGAACATTCAACCTGTACCTATTGCGGACAGTGCGTCGCAGTCTGTCCAACAGCTGCCCTCACTGAGGTCGATCATACACCTGAAGTGCTAAGAGCCCTCGCCGACCCGACAAAAACGGTTGTGGTTCAGACAGCCCCTGCCGTGCGTGCCGCTCTCGGAGAAGCGTTCGGAATGAAGCCGGGAACCCTGGTGACCGGTAAAATGGCTGCAGCACTGCGGGCACTCGGATTTGACTACGTATTCGACACAGACTTTGCAGCAGACCTCACAATAATGGAAGAGGGAACCGAACTGCTTGACAGAATCAAAAGACATCTAGCAGGTGACAAGACAGTAAAACTACCAATTCTGACATCCTGCTGCCCGGGATGGGTTAACTTTTTTGAACACTATTTCCCGGATCTTAAGGATGTACCTTCAACCGCAAAATCACCGCAGCAGATGTTCGGAGCAATAGCAAAAAGCTATTTTGCCGATCAGATAAAAGTAGACCGCAAAGATATGGTGGTGGTATCTATAATGCCATGCCTTGCGAAGAAATATGAGTGCCAGAGAGATGAATTCTCTGTTGACAATAACCCTGATGTAGATCTCTCGATTTCAACCAGAGAACTTGCCAACTTCATCAAGCAGGCCAATATAGACCTTAACAACCTCGATGATGAGGAGTTCGACAACCCGATGGGTGAATCAACCGGTGCAGGGGTAATTTTCGGAGCAACCGGTGGTGTAATTGAAGCTGCCGTAAGAACAGCATATGAGCTGTATACCGGCAAAAAACTCCAGAGACTCGATTTCGATGAGCTGAGAGGAATGGAGGGAGTCAGGAGCGCAGTAATCGACTTCGATGGCCTGCCGGTTAATATAGGCATCGCACATGGTCTCGGAAATGCACGCAAGCTGCTCGACGATGTAAGGGAAGGCAAATCGCAATTCCACGCTATTGAAGTAATGGCTTGCCCCGGCGGTTGTATCGGTGGTGGTGGTCAACCGCTGCACCATGGTGACGTTTCGATACTAAAGGCAAGGGCTGAAGCTATTTATGAGGAAGACAGGAAGAAGCCCCTGAGAAAATCACATGAGAATCCGTTTATCATCAAACTTTATGATGAGTTTCTGGGTGAACCAAACAGCGAAAAGGCTCACCACCTTCTGCATACGAAATACTTCGACAGGAAGAAGAGAATAATAGTGAAGCAGTAACTAATTTAAAAAGGTTAAACTCAAAAAGAATCAAGATCATGTCAAGTATTAAAATAGAACTCAGGCAAGAGGATGTTGACAAAATAAAGGAGATATGCGCATCCTTCAACAACGAACCTCAGGAGTTGATAAATGTCCTTCACAAATGCCAGGAGCATTTCGGATACCTTCCGGCTGAAATACAGGAGGTAGTCTCCGAACATCTCAGCGTGCCGTTAGCAAAGATCTATGGCGTGGTGACATTCTACTCATTCTTCACCATGACCCCCAAGGGGAAACATCCGATAAGCATCTGCATGGGCACTGCATGCTATGTAAGAGGCGGTGAAAAGGTGCTCGATGAATTTAAGAAGGAACTGAATATTGAGGTAGGACAAACAACACCGGACGGAAAGTTCAGTCTCTCGAGCCTTCGATGCGTAGGTGCATGCGGACTGGCACCGGTAGTGCTTGTAGGTGATAAAACATACGGAAGGATAGCTCCTGACGATGTAAAGAATATATTAAAGGAATATGAAGACTGAGGCCACTCAGTCTTTTTATGGTTTGGTTTTTAGGTTAACACGAGGCTGGGAGCTGGTTACTCCCGGTCAGATTCCGGGGCTCCCGCCCCGGTTTTTTTTTTGAAACAAGATATCCTTCTGGCGTTTCCTTTCCTTAGTATTACGGGCCACATAAACCCGTTCGCCGGTATACGGATTGAATCCGGTATAATAGATCGTCGTTGAGAGAGTCATGGGCGTGGGTGTAAAT
Organism: Bacteroidales bacterium; assembly: GCA_046484805.1. GTDB lineage: Bacteria > Bacteroidota > Bacteroidia > Bacteroidales > VadinHA17 > SLNP01. The sequence continues at coordinate 17,601 of JAWOIF010000170.1, forward strand.
TCCTGAACCTGCTCTGGCTTAACACCCAGGACCCTGAATAGTTCCGCCATCTCCCCCATCTTTTTCTCCGTACAGCCCGGATGAGACGATATCAGATATGGAACTATCAATCCGCTCTTGCCCGACCTGCCCATGATGGCATCATACCTCCTTTTCAACTGCCTGAAAAGTTCAAAAGCCGGTTTCCGCATCAGTTTCAGCACTTCCTCGTCACTATGTTCCGGCGCAACCTTAAACCACCCTGAAATATGCTTCTCAAGAAGATTCCTCAGATAAACATCCTCCTCCTTCCCGGCGTTTCTGTTAGATGATCTCAACAGCAGATCATACCTTATTCCACTCCCAATAAAAATCTTCTTTACCCCTTCCCTTTTCACTGCCTCTTCATACAATTCGTTGAGCTTTCGATGTGATGTCTCAAGGTTCCGGCATACAGAGGGCCATATACACGAGGAACGGCTGCATTTAAGACACCTGGCAGGGTCTGAAGGTTCCATACCATACATATTCGCCGATGGTCCGCCCAGATCAGTAATGACTCCGTTGAAACCTTCAACTTTTGTAATCCTGTCAATCTCTTTCAACACCGATTCCTTCGACCGGCTGATTATGTGCTTTCCCTGATGAGCTGCAATGGCACAGAAACTGCAGCCTCCAAAACACCCCCGGTGTATGGTTACCGAATTCCTGATCATTTCCCAGGCCGGTATGGCTCCCTTACCCCTGTATCTCGGATGTGGCAGGTAAGTAAACGGAAGCTCATAAATACTATCGGTTTCGTCGCTGCCGGCAGAAGGAAAAGGAGGGTTAACGATCACAATCTTATCCCCGGCATTCTGCAGTATCCTCGACTGCTCTACCTTATTTGTCTCTGTCTCAAACAGAACGAAACTCCGGGCAAAGGCCTTCTTATCTGTTACAACCTCTTCGTGAGAATCGAGATGGAGATCACTCCACTTACGGCTTACCGGAATCGCTGATCCCTTCTCAAGTACAATACCTGTTTGTGGAACCGTCTTAAGTGACCCGAAAGGCACCCCCCTCTTCATCAGCCTTATTATCTCGCGTACAGCTCCCTCCGCCATTCCGTAAACAAGCATATCGGCACCGCTGGAAACAAGGATGGAAGGCTCAACACTCTCTTTCCAGTAATCATAATGACTGAAACGCCTCATCGAAGCTTCAATGCCTCCGATCAAAACAGGCACATCAGGGTAGAGTCGCTTAAGTATCGAAGTATAAACTATCGTTGGATAATCAGGCCGGAACCCGGACTTCCCTCCTGGTGTGTAGGCGTCATCGGAGCGCAAACGGCGGGCAGCAGTATAATGATTAACCATTGAATCCATGTTACCTGCAGTAACCGCAAAGAACATCCGTGGCTTCCCCAGCTTGCGGAAGTCCCTGAGGTCATCCCTCCAGTTGGGCTGAGGTACGATGGCAACGACAACCCCTTCATCTTCCATCACCCTGCCAATCACGGCAGCACCGAAAGAGGGATGATCAACATATGCATCTCCTGTGAACAGAATAATATCAGCCTCTTCCTCATCTCTGAGGAGAAGCTCCCTGCGGCTGGCCGGAAGCCACACCGGCCGGATAGTATCTGAACCTTCCATAAACATCTCAAAGGTTGTAAAATCATTCGTCATAAAAAAACAATCTGACATAACTGCCTCAAAATTAATTGCGGCAGGATTGTTGATTTATGAATATCTTTGAAAGAGAATAAGAGATGAAACAGATAATTGAACAGCATAAAAATATTGTCTCCCTGATAGCAAAAAGGCGGGTAAAACAGAGCCTCGATATCCTGAATAATATGATGGAAAAAGGCTCTCCCGGCATGTTTACTGATGATTTTGAGGAGCTTACGCTCACCTACAGAAACATGCTGAAATACACCATCGAAGGTGTAAATGACCCTGAAAGGGAAAACGTATACCGTAAACTTCTCCAATCAATACTACATCTCGCAGACATGGTCAGACAAGACATATTGTCACATTATTCGGGATGGCATACCTACTGGGTAAAACAACAGAATGACAGAGAGCAGTTGCTGACAGGAAAAAGCATTGTGCAAACTGTTGACGACCTGTTGTTCAAACAGGAACTGGATGAGTGGTTGAAAATGACCGGAGAGGTATCTACAGATCACGGCTCTGAGTCGGCCAGACAGCACAAGCAACTGATAAGAAACATATTCAACCACCTCTGGATAACAGACGTCTACGGTGAGGCCGAACTGAGCCTGCTGGAGATAATTGAAAAAAACGGCAAATTCCGTTGGTATGAAACCTCTCTATTTATAAGTGCCTTGACTCTGAGCGCCCTAAGGGTCTTCCAGACTGGAAAGATAAATATACTGCTGAGATTCTACAGAACCGGAGATGACCAAGTCAGGGCAAGAGCCCTTGCCGGGCTGATAATGACCCTCTATTATCATGATGAAAGGCTGAAGCTTTACCCGGAGATTGCAACATGGCTTGAAGAGGCCGGGGCTGATGAGCGCTTCAGGGAACACTGCAGGATAGTGGTTCTTCAGATGCTCAGGTCACGTGAAACCGAGAAACTCGGGAAGAAACTGACCGAAGAGATACTGCCGCAGGTTGCAAAGCTCAAACCCAGGATTGAAGAGAAGCTCGACCTCGACAACATTATGCCCCAGGATCCCGATGATGATAGAAATCCCGACTGGTCACAAATGTTTGGCGAATCTGAAGAGATATTCAAATCTTTTGAAGAACTGACAAAACTTCAGATGGAGGGTGCAGATGTATATATGCAGGCCTTCTCAAACCTGAAACACTTTGATTTCTTCAGGGATTTTGAAAACTGGTTCATGCCTTTCCATCCTGATCATGAAGCCGTCGATGACATCTTCAGGGACGAAATACTCGGACCCGGCACAAATGATCTTGCAGAGGCTCTCTACAAAACTCCTTTCATCTGCGACTCAGATAAGTACAGCCTTATACTAAACCTGAAATATCTGCCAGCAGCACAAAAGACAATGATGCTTAAAGTCTTCAAAATGGAACTTGAAGGACTGGGGCAGTTTGAGGAGACAGAATCTGCCACCGATCCGTACAGAACCTTCAGGGTAGCCATTACACAGTATCTGCAGGACCTCTACAGATTCTATAAACTATCACCCTACAAAAAGGAATTCGAAGACATATTCGCCGGCAGGCTTGACATCTACAACTCAAGCTTCTACCGTGATCATTGCAGTACCCCCGATACTGACATCAGCATGGCCGACTACCTTTTCAGTAAGGATTTTTTTGAGGACGCACATGACCTGTATGCCAACAGGCTCAGGGAAGAACCTTCAAATGTACAGTTATACGAAAAAACAGGATATTGTCTACAGCAGGCAGGCAACTACGAGGAAGCCCTGAAAAATTATCAGAGAGCTGAGCTTATCGAGAGAAGGGTATGGACGGTAAAGAAAATAGGCCTTTGTCTCAGAAAACTGGGGCGCTTTGAACAGGCTCTGGAATATTACCTCCATGCGTCTGATGCTGACCCTGATGACAGGCACACTACCCTGATGACAGCACACTGCTATCTCGATCTTAATGATTATGAATCAGCTCTTAAATACTATTTCAGGATAGAGTATGATCAACCCGGTAACGTAAAAATACTTCGTCCAATTGCATGGTGCTACTTCTCTCTTGGCCACTTTGAAGACTCCCGGAAATACTACGAAAGGCTCAGAAACACTAAACTAAACGCGCATGACTACATTAACATGGGGCATCTGGCACTATGTACAGGTAATAGAAGCGAAGCAGCTGAACTATACCGGCAAAGCCTTTCAACAGGTGAATTAAAAAGAGACTCATTCCTCAATACCATGAAGTACGACGAAGAGATGCTCCTCAGACACGGAGTAGACCCGGCAGATATTCCAATAATTATCGATTACGTACTGTTCCTGGCAGGATAGTTAGCAGGAACCGGCATCAGGTACCCCTTGTTGTATCGGCAACAGATCTCATTCTGAAAGAGTCCCCCTGGGGACGCATGCGAAGCGAGTCTCCGGGAGCGCGCATTCTGGAAGAGTCTCCCGGAGATCTCATCCTGGGATGCTTTTCATCATCACCCCTTAAAGAATCGCCGGGCTGACGGCCTTTCCATTGCCTTGAGAAATCCTGCCTCTTGCGTTCCATCTCTTCCAGCCTATCCTTCTGCTCATCTGTAAGAAGAGGCAGCATCTCCTTCCAGAGATCCGATGTAAAATCTTCAAGGGTCTTCCTGTAGTTCATCTGTATATCCCTGCTGAGTCTGGAATATTTCCTTACGACAGTTTCGAGCTTCTCCTTCTGGTTCTCATCAGGATTGATAGTGCTGTATATAGTCTCCCTGAAACGATCTTCAGAGAAGTATAATCTCACAGGCTTAAGCTTATGATAACGTATCTGTGCAGAGGTAAGCATCCCCATCACAAAACCCAGAAGCAGAGTCGCTATAATAATAATAACTGATCGTAATTTCATTCTTCTGTAACTAGTTTGTTGTCAGTAGTCCTATCAGGTTCTCATCCAGATCATGGCTTATTCCTACAAGCGAATTGAATGAAAGAGAACCCTCTGAGATAAATATGGAGATAAGCAGAACAATTATTGCTGCTACCCCTGCAAACGCCACCCTGTAAAATATCGAGTTAAGTGATCTGGCAAAATCAAGTTGGCGATTCATTATCACAACACCTTCTGAAATCTTGCTGATAACCTTATCAGTAAACCCTTTACTGAAGGTGTAATCCACTCCTTCTGATCTCAGCCGGTCAGAGATATCACCAGCCCTGGCTTCCGGATGGAACCCTGATTCAATAAGTAAGAGTAATTCTGCAGGTTTCATTGTACTATTAAAGTTTTTTTAAAATATTTCTCATCTGTTTCTGTGCTCTTGATAGCCTCGAGAGCACTGTTCCTGTTGGCAGCCCAAGAGCTTCAGCGGTCTCTTTTGTATCATAACCCTGAAGCATCCTCATCACGATTACCGATCTGTATTTCGGCTCCAACATTTGTAAAGCCTTATCAACCAACTCCTTAGTTTCATTCCTTTCTATCTGGTTTTCACCTGAAACCTGTAACTGTCTGAGACTTTCCATCTCACCCCCTGATGATGGCTGGTTGATTCGTTTGGTCTTCTTTATCTCATTAAGCGTAAGGTTAACGGCAATCCGGTGAATATATGTTGAAAGTTTCGATTCTCCCCTGAAAAATTTCAGAGAATAAAAAAGCTTGATAAAGACCTCCTGCCCAACATCTTCCGCAGCCATACTGTCTCCTATCATACCCTTGACGGTACGTGCCACCATACTACTGTAGCGGTTAACAATTTCAGTGAACGCCAGCCTGTCACCTGACAAAGAAGCTTTTATGAGTGTTTCATCATCTGATTCCTTGTAAATGACAGAAGCCATACGTGTTTTAGACAATTGGTTAATCTGTTTTATTCCATACCTGGCGGTCAGGCCCCAAACATACCACAGCTTCAAATCAATATTCTGCGACCGGATGCCTGATCTCTTCCACCACAACAAGATCCATATTACCTGTATACTTCATGTGGTACAGACCCCAGTTTTCAAATCCGTCATTCGATCTGTCTCTTCTGAAATCAAATCGGGCATGAAGCAGTCGTGGGTTATGGATACCAGGATTATTCATGAACCTTCTGCCATGAAGTGCAAAGCCGCTGACAAAGTAAGCGGTAATGTCATACCCCAGCCATGCAAAACTTGTCTCTGCAGGTTCTGCCCCGAAAGTCTCCCTGAATTGCTTAAGGAATCTTAATACTTCGGTATTACCATAATCTACATTGAACGGGGTATAAAAATTGATACCAGAATCAAACAGATAATTAAGATCGATATTTTCTTCCAGATTTCTGATAGACGGATAGCTGTATACTATAATGCTGTTACGCTTAAGCAGTCCGTGAATGTTCATTAGTGTCTCACTAAGTGCAGACTCATTCTCAGTTCCGAGAATAATAACATTTGTTGTTCCACTGTTAAGAGTATGCGAAAGCCTGTTCATGGTGTCTCCCGGTGCTACAAACCGGCTCCTGTAAAGTACCTGCTTGAAATTAATCTGGTCAGGCGGCATCCTTAAAGAGAGTTCACGCATTATCATATTTCTGAAGTCAAAGCTCTCATTATTGAATGAAGAGGTGTCTGAATAGATGAAAACCAGGTTGTCTTCATAATGCCGCGCTATGGTCCTTGAAAGGCTCTCCTGGATCGTCTCCGTTGAGGGATTGGTAAGGAAAACATTACGGTTCCCACTGAGAATCTCACTGCTCTGAAGCGGAACCGGCGATACTACCGGAATATTGTATCTCTCAGCATAACTCACTACCCTTTCAAGATTGTATGAATATACAGGACCGATAATAAGATCTATGTTCCTCAACCGTCCGGAATAAATAATCTCGTCAATAACGTCTCTTTCAGCCCTTGTGTCAAAAGTGTGAATTCTGACTTCCATACCGGCATCTCTCAGATCATTGGCAGCTATTAGTATTCCCTCATACATTTCAAGAAAAACGACCGAGCCCGGATATATCCAGTGAAAAGGGCGATGCTTAATGCGTCTGGACTGGGATGTGGAATCAACCTCAATACGAACTGCATTCTCAGAAAGAAAAAGAGGCAGCATAACAGCGATATCGACACTGCCGCGAAGATTTGAAATATCAGTAAAATCAACCAGTCTTTCAGGATAATCAAGAGAATCATATTCTGTGATTAATCCCAGACTATCTGTTAAATGAACAGGCACATCTGCATCATCGGTAATGAGATACCTGCCTGGAACCCTTATTGTATCTCCGGCCCTTGCAAATATCATCCCCCCGTTCACCCGCCGTAGTTCTCTGGTTGAAATACCGTACCTCCTTGCAATCGACGCCATCGTCTCGCCAGGTTTCACTCGGTAGGACGTAAACTCCTCCTTCTGCGGTGCTATAGAAACCGTCTGAGTCTTAAAATCTTTCCTCGGTATTGCCACCTCCATTCCGATGGGTATATCAGCAGGATCCAGTCCCGGATTAGCCTCAATAATAGCATGCTGTGATACGTCATACTTTCGCGAGAGCGCAAAAATTGTTTCACCGGGCACCATTGTGTGATAAATAAACCGCTCAAGGTCCTTCTCACGTTCTGGCTCCTCAACAACCTCAACTACAGGAATCTTGAGCACCTGGCCCTCCTTCAAGCCGTAAAGCGCCTCCGGATTTTCCGAATGGAGTATTTCAACAGTTATTGAGTAGGCCCTGGCTATTGAAAAGGCAGTCTGGCCCTTCTCAACAATATGGATATAATAGCTCTGACCCCTGATTACAACCTTTTCAGATGACTTCGTAACCGGAACCTGCGCAGTAATAACCTCCCACGCTCCTGTTGTAAGTAACATTAAAACAATTAGTAAGCTTTTCAGAATCCTGCTGTTCAGCCCCATTTGTGTCTAACTTTGAAATTCAGTGCAAAAGTACAACAATTTTCATTCCGCCTAAACAAAGCAGTAAAACATGATCAATCAGGTTCTATAACGCCGGAGACCTGAATTAATTATTACAGATCATACTATTTGTCTATCTCTTCTCTGAAATAATCATCAAAGAGCCTTACCAGTGCATCAGCACCATGCAGAAACATAGCCGGCTTTCCTTTTCCCCCGGTAACGACAAATTTGCGCTCTTTCCTCTCTTCTGACAGGAACGCAAACATCTCATCAAGTATTACAGCATGATCAGAAGAAACTTCCATGCCAATACCAGATGCGATTCCAGCCAGCTGTTCAAGGTTATTCATCTCAACCGGTGATTCTGACTCTTTACCAAATGTCTGGAGGAACCGCTGGGTATTGGTAAAGCTACCCCCTGTCTCGAACGGATATGTGGCAGGCAGGACGATATCGGCCAGTAAAGCAGTATCTGTCAGAGTGTAGTCCTGTACCACCATAAAGCCGGCACCCGATAAAACGCCCGCAATCAGATCACGATCAACGGCACACCCTGCAGGGTCTTCGCCGAAAATGAACAGATTGTCGAAATCGCCCTCCATCAGACGGGTCTTTACCGACCCGGTTCTTTCTGACAAACCTTCAACACCCCACTTCTGCTCTGCGACCGCCAGTGAATCCTTTCCTGATATCTCCCTGTTTCCCGGCAGGTAACCGGAAGAAATTCCGGCATCTATGAGACCCTGGCTGTTATTCTTCTCCTTGAGGCAGAGTATCCCTGCAGAACGCTTGCCCAATGTTCCGGAGAGCATGGCAAGGTTACTGATCTCCTGAGCTGTATCGGAACAGATATCCTTTTCACTGAAGATAAGAACCGGATTATGGCTGGAAGTAAACTCCGTGGCAAAATTCACCACAATATCAACTGAAACACCTGCGGCTTTCACCAGATCATCAAGGTTCTTGTTCCCTGCTTCGGCTGCATATTCATCAAACCCTTCACAATGATCGTCAATATACATCTTATTGTAAAGGGTATTCTTAACAATGTAATGATTGACAGCCTGGATAAAGCTGTAGTAGGATTTCAGTTGAGTCACCTCATCCGATTTATGAACCATGCTGCTCTCCTCCTTCATCGTAAAGAGTTTCACCGGCGTGCCCTTCCTGTATCGGATATTATTGACAAGAAATCCCGTATACTGGTTGTCTTCCGTAAGCTCGGCTCCCACCACGAAGAAGGCTGTTGCATCTTCCAGTTCATTGAACGGAACATTATCGTCAGACGAATTGAGGTAACCATGGCAGCGACCCATGTAGTGGAATGATGCGATATTGTTTGTCTTCACCCCCGCTCTGGCCATTTTCTGTACCATGTACATCTCCTCATTGGACAACCTTGCTCCGGCAAAGAAAATGTTCCTGTCAGGTTCAGATGCACTGATCTTCTCCGATATCACCCTGAAGGCCTCCTCAAAGGTAACCGGAGAGAGTCCGCCCTCTTTCTTCATCAGTGGCACTTTAACCCTGTCGAGTCTGTTCAGTACATTATATCCGAACCTCTGTTGCCTGCCGATACTCCCATCAGGATTCACTACTCCCGGAGCACCATCAGCCCCCATAAAGAAACCTGATCTGTCGTAAAGGTCATATGATACACCCTCAGATCCAAAAAAGTCTACAACCCTTAGTGGAGTAGCCTCTATCGGGCCCGGCTTGAACTTATAATTCTCCATCAGGGCTCCGGTGGGACATACTGAGATGCACATTCCGCAGGTCTCACATTTTGTATCGAGGAGAGATCCATCGAGGTCAGGACTCACATATGTAACAAAGCCCCTGTTCACAAGACCGAGGGCGTTGGCGCCCACATATTCATGGCAAATGCGTACACACTTTCCGCACAGGATGCATTTATTGCGGTCAAACTCAATGAAGGGATGTGAGAAATCGACATCGAAGGCGTTAAACTCACCTGCAAACCTTGTCTGATCAGCCCTGTATTCGGTTGCATGCTTCTGAAGATCGCAATCGAAAAATGCTGTACATCCGCACTCGAGGCACCTGTTGGCCTCCTGTTTTACGATATTCTCGTCGTTATAGCCAAGTTCGACTTCAGCGAAATTCATTCTTGCATTTGGATCAAGGACGGGCATCTCCTGTCTCTTCTGAGGTACAAACAGGCCGGCAACCGAGTATGCCGGCCTGTTTGTACCTCAGAAGAGACAGGAGATGCCCGTCCTT
>JAWOIF010000120.1:0-4995 GCA_046484805.1 Bacteroidales bacterium
TTTTTGCGCCGGTTGTTTAATACGGTAGCCCATACCACCCATGAAAATCCAAATCCGATCACAAATGCAGAGACGCAAAACACCCAGGTCAGGCCTTCTGTTAAAAATCCAATTATCATATCCTTTAATTTTTTTAAATAAAAAAACCCGCATAGTTTCTCCAACTTTTACAAAACCCCATTTTTCACATGGTTGGAACTGCCGGTAATCTTCGAACGTCCTCTGTCACGCGTGAGCGTGATCCCACCGAAGCGGGCTAAGGCCTGTTCTCGGGGAACCGAGCCTGGTTCCAGTTTTGATAGTGTTGAGTTTCAAAAATGAATGAAGAAACAATGCGGGCAAACTTTTTTGCTTATGTTAAAGAACGCTTTGCTCTCTTTCAAGCGCTGACTCCAGCTTTTGGTTCAGCTCTTCCAGTATTCTGGGCAGATCGTCATCACCAGACTTCTCCTCCTCATCGATAAGTTGTATCACAAATTGCAGGGCTGCCATCGCCAGGAAATCCTGGATATCTTTATCGACATAGCGCTGCTTATACATCAGCACCTTATCATTTATCAGCTTCGCTGCCTTGCGAATCTTCTCCTCATCGTTCTTTTCGATCTTCAATGGATAATACCTGTCCGCCACATTTACCCTGATGGAAAGTTTATCATCCATTATATATTATCTGTTTAAAAGAGCAATACATTTGTCAATTTCCCGCACCAGTTCGCTCAGCTTCCTTTTCGCCTCCCGGGCATTTTCTCCCTCGCCCAACAAGGCTCCTGTCAGCTTTACTCGCTCGTAGCTTCTTTTCAACTCTTCAAATTCAGACTCCTTTTGCTGCATACGGAGACTTAATTCACTTAACTCCTTCTGCAACCCGTCGTGTCCGGACTTGAGGCTGTTATACTCATCCAACAATTTTGAGATATTCTTGTTCAATAAAATAACACCTTCAAGAACCTTCTCCGACATACCAGAAATCTTTAATACAAAATTAGCGAATTCTTCCATGATTGCCAAAAAACAGCAGAAAATAGTTGCAGGTTACCGGCTTTCAGGTAGTTTTGCAGCTTAATTGAAAACAGCACGCCATCTACTACTATGTTCATACGTACACTTCTGTTAGCTTCTCTTCTGCTTCTTACTTCAATGACAGGCGACAACCCTGATCGTGATCTGTTTATCTCTCCTGTAAAGATTCCTCTGTTGCTGTCGGCAAATTTCGCTGAAATTAGGTCAGATCATTTTCATTCAGGTATTGATATCAGGACCCAGGGCGTTGTCGGACATGAGATAGTGGCTGCAGCATCAGGACATGTGTACAGGATTGCGGTGTCCCCGGGGGGCTTCGGCAAGGCTCTTTACCTGCGTCACGCATCGGGTTATTCAACCGTATACGCGCATCTTGACAGGTTCATTCCAGAGATTGAAGAATATGTGCTTGAACAGCAATATGAAAGGAAAAGTTTCACAGTAAATCTCTTCCCCCCTGCTGGGAAGTTCGTATTCAGACAGGGTCAGGAAATTGCATTTTCTGGCAATACAGGCAGTTCCAGCGGCCCTCACCTTCATTACGAAATAAGAAGATCTGACAACGAAATGCCCCTCGATCCGTTACGATTCGAATTCGGTGTAAAAGATAACATCAAACCAATTATTGAAAACCTTGCAATCTATCCGGTCGATGCCACAACAGCCATCAACGGAAGTAACAAGGAGCTTCTGCTCAGGGCCCAGGGAAGTCACGGCAACTACTATATTAGAAGTGACAATCCGATTATAATAAGCGGACCTGCAGGTTTTGGCATCAGGACCTATGACCTGCTGAATGACAGCTGGAACCGATGCGGAGTATACTCAACCGAACTTCGTATTGATGGTGAAACTTACTATCACTTTGCAATGGAAAGGTTTTCATTTGATGAAACCAGATACGTCAACAGTCATATCGATTACCGAAGAAAAATAAGAGATAATATTACCGTGCAAAAGACTTTTGTTGCACCCAACGACAGACTTAGTGCTTACAAAGTACTAATTGACCGCGGTATATTCGATTTCAGAAGTGACACAACACATACCGTGCAGATAATTGTTACCGATTCACACGAAAACTCTTCGGTGCTTACCTTCAGAGTACGGTCAGAAAGCGACGGCAGCCTGCCTGCAAAAACCTCTGAAACAAATGGACGATTACTACAATACGACAAACAATACCGTATGTCTGACGGAGATATTTCCGTTTCAATACCCGAAAATTCCTTCTACGACAATGTAATTTTCGCTTACAGCCGCAATTCTCAAACCAATAATCTGTATGCCGATGTGTTCAGCATCATGGACAGATTCACGCCTATACACAAGGCTTATAAACTATCAATAAAACCAAAGGTTATTCCACCGGGGCTAAAGAATAAAATGGCAATCGTATCACTGGGCAACAATGGAAACACCTCCTATGCAGGTGGTGACTGGTCAGGTGAATTTCTGTCGACTGATCTCAGAAGCTTTGGAAGGTTCTCGGTAGGGATAGACACGGTTCCCCCTGAAATAAAGACAAACGGTTTCAGTAGTGGTGCAGTCATTACAGGCAGACGGGAATTAAGGTTCAACATCAGCGATGACTTTTCGGGCATCAAAAGCTACGAAGCCTTTATTGACGGCGAGTGGGCGCTATTCGAATATGACTCCAAAAATTCTCTTATAGTGCATCGCTTTGACGCCAAACGAACCAAAAAAGGCACCAATCACACTCTCCTTCTGCGAGTTACCGATAACAGGGATAACGTCACTGAGTTCAGTGCGGAGTTCAGGTGGTAACTCAGGTTGCTGGATACAGGTTTACTCCCTTTGGTCGTGAGCTCGCCCGGCAAATGCCGGGGTCGGTTCTCGGTTATGGTTTTCATCACGCCAGATGCGTAATGCTTCATAGTCTGACTTCCTGGCACCTGGCACCTGGCAACCGATACCTTTAAAACAGTTTCGCCGGATAGATTCCCGCCTCGACCATCCTGCTGATGCTGTCAACAACAAATGGTTTATCTTCCCTGTACGTTACCCCAAACCACTTGCCTCCGGTTTCAAGTACCTTAATGGTAATTTCACCGTTTTTGACATACTTGTCCACAGAGGTAGGTATATCGAGCTCTGCCGTCGGGTCATCAATGCGGGTCTTCAGGAAGATCGTAAACTCTTTTTCCAGCAATTCATATATCGAAGGTTTGAACCCCCAAAGGTTCATCGAAACGATCTCCCTGCCTGTAAATGTGAGTTCTTTGCCATCGGGTCCGGGAGCAAAAACACCCTTATCGGTTTTTGATATCTGGCGGGTCTCGACAATCCCCTCCAGCAATCCCGTTTCTCCAACACGACACACACCACGGTTAACATGACCATGGTCAGAGAGTGTATTACCCATAGGATACCCGATAAGTGAATAGTTGCTGTCATCCCTGTCATTTACAAGGAATTCCCTCAGGATTTTAAATGACTCAACCCCGTAATAGTCATCCGCATTTATTACCCCGAATGGCTCTTTGATCTTTTCCCTTGTTACCAGTATAGCATGGCTGGTACCCCATGGTTTTGTCCTGCCTTCAGGCAGCTTGTAGCCTGCCGGAAGGTTATCGAGTTCCTGAAATACGTATTCAATAGTTATATGGTTTTTAAGCCTATCAATAAAAGCCTCGCGGAAAGGCTCCTCAATATCACGACGTATGACAAATACAATCTTGCCAAAGCCGGCCCTTATAGCATCATAAATAGAGTAATCGATTATGGTTTCACCCGAAGGTCCTACCTGGTCAAGCTGTTTGAGCCCGCCATAGCGGCTCCCCATTCCGGCCGCCAGTACCATTAACGTTGGTTTCATATCTGATGTATTTAGTTTTGCTACAATATTAGCAAAAATAAACGATCTTTATTTGAAATTACGGAGGCGGATTGTCGAGACAAATCTGCAATCGCTAATCTGAAATCGTTATTCTGCTATGATCTTAGAGATTTGTATTGACTCGGTTGAGTCCGCAATTAATGCAGAGGCAGGAGGCGCCGATCGCCTTGAACTCTGCGCTTCACTGGAAGTGGGAGGTATAACCCCCGGTCCCGGTACCATCGAATCGGTTCTGGCCAACGTGACAATACCGGTCAATATCATGATAAGGCCCCGGGGTGGAGATTTCCTCTATTCCAACGCTGAATTTGAGGTAATGCGCCGCGATATAGACTTCGCACGGGAAGCTGGTGCTGCCGGAATTGTTTTGGGTATTCTGATGCCTGATGGCAGCGTTGATTTTGACCGGACAGCCTATCTGACCGAATATGCCTCCCCGATACCGGTTACATTTCACAGGGCCTTTGATATGACAGATGATCCCAAACAGGCACTTGAGGATATTATCTCTGCCGGAACCACGAGGATTCTCACCTCAGGCCAGTGCAACAGTGCCTTCGATGGCGCATCTCTGATTGGTGAACTGGTAAAGCTTGCCGGAGACAGGATCATTGTAATGCCAGGAGCAGGACTGAACGAAGAGAATATTTCAGATGTGGCCCGTATCACCGGTGCCTCAGAGTTCCATCTTACCGGCCGAAGTGTTGCCGAAAGCGGCATGCTGTTCCGAAGGCCCGGAATATCACTCGGACATCCTGCGATGACTGATGAGGAATACCTTCTGAAAATCTCCAACATAGAAAGGATAGCAAAAATTAAAAAGCTACTCTCCGTAAACTAACCAAATAATCACCTAATCAACCAATCAACTCATTTGCTCATTTGCTCATCACTGTTGTCCGGTAAAACTTTAAAAAATATGTAAAAAGAGGAGGCCGAAGCCTCCTCAAGTTTTGTAGCTTTGGCTTTATTGGTCAACATTCATTTCCCTTACCGGATGAAAAAACCAATCTGAGATCAAATACTCGTGCTCAAATTCTTTTTCGCCCTGAAGATGTTGCCCTTGCAAAACATGAACAGGATTTGGGATGTTTACCTCTTGGGGAAGGAAGAGT
>JAWOIF010000006.1:0-9714 GCA_046484805.1 Bacteroidales bacterium
GGTATATGATACCCGGGCTGAGGCTATTGCTTTGTTAACTGCTGACGGCGCCAGGGTTGAGAGATTTACAGTTTCTAATATTACTGTCAGAAACCTTAAAGGAGCCGCCATTGCTATCCGTATGGGAGTACGTAATCGTCCATACAGGCAGAATGCAAAAATAAATCCAAAATTCTACGAGGTGGCCCGGCAGATCGTAGAGATTACCGAAGGAAAGGCCATAGTTGCCCATAATGCACGTTTCGACTACTCTTTTCTCAGACAGGAGTTCAAATCACTTGGCTTCAACTTCAAACGTAACCTGATAGATACAGTCTCAGCCTGCCGTAAGCTGATCCCGGGATACCCTTCCTACAGTCTGGGTAATATCTGTGGCGAGCTGGGAATAAAAATCGAAGGCAGGCACCGGGCTGCCGGCGATGCTCTGGCAACGGTTAAGCTTTTTGAATTACTTATAGAAAGAGATGCAGAGATAAACGGCCCCGCTGATTCAATCTTCAGAAGCACCAGAGATATTAAGCTTAATCCGGCACTTGACCTGTCAAGAATCGAAGAGGTTCCCGAAGAACCCGGTGTCTACTACTTCTATGATGAAAAAAACGAGCTGATATATGTCGGAAAGAGCCGCAACCTGGCAGAGAGGGTAGCAACACATCTTTCAAACAACGCTACCAGGAGAAGTATGGAGATGCGAGACCGCATAGCCTCAATTGATTGGGAATGCACGGGCAGCGAACTATTAGCACTGCTGAAGGAATCGGAAGAGATAAAACGCAACAAACCCATCTATAACCGCGCCCAGAGAAGAACCGGATCAGTCTGGGGACTCTTTAGAAGCATCAATACCGATGGGTATATCACCTTCCGTACAGATAACGTCAACTGTGACGAAATACCCCTTGCTACTTATGCTTCTAAACCAAAAGCCCGTGCAGCCATGCAACTGCTGATAGAGAAATACAGGCTCTGCCAGAAGATGTGCGGCCTTTATGACACTGAGGGCAGCTGTTTCCATTTCCAGGTGGGCATCTGTTCCGGTGCATGCAACGGCAGTGAAAGCCCGGAAGTTTACAATGCCAGAGCATCAAAAGTAGTAGACGAATTCAATTTCGGACAACGTAACTGCCTGATTATAGACACCGGAAGAAACCGCGAAGAGCGGTCAGTAGTCAAGATTGTAAATGGGAAATATATCGGTTACGGCTGGTTCAGTGTCAATGATGTTGGATTCGGTCTGGGTCCGGTTCACGATTGTATTGCTCCGGCTGCCGATAACAGAGACGTTCAGATGATCATCAGGAGCTACCTTGAAAGGAACAGGGTGGAAAGGATAATAGATTTCTGATGTGCTCCCGCTGGTCGCGAGCTCGCCTGCGCTCGGTTCTGAATTTCTGAATTTCTGAATTTGAAATGAATTTAATAATTCTAAATTTGTATTATAAACCAAGTCTTTACAGCCTATGGCTATTTTCAAGCGCACCAGTGGGATGCTTATCAACAAATTTGACGAGTTTCTAGACAATGTTGAAGTCGGTCTGTTGGTTTTCAGGGAAGGCATAAAGAGCTACCTTCATGATGACATGGAGGCGCTTAACCGTCATCTGATGAAGATTGAGGCCCTCGAAGAGGGCGCCGACAAGCTTCAGCGGGAGATCGAAAACGATATGATCGTCCATTCCATCCTGCCCAAGGAGAGGGTGGAAGTCTTCAAACTCCTCGACCAAACTGATGAGATAATTGACACCACCAAACACTCACTCACCGAATTCGTAGTCGAGATGCCAGAAATTCCGGGAAGTCTGAAGGATGATTTCATGAGGCTCACAGAAGTCTCAGTAAGTGCAGGTGAGGAACTTATACCGGCTATCAGGACATATTTCACCACTCCCTACCTGGTAAGGGATAAGCTAATCAAGGTCTATTTTTTTGAGAATGAGGCCGACAGACTCTCAACGGAGATCAAGACCAGAATATTCCAACAGATGCCCGAACTTGACCTGGCCAGAAAGGCACATCTGCGGTATATTCTCCATCACATTGAAAGAATCTCTGACTGTGCCCAAACCGTAGCCGACCTGCTCACCGGAATGGCTATCAAAGTAATAATGTAAACGGAACCGAGCCGCAGGCGAGCTCGCGACCGAATGGGAGCAACCGAATGGGAGCAACCGAGCCGCAGGCAAGCTCGCGACCGAATGGGAGCAAAACGGTAAACGGTATCCGGCAAACGGTATCCGGCAAAAGTGGCAACCCTGAACACTGAACTCTGAACACTGAACTCTGAACTCTGAACTCTGAACACTGAACCCTGAACCCTGAACACTGAAAATGACCCTTCTCTTTATAACAAGCGGACTCTTTCTCGGATGGTCACTCGGCGCCAACGATGCCGCGAACATCTTCGGCTCGGCAGTCGGGACACGGATGATAACATTCCGTAATGCTGCCATAATAGCATCAATATTCGTTATCCTGGGTGCCGTACTGCAGGGATCGGGAACATCAGACACCCTTGGCAAACTTGGTGCCGTCAACGCTATAGGAGGTTCCTTTACGGTAGCTCTTGCCGCTGCCATCACCGTCTATTCAATGACGAAGTCGTCACTGCCGGTTTCAACAACGCAAGCAATAGTTGGGGCAATTATCGGATGGAACATTTATACGGGCAATGAAACGGATGCCTTAACCCTAACGCAGATAGTAACGACCTGGATTTCCGGTCCGATACTGGGGGGAACAATTGCAGTACTGCTCTACATGCTTTTGAAATGGTACAAAAGAAGATCGGGAACACATATGATCAGATTCGAATCTCATATTCGTAACGGTCTCATTTTAGCCGGTGCTTTTGGAGCCTTCAGTCTGGGGTCAAATAATATAGCCAACGTAATGGGCGTATTCGTACCGGCTATTGACCTGCCTGGGATTAATCTGGGTTTCATTACAATAGGCTCAGGACAACAGCTTTTTTTCCTTGGTGGCATTGCAATTGCCATGGGCATAATAACCTACTCAAAAAGAGTTATGGAGACTGTCGGATCGGGAATTTTTGAGCTAAGTTCAGAGGCAGCCCTGGTTGTTGTCCTTTCACAGGCGCTTGTTCTGTTCCTCTTTTCATCGGTAGCTCTCTCAAACCTTCTCAACGGCATCGGACTGCCTTCACTCCCGCTGGTTCCTGTTTCGAGCTCGCAGGTGGTAATCGGATCAATATTGGGAATCGGCCTCTACAAAGGCGCCCGCAATATGAACTACAAGATGCTCGGCGGCATCGCCATCGGATGGGTCGCCACACCCATTATCGCCGGCCTCGTCTCCTTCTTCTCACTCTTCTTCGTCGAAAATGTCTTCGAAATCACCGTTGTCATCCCCTGAATACCATCCAAACATCTGATTTGCTAATTTGCTAATTTGCTAATTTGCTAATTTGCTAATTATCACATTAATTACTGTTTGGCAAAAAGGAGTAGTTACGTCCGTAATAGATCATCTGGCCGAGGAAGTCATCAACATAGTCTACTACTATATCCTTTACCCTGCCCCGTGAGTCGAGCACCGGGGTCAGAATGGGATTAACAAAACCGGTGTATGGCGCCAGGTTAAGTTTTTCATAGCGCTCGAGTATGCCGGCATGCAATACCGGGTCGACCTCTATTCCGTAATTCTCAATAAGGCTCATTCCTGCCTCGAAATCTCCCTCCGACTTGATCCTCTGCACCTCGGCAAGCATCTGGCCAAACAATCCGCGCAGTTTCTGGTAATCGTTAATCCTTACATAAACCTTACCCTCACGCTCAATCATCTCAACCACATTATCGGGTTTTCCCTTCTCGTATACCCATCTTGAAATAGCAGCTCTACAGCGCATATGAGCCTGCTCGATCTGCCTGCCCGGCCTGATCCTTACCAGCTGTGTCAGCAGTCCGTTCCTCAAATAACTATCATATGCTGCTTTGGCTGCATCCTCCTCAGGCAGCAGAGCAAGGTCAAATATCTTCTGATCCATCAGATAATACAAAGCAAACAAATCTGCCCTGACCTCTTCCAGGGGAGAAGCATAGTTCTTCAGCGCATTCGGATCGGTACCCGGAGCAAGTTTGCCGCTGCCATGGCCCAGACACTCATGCATATCAGTATGAAGAGCACCTGCCAGTGTCCCGAAAGTCCGTGACCTGTATATCTCGTCATCATTTTCGGCGAACTCCTCAAGGAAACCACTCCCCTGCGACGCCTTGTCATGAGCTTCAGAGATATTTGCCAGTGTAACAGACTTTGAACCTACCTCCTTGCGTATCCAGTCAGCATTGGGAAGATTGATTCCTATAGGAGATGCCGGATAGCAATCTCCGCCAAGCATGGCTATATTAATCACGCTTGCCGAAACACCTGTTACCTCTTCCTTCTTATATGCAGGATTTATCGGAGAGTTGTCTTCAAACCACTGGGCATTTTCACTTATGATAGCTGTACGCTTCGTAGCTTCAATATCCCTGTAATTGACAATAGCCTCCCAGGTAGCTTTCATACCCATCGGATCAGCATAGGTTTCGATAAAGCCATTGATATAATCTATTATTGGGTCGGTGTTTCCTGCCCATATCACGTTGTAGTCATCCCATGTCTTCAGGTTTCCTGTGCGGTAATAATCAACCAGCACTTCCAGCTCTTTCCTCTGAGTCTCATTCTCAGCGAATTCCATAGCCTTTTCCAGCCAGCCTGTGATTTTGTCAATCGCAGCACCATACATGCCGCCAGACCGCCAGACCACCTCTTTAACAACATCACCCTCTTTTACAACCTTTGTATTCAGACCGTATGAAACCGGTCGGGGGTCTTCAGAATCAATAATAGCATCATAATATCCCTCTACTTCAGCCTGGGTGACTCCCTCGTAAAAATTGGTTGCAGATTCTGCTACCATATCTGCGCCTGCTCTCTGTACTGATCTGATGGAATAGAGGTTTTCATCAAACAGAACGGGACCAAGAAGTGAGACGAGCCCCTGCTGATCAATCCCTTCTGACAGAGGCAATTCATCAGGATCGGTATTAAGAACCAACTCTTCAAAATACTCCTGGGAAAAGCCGGGTTTGAATTTTTCATTGGAATAATGGTGGTGTATACCGTTGGCGAAAAATACTCTCTTTGTATAGGTAGTAAACGCGTCAAAGTCATTATTCTCCCTATCTCCTTCGTATGTAAGGGTAATTGACTCAAGGGTTCTGCGGATCAGAAGATTATATCTAAAATTCTGGTCCCACAGTATATCCCTCCCACAAAGTGCAGCTTCACTCAGGTAATAGATAAACTGCTTCTGCTTAAGAGTCAGTTGTTCAAAACCGGGTACCCTGTAGCGAAGGACTCTGATATCTTCAAACCTGTCAATTTCATAAGTGAAATCAGTTTCAGCGGTTGTCTCCGCCGGCTTTGGCTTACACGATACAGTCAGGATAGAAATCATAAGAACCAGGAATAAAAGTTTTAAAATAGTTTTCATTATGTTGAGATTTTGGGTTTTAATCTCTCAAAGTTATCAAATTGGTACGATACATTGAAGAACCGTGCCGTTATAATTCATATTTTTGTATAGATTACAAATCAACCAGACAATGATGAGAAATATTTTATTTTTAATCTTAATATTCACATTACCCATTATCCAGCTTATGGGACAGGACAGAATTACCGGCCGTGACTTTGCCACGCGATCGGAAGTGATCGCAGCTAATGGAATGGCTGCAACCAGCCATCCACTGGCAACTCAGGCAGCTATTGACATACTGAAGAAAGGAGGCAGCGCAATTGATGCCGCCATTGCCGCCAATGCAGTTCTTGGAGTAGTCGAGCCTACCGGTAGCGGTATCGGAGGCGATCTATTCGCTATTATATGGAGCAGCGAAAGAGGAAAGCTTTATGGCCTTAACGCCAGCGGGCGGTCTCCGCGCACTCTTACCCTGCAGTACTTCAAAGACCAGGGTATGGAAAAAATACCGGCCTACGGACCGCTGCCTGTATCTGTACCGGGGTGTGTCGATGGATGGTTCGAGATGCATGAGATATTCGGTAAGCTCCCCATGGCTACAGTTCTTAAACCTGCCATTGACTACGCCAGGGATGGATTCCCGGTAACCGAGGTTATAGGGTATTACCTCGAGAGGGGCACCAACCTGCTGAAGGAATATCCTAACATCAGGGAGGTTTACATGCCAGGAGGCAGGGCTCCCGCAAAGGGAGAAATTTTCAAAAACCCACAGCTAGCCAATACTCTCGAGAAGATTGTCAAGGGAGGAAGGAACGAATTCTACAGAGGCTCTATAGCTCGCACAATAGGCGACTTCATGAAGAGTCAGGGGGGCTTCCTTACCTATGACGACATGGCCAGGCACCGTTCAGAATGGATTGAACCTGTCAGCACAACTTACCGTGGTTATGAAGTATGGGAACTGCCGCCAAACGGCCAGGGAATAGCAGCACTTCAGATGCTTAATATTCTTGAAGGCTATGATATTGAAAGTCTGGGTTTTGGTAGCGCTGAATATATGCATGTGCTTACCGAGGCAAAGAAACTCGCCTTTGAAGACAGAGCAAAATACTACGCCGATATGGCTTTTGTGGAAGACATGCCGGTGCAGCAGCTTATCAGCAAGAGCTATGCTGCCGAAAGAAGAAAGCTGATCAGCCGTGACAGGGCAGCGTCGAGGTATGATGCCGGAAAATTTGACTCCGATAATACCATATACCTTACCGTGGCCGACAGGTCCGGCAATATGGTATCCCTCATTCAGAGTAACTACCGGGGAATGGGCTCAGGGATGTGTCCTCCCGGACTGGGCTTCGTACTTCAGGACCGTGGCGAGCTTTTCAGTCTCAGCGAAGGGCATAACAACGTCTACGCCCCGGGAAAAAGACCATTCCATACTATTATCCCTGCCTTTATCACAAAGGGTGGCAAGCCATGGATAAGCTTTGGCGTAATGGGAGGCGACATGCAGCCCCAGGGTCATGTCCAGATAGTAGTCAACCTGATCGACTTCAAGATGAACCTGCAGGAGGCAGGTGATGCCCCAAGAATATTCCATGCCGGTTCATCATCACCAACCGGAGCCATAATGACCGACGGCGGTACACTGTACCTCGAGAGCGGATTCAGATGGGAAGAGATTCAGTCACTGCTGAGAAAAGGACATAGAATACAGTGGGGACTTGGAAGCTACGGGGGTTACCAGGCTATTATGTGGGACGAAAAAAACAGGGTCTTCTACGGAGCCTCCGAGTCAAGAAAAGACGGACAGGCGTCCGGGTATTAGTAACTACTATCCCACTTCAAGCTGACGCGCGCCTCCTGTTCTCTGTAGCTGAAGTATGCCGGTGTTACCACCGCTTTCAAGGTTGATCTCGTGAGGTTTGTTTGTCTTCCACGAACCGCAGGTGAAATCAGGAATATCGATTGAAGCCGACCTGTTGGCTACCGACCATTCACTCAGCGGGGCTATTACACTCCAGAGCGCGGCATCATACACATCCTGATCAACCGGCAATCCGTTGCGCAGGCAGTCAATGAGCCTCCAGTCCATTATGAAATCCATACCACCATGGCCGCCAACCTGTCTTGCCATATCCCCTACCCTTTTAATAATTTCAGGAGCGTGCTGCTCACGCAGTATTTCCATTTCTTCATTGCTGACCCACGAGTGTCCCAGTGCAATCCTCTGCGAAGGATACTTAACGGCCATCCCGAGAGTACCGCTTATCATGTGAATGCGTGAATATGGCCTTATGCTGGTTACATCGTGCTGAACCATCACTGTCCTTCCAAGGGCCGTCCTGATAAGCGTGGTATTCATATTGCCACGGTAACTGCGGTTGGCAAATTCAGCATAGAAATCATCGGTTGCAGCAAGTTCATTGGCCCTTTCGAGCATGCCAAAGTCATTGGTTGACATCGATGACAGGTATTCCATCTGATCGCCGCGGTTTATATTCATCATCTGGGCAATGGGGCCCAGACCGTGAGTCGGATAAAGACTTCCGTTCCTTTCGGCGTTCTCCTTAAGCCTCCACATACCGGTATAGGCTCCGTCACCCTGACGATCAGCGATCGGCTTCTTAAAATTATAGCCCATCAGGTTATGTATGTAAGCCCCTTCACCATGTATCAGGTCGCCAAACATCCCCTGCCTGGCCATGTTAAGAGTCAGCATCTCAAAAAAGTCGTAACAGCAGTTTTCGAGCATCATGCAGTGCTTACGGGTCCGCTCCGACGTCTCGATAAGCTGCCATGCCTCATCAACCGTCCTCGCCGCAGGTATCTCAACTGCAACATGCTTGCCATGCTCCATGGCATATACAGCCATAGGGGTATGCCATACCCATGGGGTGCAGATATAAATCAGATCAACCTCCTCCATTTCGCAAAGGCCTTTCCATGAAAGGTCATCACCGGCAAACTCCTTGGCCGCAGGAAGCCCGAAGCGCTGAAGGTCGCGCTGTGAAAAGTCAACCGCAGCCTGACGCAAATCTGAAAGTGCAGTAACCTCAACACCTTCAATCCTTATCATGCGGGTTACCGCCCCGCTGCCCCTGTCGCCCAGCCCGATGAATCCAACCCGGACTTTCTCAAGAGGTTCAGCCGAATATCCGCACATATTAAACCTCTGCCGAAAAGTGCGCCCGGCAGCCTCCTTTATTTCATGAAGATTAGATTTTTTCTCACCGGCTGTACAGCCTGTCAATGCAGGCGCCGCCACTGCTCCGGCTCCGGCAACAGTTGCTGTCTTAAGAAAATCTCTGCGATTGGTTTTCATTTTTCCAGGATTATTTGAGTTTTTGGTCTTCAGACCGCAAATTACAAATATCCCTTAAATCTTTGCAAAAACTGATTGCAAAACATATAAACAGCAACTACTCATTTCCTGACTTCCGTCGCTTTCTCGCCCACCTGACAATGCTAACGATTATATCACCGGCAAGGTAACCGATTATCCCTCCGTAAAGGGTGCTCATATACCATACCGACTTTATACGACAGGTGCCCGACAGACACCCGATATATTTCCAGTACAGGAAGCCCCCTGTCAGACCGGCAACGGTAAAAAGAATCACCACTCTGTATTTCAAAAAAAACTCCTTCATTTTCATATAACAAATAAAACAGCCAACCCGGCAAATATAATAACAGAAAGCAAGCCGGAAAGTTTTACCTTTGCGCAAAACAGCAGTAATGATTTCGGAAAACCACAACCTGAAGCAGCACAACACCTTCGGAATCGCAGCAAAAGCATCACGGTTTGCGACAATCAAAACCGAACAGGAGGCAATCAAACTCATCTCTTCAGGTATGACCGCAAACAGCCCCGTCCTGATCCTTGGCGGCGGCAGCAACCTGTTGTTTACCCGCGACTACGAAGGGCTCATCATCCACCCCCTCATCACCGGCATAAAAACCGATCAAACCATTGATAATAAAGTAATTGTAACAGTAGGAACAGGTATGGTCTGGGATGATTTTGCAGGGTGGGCAGTGTCTAACGGTCTTGGCGGAACCGAAAATCTTTCTCTAATACCGGGCATGACAGGCGCATCAGCTGGGCTCGAAGGCGATGCCGTGGCGGTCGAGCAAGGCGAGCTGATGGTCCGGCTCGGTGAAATCCCAGCTATCGGGCGTGCGTTGCACCAGATTCCAGCAGGCCGAACCGCGCATGAGCTTGACGCCGCAGC
>JAWOIF010000038.1:0-5795 GCA_046484805.1 Bacteroidales bacterium
AGCGCATATTCAAGCCGATTTTGGCCTTCGCCACCTTGCGGATCATAGGCTGACAAGGCTAAACTCATTTGCGCACATCGCTGAGCATGGAACCCACAAGACTACCTTCATGGACGCCTCACTGCACCCCCGTTCAACAATGGCATCGGCATTACTCATCGCCCTGAAACGCTGGTTTTTTAACATCATCAATAGCGGGATACGCGATGGCGCCTTGTGATTTTTCAATAATGTCATTCATTGACCGGTTCCTGACTGAAAGATGTTCCAACAGATTAAGGACTCTGTTCCTGGCTGATTTATAAATATATGCCTTGAACGCTACTTCATTTGGAAAGGAAAGTTCTCTTTGCCATACCTTGAGAAACACCTCCTGGGCAATATCTTCTGATTCAGGCTGACTTATATTAAATTTACTGATAAATAGTACAAGACTTTTGTAGTATTTATGAAACAAAGCTTTAAATACGGCTTCATCGCCCTGATTAATCTTTATTTCACTATTCATGTGCAAATTCAGAGAATGCCTGTATAGAAAGTTTAATTGTCAGCAATATAATTCTGCTTTGGTCCTTCAATGTCTGATATGCCTGTTAAAATTTACTGAAGCATCAGAATCAGCCTTGATTAAAATAATACTATTCAAAGCAAAGAGACCCTAAATTCATTCTATTTACCGCTCAAAAATAAAAAAAATGTTTTACGGCACATTTATTCTGCAACAATAAAACCGAAACAGTCCCATGCAATTACATGTAGCACACTTTATTTCTAACTGATAACCAAGAGAATTTGAGACTCCAACTTCAAATCACTGAAGAAATCATTTCAAAACATCTGCATCTGATGCAGCCGGCGATAGACACCGTTCTCTATGGATAGCAGCTGTTCATGGGTACCTCTCTCAACGATACGGCCCTCATCGATAACAACTATGAAATCGGCATGCTGTATTGTCGAAAGCCTGTGTGCTATCACTATAGAGGTCCGGTTCTCCATAAGCCTTATTATGGAATCCTGAACCAGCTTCTCCGACTCGGTGTCAAGCGATGAGGTCGCCTCATCGAGTATAAGTATGGGCGGATTGGCCATTATGGCACGGGCAATGCTTACCCTCTGCCGCTGTCCGCCGCTCAGCTTGTTGCCTCCCTCTCCCACCAGGTATTCATAGCCCTCATCATTCTCCATAATAAAATCATGGGCATTGGCAATTCGGGCTGCCTGCTCAACCGATTCAGGCGTGTACTCATCAACGCCGAAGGCAATATTCTCTGCAAACGATGCATTGAATAGTATAGGCGTCTGACTCACAATACCCATCAAGCTGCGCAAATCCTTAACCTTCAGGTCGCGTATATCAATCCCGTCAATAAGTATAGAGCCTGCATCAACATCCATAAATCTGGGAATCAGATCCACCAGCGTCGATTTCCCCCCTCCCGACTTGCCCACAATTGCGAGTGTCTGCCCCTTCCCGATCTTCAGATTGATATTACGCAGAACCGGTTCGTGATTATATGCAAAGGTCACATCCCTGAACTCTATTGAATCATTGAATCCGGTAACCGGAAGTGCATTCTCCCTTTCAACTATCCTGTCCTCTGCCTCCAGTACATGATTGATCCTCTCAACCGATGCCATCCCTTTCTGAATGGCAAACCATGCACCCGTAATCGCCTTCGACGGTTGTATTATCTGTGAGAAGACCAGAATAAAGGCAATAAGCCTGTCAGGTGTCAGCGAACCAGAACCTTTCATTGCCATCGTTCCGCCCACATACATCAGCACCATCACAACAGCCGTACCCAGGAACTCACTAAGCGGAGAGGCCAGGTAATTCTTACGTGTAACTCTCCTGAATACCTTAGCATACCTCTCATTTGACTCGGAAAACTGCGAAGTCATCTTATTCTCGGCGTTGAAACCCTTGATTATCCGCAGACCGGTAAGCGTCTCCTCAACTATCGACAGCAGGCGCCCCAGGTGCTGCTGTCCGATAAAACTCGCCGACCGCAGCGTCCTGCTGATCTTGCTGATAAACCATCCGCTGAAGGGCAGCATCAGCAGCGCAAAGAACGTCAGCTGAAAACTTATCGAAAACAGGTACACCAGAAAAATAATGATATAGAAGGGGTCGCGAAAAAGCATCGTCAGCGACGCCATCACCGAAGTCTCGATCTCCTGTACGTCATTCGACATGCGGGTAAGCACATCTCCCTTCCTGGCTTCGGTAAAATAGCTTAGCGGAAGCCTCAGCACCTTGGTGTAGATCCTCCTGCGCAGGTCCCTGACGGTTCCAGCCCTCAGAAACGCCATGTTATTGTTGGCAAGGAAAATAAATCCGTTCTTGAAGAGGCTGGCAACCATAACCAGCAGACCCACCAGCAGCAGCGACCGCAGCGGACCGTGCTTTTCTATAAATGCAAAGAAATAGTAATCAAGGGCCTGCTTCAGGTATGCAAAACTAAACTCAAAATCGCCCGGATGACCCGCCGGGGCAACCTGATCGAACAGCACCTGCAGAAACGGCACCACCATCGTCAGGGTAAACAGCGCAAAAACAGCGCTCAGAATATTGAATAGGAAATTCTTGATTACCTGCCATCTGTAAGGCGATATGAACTTCAGCAGGGTGCGTATATTATCCATCTCAGAATCTGCAGTTTACAAGCCGGTATAGTTAAAAGGAGTCACCGACCGCATCTCCTCCTTCACATCCTCATCAACGTCAAGGCCGTCAATAAACGCATTGATCGTATCCCTCGTAATCTTCACACCTGTGCGCGTCAGCCGCATCAGCGTCTCATACGGTTCGGGGTACCCCTCGCGCCTCAGAATCGTCTGCAGCGCCTCAGCCACCACCGCCCAGTTACCCGCCAGGTCCTCCTCAATCTTTTCTCCGTTAACTACCATCTTATCAAGCCCTTTCATGAGGGAACCAAAAGCAATCAGTGTATGTGCGAGCGGAACGCCGATATTGCGCAAAACAGTCGAATCGGTAAGGTCGCGTTGCAACCTCGACACCGGCAGCTTCGTAGCAAGGAACATCAAGAGCGAATCGGCCATCGCCAGGTTTCCCTCAGCATTCTCGAAATCAATCGGATTCACCTTGTGGGGCATCGCCGATGATCCCACCTCACCGGCCCTCACCTTCTGCCCGAAATAGTCCATCGAAATATAGGTCCAGATATCGCGGGCCATATCAACCAATATCGTGTTTATCCGCCTCATATTATCAAAAAGGGCGGCAAGATTATCGTAGTGTTCTATCTGCGTTGTGGGCCGCGAACGGCTCAGTCCCAGCACATCATTAACAAAGTCATCGGCAAAACCTTCCCAGTCGACATCGGGATAGGCAACCACATGAGCGTTGAAATTACCCGTGGCTCCGCCAAACTTTGCAGAAAAAGGTATGAAGTTGAAATATTTGGTCTGCTCGTCGAGCCGGGCCACGAAAACCTCAAACTCCTTGCCCAGCCTCGTCGGCGATGCAGGCTGCCCGTGCGTGCGCGCCAGCATCGGAATATCTCTCCACTCATCTGCCAGTCCGGCTATCTTTTCGCGCAGTTCAAAGAGCTGGGGTTTATAGACATCATCCATGAAATCGCGCAGTGAGAGCGGTATTGCGGTATTGTTGATATCCTGCGATGTCAGTCCGAAGTGAATGAATTCAGACCATTTCTGCAATCCGGTCTCGCGAAACTTCTCCTTCATAAAGTACTCCACAGCCTTCACGTCATGATTGGTGGTCTTTTCAATCTGCTTGATATGCTCAGCATCGGCGACAGTGAAATTCAGCGCCATATCCCTCAAAAAGCCAAACATCCCGCTGTCGAAATCATCAACCCCTTTGATTCCGGCCTCACAGAGAGCAATAAAATACTCTGTTTCAACGATAAGCCGGTATTTCATCAGGGCAAATTCTGAAAAGTATTTTGCCAGCTCCGACACCTTTCCGCGGTACCTGCCATCGACAGGCGAAATTGCAGTCAAAAAACTGAGTTCCATCACAAACAGAAGTTATTTACGTTTGTTATAACAATACATCGCAAAAATAGTCTTTTAGACCGGTGTACAAAAATTAAAACCTGTAATTTAGCGGAGGCTTTCAGGGCCGCTGAACATACTTGCAATCATGAACAAAATCAGGGTCTCAACGGTAAAATACGCAAACAGTTATCCCATGAACTGGGGTCTGGTTCACGGTCCTGTCTCATCGCTCATTGAGATCGGGTTCGACCACCCTGCAGGCATCGCAGCCAGGCTCACCGCCGGAGCCGCCGACATAGGCCTCGTTCCGGTAGCTGCCATCCCCTCTCTGCAGAATCCTGTTATTATAGGTAATTATTGTGTGGGAACCAGGGGGCGGGTGCGAACTGTAATGCTGTTCAGCAATAGTACGATTGAAGATATTGAGACGGTCTGGCTCGACCACCGGTCAGTCACATCGGTTAATCTGGCAAGGGTTCTGGCCCGGTATCACTGGAAAAAGGAGTTCAGGTGGATGAATCCCGGAAGGGAGTTCGACTACTCATTAATTGGCAAAAAAGAAGGTATTGTGATTATCGGCGACCAGTGCTTCGGTATGGAAAACCGTTTTGACCATGGCTACGACCTGGCACACGAGTGGAATATAATGACCGGACTCCCCTTTGCGTTTGCCTGCTGGGTAGCGGTCAATAAGCCCGATAAGGAGTTTGTTAAGACATTCAATAAATCCCTCGAATTGGGTCTTCAAAACAAGGAGGCTGCCGTTGCCGAGATGAATCGCCTGAAATATCCTGAAGCCGGGGATATAATCGAATACCTCACCACCAATATCGATTACCCGTACGATGAACCCAAGAAAAAAGCGCTTGAGCTGTTTATGGAATACATGAAATCATTAAACCCAATACTTATATGAGAGCAATAACACTATTTATGGCATCTCTGCTGCTGGCAGCAATACCCCTGACGGCTGATGCACAGGAGGAGACCACCGTCATATACAAATTCGATATAAAGAAGATGATAGCTGCCCCCATCTGGAGGACCACCAAAAAGAGTTTCGAGGAGGCCCGCGAGAAGGGTGCAGACTATATACTGATACACATGAATACCTATGGCGGCCAGGTCGACTTCGCTGACTCTATCCGGACGAAAATACTCAATTCAGAGATTCCGGTGCTGGTTTTCATTGATAATCAGGCGATTTCGGCAGGGGCTCTCATATCGATAGCTGCCGACAGCATCTACATGAGACCGGGAGGCTCCATTGGCGCCGCAACGGTTGTCGATCAGACAGGTGCCCAGGTTCCCGACAAA
Organism: Bacteroidales bacterium; assembly: GCA_046484805.1. Classification (GTDB taxonomy): domain Bacteria; phylum Bacteroidota; class Bacteroidia; order Bacteroidales; family VadinHA17; genus SLNP01. The sequence continues at coordinate 5,308 of JAWOIF010000038.1, forward strand.
TACCAGTCATTTATGCGCGGTATGATGAGATCTACTGCCGAGGCACACGGAAAGAAGCCGGTTGTGACGAACGGTGATACCACGTGGGTGTGGCACCGCGACCCCGATATTGCCCAGGCGATGGTGGACCCGAGAATTTACGTGGCCGGAGTAATCGACACCGGACAGGTGTTGACGCTTACAGCCCAGGAAGCAGTCAGGTACGGATTCTGCGAGGGGGAGGTCTCAACGGTTGCCGAGTTGCTGGAAAGGGCGGGTATCGAAGACTATCAAATGTATGAATTCAAGCCTACTGCACTGGAGATTTTAATTCAGCTTCTAGTGAATCCGGTCGTCTCAAGCCTGCTTATTCTGGTGATAATCGGAGGTATCTACTTCGAACTGCAGACCCCCGGGGTGGGGTTCCCGATTATTGCTTCGGTCAGCGCTGCCATTCTCTACTTCGCCCCGATGTATCTCGAGGGATTGGCCTCAAACTGGCCCATAGT
>JAWOIF010000093.1:0-27355 GCA_046484805.1 Bacteroidales bacterium
CAGTAAATACGGAACAATAGATATTCTGATCAATAATGCCGGAATATCTATGCGGGCACTCTTCAATGATGTTGATCTCTCTGTACTGCACCGACTAATGGATGTTAATTTCTGGGGAACAGTTTATTGTACCAAATATGCACTTCCTTATCTTGTGGCAAACAGAGGCTCCCTGGTAGGTGTCTCGTCTATTGCCGGTTTTCATGGCTTGCCGGGAAGAACCGGATATTCCGCTTCAAAATTTGCAATGCACGGATTTCTCGAGACCATCAGGATTGAGAATTTGAAAAAGGGTCTGCATGTGATGATAATATCACCAGGCTTTACCGCCACAGATATCCGATATAATGCTCTTAAGGCAGATGGTACCGAGCAAAAGGATTCGCCCCGGGATGAAAACAACATGGATTCCCCCGAATACGTTGCCAGATGGATATTAAAGGGGATCAAGAAGAGAAAACGCAATAAACACCTTACATGGGAAGGTCGTTTTACGGCCATTTTTCAGAGGATTATACCTGATATTGTCGACAAGGTTTACTATAATGAGATGGCCAGAGAACCGGATTCGCCTCTTAAATAGATCCTTTAAACATCAGATTATCAATCTTTTTATATAATAATGCACTTTTTTTTTCTGTTTATTGTAATGAATTCCATATTCATCCGTCTTTAGGAAAAGGATTTATTAACCAATAAACAAACACAGTCATGAAAAGGATAATCTGGACAATTATGTTAAGCTCAATGGTATTGACTCTGTCAGGACAGAGAACGGTTGATGCCATATTTGACAGCTATAAAGGTAAAAGCGGATATATTACCGTTAATATTAACGGTGGTCTTTTGAAGCTGGCAGCAATGTTTGACAAAGAGGATGAGGAGCTTGCGTTTCTGGCATCTTCGATATCAAGGATAAGAATTCTGGCACTCGATGACAGCAGGCAGTCTGATGAGGGATTTTACAATCGCGTCATTAAGGATATTGACAGTTCTCTGTATGAAGAGTTTATGGATATCAATAGTAGTGGTGACCAGGCGAAGATACTTGTCAGGGCTGAAGGAGATATGTTTACCGAGTTCCTAATGGTTGTAGGAGGCAATGATCATGCCCTGATTCAGATCAAGGGCAGAATGAGCGCTGATGACATAAAGAAGCTTTCATCCGATATGAATCATGGCGGAAGTGATCATATAAGGTACAAATAGTGAGGGCACTGGCCTGAATATTAAGATCCCGCAGTAATTGCGGATTGTGATGTCAGAGAAGGAATTTGAAAATATTGTATTACAAAGTGCCCGCAGGCTTTATTCAGTTGCATTCCGCATTCTCCGCAGGAAGGAGGATGCGGAAGATGCAGTTCAGGAAACCTTTCTGAAACTCTGGAGAATGAAGATACGGCTTGGAGAATATGATTGCGTTGAAGCTTTGGCGGTTACAGTGGTCAGGAATCATTGCCTTGATGTAGTCAGAAAAAGGAGACTTGAAATTCCGGTTGGTAATGATTCTGCACATTCAGCTACTGATGACCTGCCAACACCATTTGAGGTGTTGAGGGCAACAGAAACGGGCGAGATCATCGTTGCTATCCTGGAGAGAATGCCACCAAATTACGCAGAGGTAATTAGATGGAGGGATATTGAGGGTCATAGCTACAATGAGATAGCTGTGGCTCTCAACCAGAATATTAATAATGTGAGGGTTACAGTGAGTCGCGCCAGAAAGATGATAAGAGATGAATATAGGAGAGTTGAATATGAAGGATGTGAATTTAGAAAGACTGCTCGGGAAGTACTATGACGGTTTAACTTCTGAGACCGAAGAGAGGGTCCTTATGGAGTATTTGTTGTCTGATGACCTGCCGGAAGAGTATGAGGCTGACAGGGAAGTAGTATGTTCGCTTGTCGGGATGTCAGCAGATTATGAGCCTGCCCCCGGCTTTGAAAAGGAGATAATAAAAAAACTCGGAAGTGGCGGAAAGCAGAAAGGAAGAACCAGTTTCAGGCAGATGTATTGGTCAATCTCCGGGATTGCGGCTACATTATTTCTTGCTGTATCAATATGGTTTCTGGCCGGAAAAAGTAATGAACCTGATGATACCTTCAGTTCTCCAGAGCTCGCATACGCCGAGACAGTAAGGGTTCTTCATAAAATCTCCTCGGAGATGAACAGGGGTACATCGGCGCTTACAAACCTTGAATCGATTAACAGGGCCGCAGATGGGATGACAACCGTTGAATCAACCGGGAGGTATTTAAGGAAGGGGTTTAACGTGGTAGAGGATATTTATGGAAGATTAGGAACTGACATTGAAGATAAAAGGTAAATGAATATGAAAAGAACTGTATTATTCATGATGATTGTGCTGACAGTTGCTATGACTGCAAATGCGCAAAGGAGTCCGATAGACGATTTATTTGAAAAGTATTCCGGAAAGGATGGCATAACTACAGTCTATATCTCCGGAAGAATGCTTAAACTCTTTTCTGATCTCTCACAGGAAGAACAGGAGGTTAATGACCTTGTCGGCAGACTGACGGCAATCAGGATCTTATCAATCGATGACCCCGTTATCAACAAGACCGTAAATCTGTACAATGAACTTGGTGGCAGTAATTATTTCAGGGATTATGAGGAACTCATGGTTATAAGGGAAGGTGCTGACATTGTTAAGTTCATGATAAAAGAGAGTGGGAACAGGATAAGTGAATTGATTATGGTTTCGGGAGGGGAATCAAATGCACTTATATCAATAAGGGGCGATATAGACCTGAAGAGCATTTCAGCTCTTTCAAAGAGCATGGGAATAGAGCAGCTTGAAAATCTGGAAAAGATAGACCGGAAGCAGGATATAAAAAAGTAATAAGACGATGCAACCAGTATTCAATAGCTTTTGTCTATATTTATGCGTCAACATAAAGTTAGAACAAAAAGCTAAAAAGTATGAAAAAGCATCAGATCGCAAGATTCCCGGCAATATTTGCCTTGTTATTCTTTCTTAACATCTCTCTTTACGGGCAGTTGGAAGGAGAATTCCTCAAAGGAGGCATCAACGATGGAATGAAATTGCTTGAGGCCTACGTATCTCCATGGGCCAAAGCTTTTGGAGCCGGTTTCAGCGGAGGCTGGTATAACACTGCAAAACCTCATAAGTTTGGAGGTTTTGATATAACTTTCACAGTAAATGCCGGTCTGGTACCTAAGAGTGAAACCACTTTTGATCTGGCATCACTGGGATTCGAACATCTTACGCTTGTTGACCCGTCAGGTCCATCAATTGCCCCAACTATTGCAGGCTCGCGCAATGATGGTCCGACACTCCACTACATGAGTAGTGTCAGTGGATATGACGTTGAATTGGCAAGATTAAGCTCTCCGGCTGGAACCGGCCTGAGGTTCGTACCGGTCCCGATGGCCCAGGTTGGCATCGGTCTTCCCCTGAATTCTGAAATTAAGATCAGGTTCGTACCAAAGATACCCATCGATGAGTCTGATGTAAGTATGTGGGGGGTAGGTCTTATGCATAGCATAATGCAATATATCCCCGGTAACAAATTATTGCCCTTCGACGTTTCTCTTTTCGGAGGATATACCAGACTCAATAGCAATATTGGCCTTGATATTTATCCTGACTCATACGCTGATTATGAAAACTATACATTTGAAGACTTTTCCGGGCAAAAGATTGCCGGAATCGTAGAAGGATGGAATGCCAGCCTGATTGGATCATTCAATCTTCCGATGATTACATTGTATGGAGGTTTGGGATATGCAAGCAGCAGGACTGTGGTGGATGTTGTCGGTAACATTCCTCTTCCTTCGGTTGATGATACCAACCTGCCACCATCTGTTGTCTATAATGATGCAGGTGTAGTTACCGATATCATGGGAATAGATATTGAGGACTTTTCCGGATTACGGGCCAACCTGGGTTTCAGGTTTAAATTCGCCGTTTTTACTATACATGCAGATTATACCAGGTCACAGTATAACGTTTTTACAGCTGGACTGGGTGTAAGCTTCAGGTAAGTAATTGGTAAATTCCACTATCCTTCATGGCTGTTAAGGCTCCATGAAGGATAGTTGCATTCCTCCGGAAAAGCCGGGGGACGCCGGTGTGGAGAAAATCAGATGGAGAATAGTACGGGACAGAGCGTTAACAATAGCTACAGAAGCCTTCTAAGGGCTTCCGGTGGCTTAATTGCACAGGATGTTAAACGTATAAGAAAAGCCCTCAACGTCGCCATAAAGGCCTGTGAAGGGCAGAAAAGCATAACCGGGGTTAGTCCGGTCATACATGCATTATCTGTAGCAAGAATTGTGGCAGCGGAGATGAATCTGGGTGCCAGTTCCACAATTGCGGCTGTAATGCATGGCGCGACCGGTTATCATGAGCTTACTGAAAAATGGGTTTCTGTAAACTTTGGGCGGCAGGTAGCCTTAATCCTCAATGGCATACGGAAGATAAACGCAGTTGAGATCAGGAGTTCAGTAAACCAGGCAGAGGCATTCAGGAAGCTACTGATGAGTCTCGCTGATGATGTCAGGGTAATTCTGATTAAACTGGCAGAGAGGCTCGACGAGGTGCGGAATCTTGAAAGAGCTGATGAAAATGTGAAGCTTCAGATTGCCTCGGAGTCATATTTCCTCTACGCTCCACTGGCTCATCGTCTCGGCCTCTATAATATGAAGTCTGAAATGGAAGATCTTTCCATGAAGTATCTTGAGCCTTATGATTATGATCATATTGAAGTCAGACTAAAGCAGACAAGCTCTTCGCGTAACAGGCTCATCAAGGAGTTCACCACACCCGTCAGGGAGAAGCTTGATAATACAGGAATTAGCTATACTATTAAAAGCAGAACAAAATCAATTCACTCGATCTGGCAGAAGATGAAAAAACAGGGGGTGGAGTTTGAGGAGGTATATGATATTTTTGCTGTAAGGGTCATACTCGATTCGCCTCCTGAGAGGGAAAAGGCAGATTGCTGGCAGGTATATTCTTTATTAACAGATATTTATCAACCAAATCCGAGTCGCCTGCGTGATTGGATCTCGGTACCCAAATCAAATGGCTATGAATCACTGCACACAACTGTCATAGGCCCGCGCGGAAAATGGGTAGAGATCCAGATACGAAGCAGGAGGATGGATGAGATAGCGGAGAGGGGACTTGCTGCTCATTACCGCTACAAGGGAATCAAAGGAGAAAGGGGAGGCCCCGAGGCATGGTTGCAGAAGATGAAGGAACTTCTTGAATCATCAGCCGGAGAGGAAGACACCTTTATCGATCAGGTGAAGTCAGATCTCTACTCCGATGAGGTATTTGTCTTTACGCCCAAAGGGGAACTGAGGCAGCTGCCTGCAGGATCTACTATACTCGATTTTGCTTTTGACATTCATACAGAGGTTGGTTCCAGATGTGTTGGTGCTAAGGTTAATGGTAAAAATGTATCACTAAAATATACCTTAAAAAATGGTGATCAGGTTGCAGTGATCACAGCCAAAAATCAGAAGCCAAAAAGAGACTGGCTTTCCATAGTCGTAACCGGTAAAGCCAGGACAAGAATCAAGCAGGCATTGAATGAGGAAAGGGTAACGGCGGCAGCTAAAGGCAAAGAGATCCTGATGAGGAGAATGAAGAACTGGAAGATAAACTTTTCAGACACAGCCGTAAACAGCCTCATGGAAAGGTATGACTTGAAAAATGCTCAGGATCTCTATGTCGGGATCAGTAATGAAGATATTGATCTGCTTGGACTTAAGGAATATCTAATTAATCTTTCAGAAGAATCTGCAAAACCACAGGCGGCCGTTCAATCCTTTCCCGATAAAGGGCCTGTACAGGTTTCCGAACCAGCCTATGCTGATTACCTGATAATTGAGAACAGGGTTGAAGGGATAGATTATAAACTTGCCAAATGCTGCAATCCTGTATATGGTGATGCTGTATTCGGCTTTGTAACTATAACTGAAGGAATTAAGATACACCGGACAGCATGTCCCAATGCAGATAATATGATCTCGCGGTATCCCTATCGCATATTGCCGGCTCGTTGGACAGAATCACGGCAGAGTCAGGCATTTGTTACATCAGTCAAGGTTTCAGGCATTGAGGATATAGGTATTGTTTCCAGGATTTCCGATATTTTGAATAAGCAGAAAGTGACGGTCAGAAGCTTTAATTACAGCATGAACGACGGTCTGTTTGAAGGCATAATACAGTTGACAATTCCTAATGTTAACATATTGAACGGATTGATTAGAAAGATACGACTGATAAAGGGAGTTTCAAGAGCTACAAGGACGGAACAGTAATTATGATAATTCATCCACTATTATGATCAGGAGCCTTCTGTTTGTTTCACTCGCACCGGTATTGATAATTGCCATTTATGTTTTTTTTCGGGATAAGTATGAAAAGGAACCGGTCGGGAGGCTGTTGCTGGCTTTGACGGCCGGATTACTGATAGTTCCCCCGGTTATAGCCGTGGAGAGGTTTCTTATGTTGTTTTCAGGAAGAGTTGATGGTATATTTTATCACTTCTACCATGCGTTTGTAGTCGCCTCCTTTACGGAAGAGGGATTCAAATACCTGGCTTTTATGCTGTTGATATGGAGATCACGGGATTTTAATGAAAAGTTCGATGGCATTATGTATGCTGTTTTCATATCATTGGGATTTGCGGCGGTTGAGAACCTTCTATATGTGTATAAGGGCGGCTATCAGGTTGGCTTGCTAAGAGCGTTTACTGCTGTTCCTGCCCATGCAATTTTTGGTATCGCCATGGGATATCATTTCGGACTGGCAAAATTCTATACTCAAGAAAGGAAAAGGCAGCTCGTTCTGGCTTTTGTTTATCCATTTCTCTGGCATGGAGCATATGACTTTCTTCTTATGGCAGGAAAATCGATCTACCTTATTCTTTTTATTCCGCTCATAATATTGTTATGGATGTCGGGGTTTAAAAGGATGAAACGCCTGTCTGAAATTTCAGTATACAGGATGACCGGACTTGGCGTTACTGACACTGCCAGAGCGTTTTCGCATCATTTAAATAGCGGTGATGATGCTACTAATATCTCGGATCAGGCATAACAGGAAGCCTTGCCAGTTTTTCGACCTCCAGCGACGGATAACCGAACTCCTCAGTCACTTTGCCCATAATAAGATACGTGCCGCTCCCCCGGAATGGATAATCCTTCAGTGATGAGGGAAAATGGGTTGTGTCGAAGTAGTTGCCTTCAGAATCGATAAAACAGCCGAAATTCATCCACTCGTTCTTCACCGTTTTTATATACTTGACGGTTACCAGATGGCCTGCCATTCTTACTTTCCTGCCTGAATGACTAAGCATTTCAGAAGCCATTATTTCACCACGGAACCGGGTTACCAGCATATCAAACCAGCTCATTGAAACAGGAAACCCCAGCAACTCAGTTTCATCATAGGCATCTTCAAGCTGCCCGGTTATCAGCCGGGGCAATCTGAACTTCCTGACGGCAGGGGAGAAGAGGGTCGGAACCTGTGAACCGTTTTTGCCGTTTACAAGCATATGAGCCTCCCAAAGAAGTACCGCCTTTGTCTTGCCCGTAAACCTGAATGCCCCGACCCTGATCAAAAGTATTACCTGCTCTGTTCCGGCACCGCTCCTCATGATGAAATCATCGAGTCCTGTAAAATCTCCCCCTTTGCTCCTTATGGACTCAATGGAGGACGCCAGCTTACTCTCAAGATTTAATATATGAATGAAACCCAGGTATATGTCAGCTTCATATATAGTGGTTGTGTATGTGCTTTTGTTGATACAGGGCAGATTGATTCCTGCTCCCCATCTTTTCGCCTCGTGTACGTAAACCCATGTGCGGTAGAAGCCTCCGAAGTTATTGATAACTGCCACCATGAATTCGAGTGGGTAGCGGGCCTTGAGGTAAAGGCTCTGAAAGCTCTCTACGGCGTACGATGCGGAGTGTGCCTTCGAGAATGAATATCCGGCGAAAGACTCAATCTGGCGCCATACCTCCCTGGTTATATCCTCAGGGTAGCCACGCTGCCGGCAATTGAAGAAGAACCGGTCGACAATCTTCTGCATTTCCGCCTTTGATCTGAACTTACCGCTCATTGCCCTCCTGAGGGTGTCTGCCTCTGAAAGGTCCAGTCCGGCAAAATGATGGCACACCTTCAGCACATCCTCCTGGTAAACCATTACCCCAAAGGTCTCTTCGAGCTGTTCTTTCATGACCGGGTGTATGTAATTGAAGCTGTTGGGATTATGAAACCGGCGAATATACTCCTTCATCATACCTGATCTGGCAACTCCGGGCCTGATGACAGAACTTGCCGCCACCAGGGTGATATAGTCTGAACATTTCAGTTTGTTGAGCAGTCCCCGCATTGAAGGACTCTCTATATAGAAGCATCCCTTGGTTTCGCCATTCCTGAGATATTCTCTTACAAGCGGGTCGTTCTTGAACTTCTGGATGGCGTGTACATCAACATCCTCACCACGGTTTCGGGAGACGATTGATGCCGCCTCACTTATGTGACCTATTCCCCGTTGGCTCAGAATGTCAAGCTTTTCATAGCATAACTCCTCGGCGGTATACATATCCCACTGCGTCACCGGAAACCCCTTGGGCGGTAAATCGAGTGCGGTATAGCAGGTCACCGGCTCTTCAGAGATAATGATACCGCCGGCATGAATGCTTCTCATATTGGGGTAGTCGGCAATTTTGGCTCCCATACTAAAGATCATCCCCGATACTTCGCTCCTGTTCATGGGGGAGGATGGGTTGTCTATAAGACTGTCGATATCTTCCTTCGGCAGTCCGTACACCTTGCCCAGTTCACGTACGATCGACTTGCCCCGAAAAGTGCTCATGGTGCCGAGCAGGGCAGTATGCTCCATTCCATAGCGTTTGAATATGTAATCGGTTACCTCGTCGCGCTCCTTCCATGAATAATCTATATCGAAGTCAGGAGGGGTGCTGCGGGCCGGATTAATGAATCTCTCGAAGTAAAGGTTCAGATCAATAGGGTTAACATTGGTGATTTTCAAACAATAAGCTACGACAGAATTTGCACCGCTACCACGGCCTACATGATAGAAACCTCTTGACATCGAGTATCTTATTATGTCCCATGTGATGAGAAAATATGAGGAGAAGCCAAGCTTGTCTATGATGTCAAGTTCATGCCTGACCCTGCGTATAGCCTCGGCATTGTTCTTTCCATAGCGGTATGCCATTCCGTCCCATGCAAGCTTCTCCAGCAGCAGCCTGTCGTCTGTTTTGCTGGCAGAGTATACCTGCTTGTTTTTGGGTCTGTCAAAGTCAAAATCTATGTTGCAATCTTCAATCAGCCGGGCCGTATTGCTAATTATCTCCGGATACCGGCTGAAACGATCAGCAATCACCTGTCCGGATATAAAATATTCATCAGCAGTGCATTGCTGTGAGGCATCGAGTCTGCTGAGCAGTATGTTGTTGTCAATAGCCCTCAGGCAGCGGTGCATTTCCATATCACTCGGGGAGGCCAGGGTTACCGGATGCAGCACCACCATTGACGAGGGGCTGATGACTTTGGCCAGCGTAAGCAGCCTGCCGGCCTCACTTATTCTGATTCCTATTACTTCATTATCTAATAGTTTACGCTTAGGATATAAAGTAAGAGTGTAGATGACGTAGCACTGACGGAACCTGGGAGCAGGAAAGGGGAGAGGCTCTCCGGAAATGTTATGCCGGGAGAGGAATTCGTTAATTTCCCTGAATCCCTGATTGTTCCGTGCAATGGCTATATACAGCAGTTTGTTCTCTCTTCTGAACTCGATACCTCCGGCGGGCCTGATGCCTGCCTTCAGGCACTCCCTGACAAATTCCGGCATTGCCGAGCTATTGTTTATGTCGGTAAGCACGACCGATTCCTCACCGTTCGCGGCAGCCGCCCTGGCAATATCTTCCACCGGCATTGTGCCATAGCGCAGACTGTAATATGAGTGACAGTTGATAAACATCTATCTTCCCTGGAAAACTACATACTTTTTAATACGATCTTCTATCATCTGTTTCTCTTTGAGGTTATTAGCTATTATTTTCAAGTCCCGTTCATGCCTTTCCTTTTCTGTCATTATGCTTACGGCTTTGCTTACTGCGTTTTTGCCGAACCGCTTTCTCATCCTGTCTACAGACAAGTAGAGGTTTACCATTTCAGGTGTGTCGGTAAACATATCGAGCTGCCTCACTCCGTTTACCAGATGGCTGAATCTGACACCTACAAGCCGTATGAGCATGCGACGACTGTATAACCTGCTGAACAACTCCTTTGCCACGGTGACAAGCTCATGATCGAACGATGTATATGCTATGCGCTTCTGAAGGGTGTGGGTGTCAAAATTCGAGTACCTGATCTTGACCGTGACGCATGATGTCAGCTTCTCCTTCCTTCTGAGCTCATAGGCCAGCTTCTCTACCATTCCGGCAATAAGCTGGTTAAGCATCACAACGTCAGTAGTGTCTTTCTCGAATGTATGTTCGGTGCTTACCGATTTCCTCTCGGAATAGCTGACTACAGGCGCATTGTCGATACCATTAGATCTTTTCCATATCTCGGTACCGTTTTTTCCCATAAGTGCCTCCAGCATCTCCGGAGGTATGTTTCTGAGCGTATATATGTCAGATATACCCATCGAACGAAGCAGATGATATGTTTTATCACCTATCATCGGTATTTTCCGTATTGAAAGAGGGTCGAGAAAGGGGAGTATCATATCCCTTGCGACTTCCTTCTCGCCGTTTGGCTTGGCCTCACCGGTGGCGATCTTCGACACGGTCTTGTTTACAGACAGCCCGATCGATATGGGCAGGCCGGTCTCTCTGATTATATAACTCCTGAGTTCGTGCGACCACTTCCTGCAGCCGTGAAAGCGGTCCATCCCCGTAAGATCTACATAGTGCTCATCTACCGAAGTCTTTTCATATACCGGCGCTCTCTCTGCAATTATGTCGGTAACTACGCGGGAATATCTGGTATACAGTTCCATGTCACCTCTTATTGTGACTGCATCAGGACAAAGGTGCATTGCCATCTTCATTGGCATTGCAGACCTGACCCCGTACTTTCTGGCTTCATAACTGCAGCTTGAAACTACTCCGCGATCAGATATACCCCCGATTATTACAGGTTTGCCTTTGAGCCTGCCGTCAACCAGCCTCTCTACCGAAACGAAGAATGTATCCAGGTCGAGATGCAGTACCGATCTCTCTCCTCCTGATGTGAGAATGTTCCTTTCCATATCTTCACCTCTTTGTGCTTTCACCTTTGTTTCATCCATTTTCCCTGCGGTTCCCTGAAAAAAAAGCTTTTTTTCTTGCAGTTTAAATTTGTTTGTTCTATATTTGATTAGAAATTAATCAAATTAATGATTACAATATAATCAAAAAAATAATTATGTACTTTGCCGACAACATAAAATTTTTAAGAAAGAGGAGGGGGCGCACGCAGGATGAGGCTTCAGTGGGCCTGAGCCTTAAGCGGTCGACACTCAGCGGGTATGAGAACGGCGTTGCCGAACCTGGTATTGAGGTGCTTGTATCGTTTTCTTCATACTTCAATGTTTCGGTTGACACGCTTCTGAAAGTAGACATCACAAAACTCTCGGAGAGTCAGCTTGGCGAGCTTGAGAGAGGCTATGATGCCTATGTAAGGGGCAGCAACCTGAGGGTATTGGCTACTACCATCGATCAGTCCAATAACGAGAACATCGAGCTGGTACCTGAAAAGGCCAAGGCCGGTTACACAACCGGCTATGCCGATCCTGAGTTTATCAGTGAGTTGCCTGCATTCAGGCTGCCTTTCCTTTCCGACAGTAAGAAATACCGCACCTTCCAGCTCACGGGCGATTCAATGCTTCCGATACCTGAAGGATCGTGGGTTACGGGGGAGTTCCTGCAGGACTGGTATAATATTGTGACAGGACAGGCGTACATAGTCTTTACGCTCGACGACGGCATCGTATTCAAGATCGTCGAGGACAGGATAGGTGAGGGTGGCAGGCTGGTACTCTATTCATTGAATCCCCTCTATGAACCTTATGAGGTGCATATATCGGAGGTGAAGGAGATATGGCGGTTCGTAAATTACATAAGTTCCGAAATTCCTGACCCGGTTATTCCCGAAAAACAGCTTATTAAGACCGTGGCCGGACTGAAGCACGACCTGCAGAGAATCAAAACCAGACTGGGCAGCGATATAGAGGATGTTGCGATATAGAGGATGTTGATGAGGGGGCGTAATGGCATAATATCATTACAGTTTCTTCAATCCCTTTATTGAGAATCCGGTATTATTTAGTGTCAGGGGAATGGCTAACCCCTCAACAATTTCTGATGTTTTTATTTTGTAACTATTTCTCCCTTCCAGAAAAGAGAGGTCTTTCTCTTTACTATAGACGCTGCTTTCGCTACTTTCTGATTTATCACCTGATACTATTATCAGAGCACCGGGTATAATGCCTTTCGCCAGCGATGGGGATTCACAAACAACAGGTCCGCTCTGTGGCAGAAGATCAATTAGTTTCTCAAAGGCCATGACTGAAGCATCCTTCTCTGCCTGAATATAGAAGGAACACAAGGCTCCGGCGGCAAGAAAACGCGAAGAATCCTTGTCCTCAGTGCTGCTTATCTCCTCCCAGATTACATAATCAGAATTACGGTGGATAAACTTCAGGTGCTCCTGAGGATCATGAAAATGGCTACTGATCTTAACCGCTGTGATGTTGCATTTGCGGAAACTCTCTATTATCCGGCAGACAACAGTGGTCTTGCCGACCTTGCGTCCGGTTCCGGCAACAATCAGGAGTCGGGGAATCTTTTTCATGAAAAAAAACCGGCGGCAGCCGGTCTTTTTCTTACTCTTTGGTGAGCTCTATTATCAACTGTACGATCTTCTCAAATTCCGAAGACTCTATCTTACCCGTGTATACTGCCCTGCAGACCCTGTTCTTATCTACTATCACCACACTGTAGCTATCCTTCGGCATTCCCCAGTTTTGCTGAAGCACACCATCATAGTCAAACAAAATTGTAGTATCATATTTTTTTGCCTTGTTGCCAGCTATAATCCTGATAAGACCATTCGGTTTCCAGGTCGATTTGCAGTCAACGATGCCAAAACCCTTGAAATGATCCCTGTCAATCCTTTTATCGATATCAACAGCCTTGTCAAGGTAATCATTGTAATCATCATTAAGGTCTGATTCATCGGGATCGACATAATTGATCTGAAGAACCTTGCCTTCCCATGAGTTCATGGTAAAGTCCTTTTTGTCAGCATCAGGGAAAGCCCACTCCGGGACTTTCTCGCCAACCTTGATCTTAAGCTGGCCGTAAGCATCTGTCCATGACAGCAGAAGTGTCACCGTCAGTAGTGCAAGAAACATCTTTTTCATATTCTTGTCAGTTTTAATTATGCCGAAATATATGAATTTTTTGTTATAAACTAATTTCCTATGCTTTATGCTAACAAATCGATTCAACAGTATTACTTTTGCGGCCTGATAAATAAGAGAATGCAATCGATAAGAAATATAGCAATAATTGCACACGTCGACCATGGTAAAACAACTCTTGTAGACCGTATAATAAAAGAGTGCAATGCAATAGACAACAGGACAGATCACGGCGATCTGATACTTGACAGTAATGAGCTTGAACGGGAGAGAGGTATTACAATCCTGGCCAAGAATATAGCAGTTGAATACAATGGGGTAAAAATCAATCTGATTGACACTCCTGGCCATGCCGATTTCGGCGGAGAGGTTGAGCGTACTCTGACAATGGCCGATGGTGTACTGCTGCTTGTTGATGCACTTGAGGGACCCATGCCGCAGACACGCTTTGTGCTGGGTAAGGCAATTAATCTTGGTCTGAAGCCAATCCTTGTGGTGAATAAGGTTGATAAGGAGAACTGCAAACCGGATGAGGTGCAGCAGGATGTTTACGATCTTATGTTCAATCTTAACGCTACTGACGATCAACTCGATTTTGAAACGCTTTTCGGTTCCTCCAAGCATGGATGGATGAGCAAAGACTGGAAAGAACCGACCGGAACCATCAGGCCTCTGCTTGACACAATACTCAGCGTGATTGATGAGTCGCCGTACCAGCCCGGAACACTTCAGCTTCAGGTTACCTCCCTTGATTATTCAAGCTATGTGGGGCGAATTGCAATTGGCAGGGTACTGAGAGGCGATATCAGGGAGGGTGAGGAATACACACTCTGCAAAAAGGTCGGAGTTAAAAAGAAGGTCAGAATAAAGGAGCTTTATACTTTTAAAGGGCTTGGCCGTGAGAAAGTAAGCCATGTCAGAAGCGGAGATGTATGTGCCGTGGTAGGTCTCGACGATTTTGAGATAGGTGATACCATTGCCGATGCCGAGCGTCCCGAACAGCTGCCACGCATCTCCATCGATGAGCCCACAATGAGCATGCTCTTTACAATCAACAACTCTCCGTTCTATGGCAAGGAGGGGAAGTTAGTTACATCACGGCACCTTCGCAACCGGCTGGTGAAGGAGACAGAGAAGAATCTTGCCCTCAGGGTAGTGATAACCGACAGGGAAGATAGTTTCACTGTCCATGGCAGGGGAGTATTGCACCTCTCAATTCTGATTGAGACGATGAGAAGAGAAGGGTACGAACTTCAGGTGGGTAAACCACAAGTGATAATGAAGGAAATTGATGGTGTTTTATGTGAACCATTTGAGACTCTGGTTATTGATGTGCCCGAACAACATTCAGGAAAAGTAATTGACTATGTCACTCAAAGGAAGGGAACCCTCGAAATAATGGAACCCAGAGCCGATATGCTGCACCTTGAGTTCGAGATACCGGCAAGGGGACTGATAGGACTCAGGAACAACCTTCTTACATCAACTTCGGGTGAGTCGGTAATCAATCACCGCTTCCGGGGATATGTGCCTTATGCGGGCGACCTCAGGGAGCGTCAGAACGGATCGCTTGTCTCACTCGACACAGGCATGGCTACAGGATATGCCATTGACAGGCTGCAGGACAGAGGCACTTTTTTCATTGAACCCGGGGATCAGGTCTATAAGGGAATGGTAGTTGGGGAACACACACGGAACAATGACCTGGAAGTTAATGTTACCAGGGGAAAGAAGCTTACCAACATGAGAGCCTCAGGTTCAGATGATAATATCAGGCTGGCTCCCAAGACGATTTTTTCACTCGAGGAGGCTATGGAGTATATCAGGGATGATGAGTACCTTGAAGTAACCCCCCTGAACCTGAGAATGAGAAAGATACAGCAGGTTAAAACCAGCTGATTTATTATGGATAATACAAAAGAAGCGGTAGAAAAGTTTACAAAAGGAGAGGAACTTGCCAATGCCCTGTCTCACCTTGCAGGGGCCTTGCTCAGCGTTGCAGCACTGGTTCTGATGGTTGTATACTCTTCAAGAGTCGGAAACGCCTGGCATGTAGTTTCAACGGCCATTTTCGGCGCAACACTCATAATTCTTTACCTCTCATCAATGTTCACCCACTGGCTGCCTGCAGGTCGTACGAAGGAGTTCTTCTTCACAATGGATCAGATAGCGATTTTCATGCTAATAGCAGGAACCTATACACCACTGGCGCTTATATCACTTCATGGTCCGCTGGGATGGGTGATTTTTGGCATTGAATGGGGTCTGGCACTTACCGGAATTATAATTAAGCTGATGAGGCCCGTGAAATATGCTGCAGGCGTAAGCTTGTTCTATATAATTCTTTATGTATCGATGGGTTGGCTCGTGCTGGTTGCCCTGGTTCCTCTAATAAAAACTCTGCCTGTTATGGGCTGGTTGTGGATAATTATCGGCGGAGTATGTTATTCCATAGGTATCTATTTCTTCAGGGTCGCAAAATTCAGGTATGCCCATCTTATATGGCATCTCTTTGTGCTTGCAGGCAGTATTTCACACTTTATGGCGGTATTTTTCTATATTATCGATATTAAGATTTAGCGCTGAGCCATCTTCCGGGGGGTTCTGTCAACCAAAGGTTCAGATGGTTGTTATCCTTTAGGCAATTAACCAGTCACCGCAATGAAGAAGAGTTACCACGATGTCCCAAAGAAAAAAATCACCCTCGAAGGCCTGAAGAATGCATTCCGTCTTTACAGTTTCATGAAACCATTCAGGGTTGAGTTCTTCGCGGGCATTATGTTTCTAATAGTGTCAAGTCTGGCCAGCCTGGTATTCCCACGGCTTCTGGGTGAACTTGTCAACGCCGGCAGTGAGGGCCGCCTCGCCGAAAGCCTCAACCTGATAGCCGTTCTTATAATTATCACTCTGGTCGTTCAGTCTTTCTTCTCATACTTCAGGGTGGTTCTATTTGTCAACGTGACTGAAAAGACACTGGCATCGCTGAGGCAGACAACGTTCAATCATCTCATCAGGCTGCCGCTCAGGTATTTTGACACTCACAGGGTAGGCGAGCTAAACAGCCGTATATCTGCAGATATAGCCCTTCTTCAGGACACCCTTACCTATACCCTTGCCGAGTTCATCAGACAGATAATTATTATTACCGGAGGTGTTACACTGCTTGTCCTTACCTCATGGAAACTTACCCTTTTCATGCTCGCGGTACTGCCGGCCGCAATTCTGCTTGCCGTTTTCTTTGGCCGCTTCATCAGGAGCTATGCCAGAAAAGTCCAGAAACAGATCGCCGAATCAAACACCATAGTTGAGGAGACATTGCAGGGAATAAGGAGTGTAAAGGCTTTTACCAATGAACTGTACGAAACAGCCAGATACCGTGTCAGAACCAATGAAGCAGCAGCTACAGGCATCAAAGGAGGGAAGTACAGGGGTGCATTCTCCGCTTTCATGATCACCGGAATTTTCGGTGCTCTCGTAGCTGTGATCTGGAAGGGCGCCTCAATGATGGCAGCCGGAATAATCAATACCGGTGAGCTGTTTTCATTTGTTATCTATTCAGGTTTTATTGGTGGAACCATTGGCGGCCTCGCCGGGGTATTCACCCAGATGCAAAAGTTCCTGGGTGCTACCGAGGAGCTTTTTGAACTATTCGATGAAGAGCCTGAAGAAATAGAGAATCTATCTGAAATATCAGATAAAGACATAATTACAGGAAATCTGCGCATCAGCAACCTCTCATTCACCTATCCCTCCAGACCAGAAGAAAAAGTACTTGACAATATCAACCTTGAGATATCCCGCAACCAGATGATCGCAATTGTCGGTCCCAGCGGTGCCGGCAAATCCACAATAACGGCATTGCTGCTGGGACTTTACGAACCGTCTGCCGGTTTTATCGAATTTGACGGAAGGGTAAGTACCTCTTTCAGCCTGTCAGCCCTCAGGAGCCAGATAGCCCTGGTTCCTCAGGATATATTCCTATTTGGCGGAACCATAGGGGAGAATATCGGCTACGGCAGGCCCGGAGCCACTGACTCAGAGATAGCTGAAGCCGCGGAAAAGGCCAATGCAATTGAGTTTATTGACCGCTTTCCTGACCGGTTTGATACTGTTGTCGGAGAACGGGGCACTCAGCTTTCAGGAGGGCAGAGGCAGCGGATTGCGATCGCGAGGGCAGTGCTTAAGGATCCCAGGATACTTATTCTTGATGAAGCCACATCATCGCTTGACTCTGAATCTGAGCGGCTCGTCCAGGATGCCCTCGAGAAGCTGATGAGGGGCAGAACCTCCATCGTTATCGCTCACAGGCTCTCAACTATCCGAAAATCAGACAAGATTGCAGTACTCGACAACGGTCGCATAGTCGAAACCGGAACACATGAAGAACTGATAAAGATCGACGGAGGTATCTACCGCAACCTCAGCGCAATGCAGTTTGTAATTTGAGTCTGGTTAACTGATCATTTCCCCATTACCCGTACTACATAACGGTTGGAAACCTGTGGACGTACCAGGGCATCAGAAAATCCGAACTTAATAATCTCTCTTGCTTTTTCTTCACCATACTCTCTGGCCAGAGGTGGAAGGAAGGCATATGCCCCGGGTGTACTAATTACCGGATCCATAAGATAGATATAAGTATAGGTTCCGTCATCATTGGCCGTCAGGGGCTCAAGCATCCTGGCTGACCTTGAGGATGGGCTGTTCTCCTTAAGGGCTATCCGGATAAGATCATAGCTGAATTTTCTGAAGTCCTCCACCTTATCCGCCCTAATATAATTGTGGATGATCATTATTGTGTCGTTTTCAACAGCTCTGGCTATTGGAGGGGGATTATCGGAGTTGGATATGTCGCGGAATACCTTCAGCTTTTCTCCCTCCTTCTTCCAGATGACAATGTATTTACCCTTGTCAACGGTAATATTATCACCGGCAAAAATAGTGTAGGCGCCATATTCAATCACTTCGTTGGCGGAACCGGAGACATCGGTTGTCTGCAGTCTAACGTTGCTGACTCCGGCATTCACAGCGCCCTGCCAGTAGGCCATAATCTGATCCACACCGGTAATTGCAGGGGCTCCGGGAAACATCAGTTGCGCGTCGGAAGTATAGAATTCAGAAAGGTTTTCAATATTACCACTCCTGAAGGCCTCCTCAAAACTGCTGTTAATGTTTTCGATAGAACTCCTCAGGGTGGAAAATTGCTTCTCTGAAGTAGAACACCCGGTCTGTAAAAGTACCGGGACCATGAGCATTATCGCCAGATAACGCAGGGATGGTTTGAACAAATTTGTCTTCATAACTTTTAAGATTAAGTTGATAGATAGTATTTAACAGATCAAAATTAGAAGACAATGATCTGATAATCTACCGGTTTTGTACCAAAACAGGACACTTTTGTACCAATTACCGGGATTACTTTCCTTTCTTAAAGTTTGAAATATAGGCGGAAGGATTGATACCGAATTGCTCTCTGAAGTTCCGGGCAAAATTTGACTGATTGGAGAACCCAACTTTATACATAACCTGAGCAATATTGTCATAACCCTTCCGGAACATGACTGCAGCTGATTTAAGTCTTAATATTCTCATAAACCCGGCGGGCGAATAGCCTGTCAGCGCCTCCACCTTCCTGTACAGCTGGGTTCTGCTGATATACAACTGATCGCATATGGAATTTACATGGAAGTCGGGGTTTGCGATATTGACCCTCATCAGGTCAATGACTTTGTTCATCAGGGTATCTTCCGGAGCCGGGATCAGAGACTCATCCGGTGTGGTAATAAATTCTTTCATATATTTGTCTCTCAGTCTCTTGTAGGTTTCCATACGATTCCTGATCTTGAAGGAGAGTTCAAGCATATCGAAAGGTTTGCTGATATAGTCATCGGCTCCGCAGTCCAGCCCCTTTATTGTACTTTGCCTGTCAGCCCTGGCAGTAAGCATTATAACCGGTATATGCTTTGTCTTTTCATCATTTCTGAGCTTAATACAAAGCTCATAGCCATCCGAAACCGGCATCATTACATCGGTTACTATCAGATCAGGAATGTTCTGATACGCCAGAGTAAAGCCCTGGGTACCATCGAAGGCTTCCAGAACAAGATAGTCCTTTGCCAGGCTGTTGGCAATAAATGAGTTCAATTCAATGTTGTCTTCGACTATCAGGAGGCAGGGCCTGTTATCCGGATTATTATCATGGAGCTTTTTCGTTCCTTGTGCAGATAAGGGTAATCCGGAAGGGCAGGGGGAGGGTAATGAATTGACTGAATTAACTGAAAGTTCACTGTCAGTATATGATTTTCTGTCTGTCGGTATTGTGACCGTAAATTTCGTGCCTTTATCTTTCAGGCTATCAACCTTGACTTTGCCATGATGAAGTTCTGTCAGTTTTTTTACCAGATAGAGTCCTATACCTGTACTACTTTTTGCACTGTCTTCGTTGTTCCCTGACCTGTAGAATCTTTCAAAAATTTTATCACTTTCGCTTTTGGGTATTCCTCGTCCTGTATCAGAAACTTCAAAATGCGCATAGGTCTTATCATTTCCACAATTCTCAATAGATACCGAAAACTCAACCTTACCCTTTTCTGAGGTATACTTAAAGGCATTGTCAAGTAGATTTGTCACTATTTTTTCAAGTTTATCCCCGTCAAACCATGCGTCTTCTACATTTCCCTTAACGGATAAATTAAATTCTATCCCTGTCTTTTTGGAAAGGGCAAAAAAGGATTTGGCAATTCTGGTTACCAGATCGCCTAAACTGTTGTTATCGACCTGAAGATGTTCCGATCCCGTTTCTATCCTTGACATGTCGAGAAGCTGGTCAATCAACTGTTTAAGCCTTTGTGCATTGTTTATCACAACCCCAAGCGATTCCAGGTTGTTGGAATCTTCATCAGGATCCATGGTACCCTTTAGTTGTTCCAACAATCCGAGTACCAGTGTCAGGGGTGTTCTGAACTCATGCGAGATATTCGAAATGAATTCTGACTTAAACCTGTCTGCTTCATATAGTTTTATGAATTCTGTTTTTCTGAAGTAGCTAGACAAAAGAATCACTACGGCCTCAATTGCAGTTACATCTTCAGCAGTAAGATCAAGGTATACGGTTTCATCAATCACCCTGATGCCGGTAACTATTATCAATCTGATGTTGTCATTGTGAAAGACAGGATAGATTATCAGGCTTAACAACCGGAATCTTTCCTTAATATCTTCAATTGTCTGACAATCTGGTGTTTTACTGTTAATAAGAATATATTTTTCAAATTCAGGCAATTGAGATGGCGTGAGGGTGTCAAGCTTTTTCAGGTCAATACTTTCATCAATCTTAGTATCGTGGAAACTTACCAGGTTGTATATTCCGGGATACTCTTCAGAGGGTTCGTAAATATAGGTTGCAGCCATTTCCAGATTGGAATCTATCAAACTGGCCACTCCTTCAAGTATCTCCTTGTCGCTTTTAGGGAAGCCTATTACTTTTTGAATATCAACAAGTAATTTAAAAGCCTTTTGCTGTCTGGAAAGAATAGCTTTTGTATTGGTTAAAAGGTAATCAAGCCTGTAGAGTTCTCTCACAAGCTCTTTATTCTGTGAAACCAGATATTCTATTCTTTTTTCCTGGCTCATATTAAGCCATTTACTTCTATTTACTTTTGGTTCTGCTGAAAATACAGAACACACCTGTCCAGTCAAGCGGCATTACTTTTCCCTTCACCCTGGCTATTTCAGTACCTGAATAGATTCCCAGTAAAGGAATTTCCGGGCCTATGCTTGCCTGTATCTCTTCCGCCTCCTCCTTCTCTGTTCCGAAATATCTCTTTACCCTGCCAAGGCAGGAAATATAGAATGCAAACAGAGGTTCTTTTCCCTTGATTGAATTAAGTAATTGTTTAGCAGTTGTTGAGATCATATCAGTTTCGATCGACCTTCTCATAAACTGGAAGTAGTCTCCCTCCTTAAGGTCTCCCTCCATAAGTAAAATCGCTCCGCTTTCTTCATCGGCAGCGAGTACCAGCCTGTTCACATAGTTCTCTTCCATGAAAGGTCCGTATTTTTCTCCTTTGTTAACCCCCAGGGTGATTAAGAACATCGCTTTCTTCCATTCAATTGATGAGGGGTTATCCAGATATTCTGCCGCTACTTCAATTGCGGGCCTGTTATCCACCTCAAGTATCATGTTACCCGAGACCCTTGTTATCATGTGGTAGTCAGACGCAGGTTTGCATCCATGCATAATGGCAGTATCAAGCCTTATATTTCCGTTTAGCACAAGCGATAGTACGGAATCTCTGTAGCTCTTCCGGTTATCCCATAGCTCAGTAATCTTCGTGTTCATGACCCCCGAAATTAATCCCACACCCGCCATGGAAGGCATTTTACCAAGCTCTTTATCTATACCTGAAAGAAATGGGGATGCCTGGTTGAACGGATTCAGCGGGGTGGGGGGATTGCGTGTTGAGTCATAAAAGAGAAGCAGTGCAGGATCATCATAATCTTTCAGGAACATGATTTTCTCTCCCATAGATCTTCCGGCACCATATTCATCACTATTTATGTTTTCAACAACCTCGGTCCTGAACCCGATGTCGGCAGCGGAGATCACCATTATACCGGCATGAAAGCCCTCATATCCCAGGTAATCATTAGTTATTACACCAATAGAAGTTCCGCCTGCTATAACGCACTCATTGCCTGTTACTGATTTCACCCCCTTTAAAAGCGATTCTGAATCATGCTCGGCTGAGGCAAATACCAATGCAAGGTCGGGTTTCACGATACCGGCTTTCTGCATCGCTGTCTGAGCCATTTCCCTTCCGGCATCAATGGAGCTGGCACTCCTGCTGAATGATACTCCGGTTTTTGCGGACATATGTTACAGTGATTAAGTTAGTATAGTGTAATAAAATTACGCTATTACCACGAAACCGGATGTCATATTTGTACCAAAATGTGCCGAAAAAATACCAGATGGAATATCTGCCAACCAAATGAAAGAGGATTAGCTGAGATTATTTCACTGGTTTACCTTACAAGATTAACTGGGTTGCCGTTGAGATATCTCCTCAGATTACCGGTAGCAATCTTCATAAGCCTGCGCCTGGCTTCTCTGGTAGCCCATGAGATATGAGGAGTTATAATGCAATTTTTTGCCTGAAACAGAGGATTGTTGAGTGCCGGGGGTTCAAGGGAGAGTACATCCAGGCCGGCGCCGGCAATAATATCGTTATTCAGGGCTTCGGCAAGATCTTCTTCGACTATCAGGGGACCTCTGGCGGTATTTATAAGAAAGGAGGTCCTCTTCATAAGGGCAAGATTCGCTTTGTTAATTATTCCCTTTGTTTCAGGGGTCAACGGACAGTGCAGGCTGATTACGTCAGCTTCCCTGAATAATTCAGGCAGCCTGGTCCAGTTGAAATTCTTCCTGTGCGACTGGTCGCTTTCATTCCTGTCATGTGCCATAACATTCATACCGAAGGCAGTAGCTATATCTGCCGTCTTATGTCCTATATTCCCAAAACCAATTATCCCGATCGTTTTATCCTGAAGTTCGACAAGGGGATAGTCCCAAAAGCACCAGTCGGAAGAGGCGCTCCATTTTCCGGTCATCACAGCATCACTGTGCCTCTGAACATGGTGACACAGTTCAAGAAGCAGTGCAAAGGTCATCTGTGATACCGATGCGGTGCCGTAGGCGGGAATATTCGTAACCACAACACCCTGATTATTAGCTGATTCAATGTCAACGATATTGTATCCTGTAGCCAGAACCCCGATATATTTCAGATGGGGGAGGTGCTTGAGCGTTTCGCTGCTGAGAGGGGTTTTATTGGTCAGCACTATTTCAGCCATACCGGCCCTTTCAATTATCTTATCTTCAGGAGTTCTGTCATAAAGAACTATATCTCCATACTCCTTAAAATCATCCCAGCTAAGGTCGCCCGGATTAAGGGTGTATCCGTCAAGTACTACAATCTTCATGGCATTCAGTATTTTAATTATATAATCAGATAAAACTATGTTGTTAACTATTAATGTGGTACTTAAAGCAGGTTAGTTGTCAATCAGTACGACTATTATATCCATTACGTTCGTAAGCGTTGGTCCGGTTTTTATCAGGCCGCCTTCCCTAAGGAAAAAGTTGTAGGCATCGAAGCGTTCGATATATTCGTCCATGTTCAGATTTAGCTGCGCTGCATTCTTCAGAGTCATACTATCAACAACGGCGCCTGCCGCATCGGTAGGACCGTCGGTGCCGTCGGTACCTGCTGACAGGAATGTAATACCCTTAGTCTCCTTAAGCAGCCCGGCAAACAGGAGGGCCAGGTGCTGGTTTCTACCACCCAGACCGTTATCAGCTGTGACCTTTACTGTTGTTTCTCCGCCATAAAGAAGGCATGTTTTCCGTTTCAGCGGTCTGTTTTTTATTTCCATTACGGTTTTAAATATCTCTGAAGAGACATCAATAACATAACTATTAAGCTGGTCTGTTATTATCATGCAATCATAACCCATTGATGAAGCAGTCCGGGCAGCAGCCTCAAGAGCCATCTTATTGTTCCCCACAATTATATTAAAGGTGTTGCGAAATACCGGATCATTACTTTTGGGAGTTTCCGGTCTTTTTCCTGATAGTCCGGCTTTAAGGATATCAATCAGGCAGGAGGGTATCTGAGATTCAACGTTATACTTCTTAAGTACTGACAAAGCCTCATTGTAGGTAGTTGCATCAGGAACAGTTGGTCCTGAGGCTATTACATCGAGAGGATCTCCGGTAACATCGGAAAGAATCAGGCTTACGATTTGTGCCGGGAATGCTCTTTTGGCCAGCCAGCCACCCTTTACGGCAGAGAGATGCTTTCGTACCGTATTTAATTCTCTGATATCAGTACCAGCCTTTAACAAACAGTCATTCAGTTTAATAAGATCAATCAACGAGCATCCATCAGGAATGTCAGTCAGCAGGGCAGAGCCACCTCCGGAGATAAGGCAAATCACCAGGTCGTCCTTTTCTGCAGAATCGGCTATTGAGTTTATAATTGCTGTGCCTGCGACGCCGGCCTGGTCAGGAATCGGGTGACCTGCCTCAGTTATCCCGACGTACTGAAGAGGCACCGAATGGCCCTGCTTTGTCACTATATGGCCACCCGAGATTCTTGATCCGAGTATTTGTTCGATAGATGCAGCCATGGATGCGCTTGCTTTACCGAAGCCTATAACGAAGATATTTTTAATCGGGGAGAGGTCGATTGTTTTATTATTGATTTTAAGCAGGTTTCCGGCCACAGAAACAGATTGGCTGATCAGGTGAACCGGATTGACATGTTCAATGCCTTTAAGGAGGACTTCTATGGCTGCTCGTCGATGATTCACCGGGTTCTAAATAGATTACTCTGTAAATATATTATAAGGATAATGGTAAAGCAAATCGCATTCCTTCAATTTTAACATAACATCGGTAGCAGATGGAATCAGTGGAAATTACTTTAACATAAAATCGGTGCCGTTATCGGACTAACGTCGCGATAACTGATTTTATGTTAATCAGCACAGCTGAACGTAATTTCCATTCATTTGCCTATAATTAATATTATGTTAAGTAGGATATAATGAAATCTGAATGAGCATTCATTTTTGAAAAGAACTGTCTGGTTTGATCTCCCCTATCATTCTGACAGAGAATAAAACAAAAAGGGCCCTCAGTTACGAGAGCCCTTTATTTTAAGACAAAAAGTAAATGTTACAATTTGCCTTCGAGTTTCTTATTTATCTCCTGATACTTTTCCTCCATCTGCAACCTGTAATAGAGTTCTCTCAGGTTCTTCATGGTATCAACATCATCAGGATTGAGGTTGTGAGCTGCTTCGAAAGGCGTAACAGCCTTTTTGAACATTACGTTAACCTCCTCTACAGCTTCGTTATATTTCTTTACATCCATTATCTCATTGGATTCCAGATACTTCTCAAAGGCCATGTTGTAGTAGCATATCCCGAGATTTAACTGAGTTGCAAATTCTTCCGGATTGAGTTCTACTGATTTTTCGAGTGCGGCAATAGCTTTGGCATAGTTCTCGAGTTTCATATAGAAGACTCCCTCAGCGAGATGAAGTGAGGGATTTTCAGGATCCTTTTCTATGGCGACAGCAACTGATTCCAGTCCCTCTTCAGTTTGATCATTATCGAGGTAATGCTGAATAAGAACCAGCAGAATGTCCTGATCACCCGGATATTTATTGAAAGCACGGTTCAGAACGCTCAGAGCACTTTCGAGATCTTCCATGCCGATGTAGGAATAATACATTAGTGTATAAGGTGCGGTTCCCTCATAACCCGATTCGGTACAAATCTCAAAATAATCAATAGCTTCGTCGTAAAACTTGCCGTTGTAGGCTGCAAGACCGGCATTGTAAATGATTCCGGTATCTACCAATCCGATGTAGACATCACTTTCTGATATTTTAATATTGTAGTCGAACGCATCCATGGCACCTCTGTAGTCCTCACTCTGAAATCTCTGGACGGCCTGATTAATAAACATATTACCCAGCAATGCATATGTGTTATTTACCTGCAGAAGCCTTTTGGTACCATCTTTATCATCAAGTTCTATCGCTCTTTCATAGGCATTGTATGCCTCAATAAGAGGATTCTTATAGAAACTTTTGAATTTTGAATTTTCTGACTCGAATGAAGCCATAGCCAGCCTTCCTATTGCATAATGTGTTTTTGGCCAGTCCTTCGATTTTGAATGCTTCACGGCCTCGTCGAGATTCTCCTTTGCTTTGTCAAGAGAACCCTGTTCGATAAAGTTAAGGGCACTGTTTACTTTTCCCCTTTGCGCCTCTACTCCTATTGTAATGACAATCGCTGATAACAGCAGCACTAATTTTTTCATATCACTTCTTTTACGGTTAATTTTTTTCAAAAATAATACTTTATTGAATTATTTATCAAATTCCTTGCCATTTTCCATAATATCAGAATTATCGTCAGATAAGGCATCATTTTCATCGCCATTAGTTTCCATCTCCACATAGGCCACTGAGGCTATAGAATCATTGTCTCTCAGGTTTATTGCCCTGACTCCCTGGGTTGCTCTCCCCATGACCCTCAGACCTGCAACAGGTATCCTCAGCATGGTGCCATTTTCCGTTACAATCATCAGATCATATGTGTCGGTTACCCCCTTGAGTGCTATCAACCTTCCTGTTTTTTCAGTAATATTGATTGTCTTTACACCCTTTCCTCCCCTGTTGGTTATTCTGTAGTCCTCTATGGATGACCTTTTACCATAACCATTCTCTGAAACAACGAGTATATCCTCCCTGCTCTCTCCCACCGTTACCATTCCGATAACCATATCATCAGGTCCTGCAAGCGATATTCCCCTTACGCCTGATGCTGTCCTTCCCATTGGTCTGACAGCTTTCTCGGGGAACCTGATAGCCCTGCCTGACCTGTTCGCAAGCATTATCTGATGGTTTCCGTTGGTAAGTCTGGCCTCAAGCAGTTCATCGCCTTCCCTGACAGTGATAGCGTAAACACCATTTGCCCTGGGTCTGGAATAAGCCTCGAGAGAGGTTTTCTTGATGATACCTCTTGTAGTGCACAGCACGATAAAGTTATTGTTAATATACTCTTCTTCCTGAAGGGTCTTTACATTAATGAAAGCTCTTACCGAATCACCCTGTTCAAGGTTGATGACGTTCTGTATCGCTCTTCCCTTTGATGTGCGGGTACCTTCCGGTATTTCGTATACCTTCAGCCAGTAGCATTTTCCTCTCTGCGTAAAGAAGAGCATGGTATTGTGCATTGTAGCAATATATAGGTACTCAATAAAATCCTCTTCACGGGTATTGCTGCCCCGTGCTCCGGTTCCTCCCCTGTTCTGCCTTCTGAACTCTGT
>JAWOIF010000169.1:0-3555 GCA_046484805.1 Bacteroidales bacterium
AGCTGCCGGAGTCTCGATCACAATGCCCAACGGTGTGCTCAACAATCCGCCGGTTATCCGTATCAGGGGATTCAACTCGATCACATCCAGTTCAAACCCGCTCATCGTTGTTGACGGAGTGCCGGTATTTACAGGTAATGTCGGGGGAACAGCAATCCAGAACGCTCTTTCAGATATTAACCCTTCAGATATCCAGTCAATGGAAGTACTGAAGGATGCTTCTGCAACCGCACTATATGGCTCAAGAGCTGCCAATGGTGTTATAATTATCACAACCAGGCGTGGTGCCGGTGCCAGAACAAGGGTTACATACGATGGCTACGCAGGATGGACAGAGCCATACAGAATGTTCGACCTCATGAGCCCCGAGCAGTATTTTAACCATAAGAACCTTGCCCTCGAGAATGCAGGTTCTTCAGCCAGACTCGTATGGCCAACCGATGCCAGCGGAAAGCCGATTGAAACTTACTGGCCCGACTATGTCTACCAGAAAGGCATGCAGCAGAGCCATGCAATTACTGCATCAGGCTCATCACCTACAACCTCCTACTTCCTCTCTGTCGGTTATACCGATCAGGATGGTATGTTCAGGAAGAACTCTTACAACAGGAAGAATGCAAGAATGAATCTCGACCACAAGCTTAACAGGTTTATCAATATCGGAGTCAGTGTCGCTTATACTAACGGTTACACGAAATCACCCGATACCGGCGCCTCTTTTGCTACTGCAGGGGCTGCCCGACTGGCATTCGTTCTGCCACCGATAATCAGCCCGTATCTCAATGACGGTTCGTACAATATTTCCGGTTCAGGAATAGGAGGTATGGGGACAGGTCTTGGCGCCTCGCTCGGCTACCATAATCCTGCTGCCATTTTTGACCTTAACCAGCATACAACAGAAACAGATAGGGTTCTGGCAACTCTCTCAGCCAGTGTTGAACCCCTTGCCGGACTGGTTTTCAAGACTATTTACGGGATTGATAATCTCGCCAGAGAAGCCACCACATTCTGGTCTCCCGTTACTGGCAACGGCTACGGATATAATGGTTTAGCATCCAATGACTTTTCACGTAACAATAGGTGGACATGGACCAATACTGCCAACTATAACAAAACATTTTTTGAAAGGCTTACCGTTGGTCTCCTGGCAGGTATCGAGCAGCAAAGAAGTGTTGGAGTAAGCTGGGAAGGCTGGAAAACAGGTGTTTCTGACCCGTTCTTCACACAGTATCAGGGCTCCTGGTCAACCGCACAGATCGGAGGCGGCGGATACGGAGAAAATTATTACATCTCCTATTTCGGCCGTGTCAACACCAACTGGAACAGGAAATACTATCTTGAGGGAAGTATCCGAAGGGACGGTTTCAGCGGTCTCTCGAGAGGTAATGAATTTGGTATTTTCGGAGGAGCATCCTTTATGTGGAACATATCGAGGGAAGATTTTGTAGCTAACTCATCTGTCAATAACATCTTTTCAGATATCAGGTTTAAGGCAAGTTACGGCCGGGTTGGAAATATGTTCGGAATTGGTAATTACAGCTCGCTATTTCTATACAGCTCAAGTCTTTATGCAGCCGTGCCGACTCTCTATTTCTCGCAGGCAGGGAATGCTGCACTTAAGTGGGAGACAAGCGACAAGTACGACCTGGGTTTGAGCTTCGGAATATTAAGAGATAAAATCCAGGCCGATATCAACTGGTTCTATAACGATGTGGGTAACCTTATTCTCAACGTACCCCAGTCACCTTCAAAAGGTATCCCGGGCAACTCCATACCGGCTAATGTCGGATCGATGTACAATACCGGAGTTGAGTTACAGGCTACAAGTTATAATATTGCCAGACCCAACTTCAGCTGGACAACCACATTCAACATCACCTTTATTAAGAATGAGGTAACAGAGCTGGCTCGGGGTGTGGATGAATTACGTGCAACCACGGGAGGACTTGAAACCACCAACGTCACAGTTGTCGGTAAACCGGTCGGTAATCTTTTAGCTGTTGAAACCCGCGGTGTTGATCCTACGACAGGAAGAAGAATATATGTGAATGCTGACGGAAAGGAGGTTCTCTATAGCCATGAGGCAGCCCAGAGGTGGACCTTCAGATCTGATGGTTCAGCAGCACCGCCAATTTCTATTGCCACTGACGGTGTTCCATGGGCTTCCCCTCTCCCAAAAGTATATGGTGGGTTTGATAACAATATTACATACAAGAATTTTGACTTTGCAGTCAACCTTACCTATTCTCTGGGATTCTATGTTTATGCCGGGTCAAAAGCAGGTATACGCGACCAGAGATGGTGGAACAACTCCGCCGAGGTTGCTGAAACTGCATGGAAAACACCCGGAGATATCACAAATATCCCCAAGCCGGTTTACGGTGATAATGTATCGAACGGTTCTGCGTTTGCAATCAGTGAAAATATTGAGCGTGGAGACTACGTAAAAGTGAGGAACATCTCGCTGGGTTACGCCTTCAAGAATATAATGCCTGATGTTCTCAACATAGAGAGGCTTAGAGTATACGCTCAGGTTTTCAACGCATACCTCTTTACAAAATACAGCGGCTCCGACCCTGAGGTCTCAACTAACGCTGATTCAAACCTGGCACCCGGTATTGACAGAAATACCTCCCCACAGGCAAGGACATACTCCTTCGGTGTGAATATCAGCTTTTAACCAATTAAACAGAAACAGTTATGAAAAATATATTAAAAGGTTCAATAATATTCACATTAATATTGTTGATGACCGGATGCTCCCAGGAAGAGTATCTGAATCCGGTGCCGAAAACCTCGCTGTCAGATCTTTCAGTGTTTGATAATAAGACACGGATTGAAGCACAGGTTAACGGTATGTATGCATCGCTAAAAAGCGGACAGCATCTGGGGGGCAGATTCCTCGTTTATAATGATGTCCGGTGCGATAACTTCATTCCCAAAAGCACCAACCTGGTGACACTCTACGCCACATGGAACCATACTGTGCTTGCAGGAACCAATGAGGTGCAGAACCTCTGGGGCGCCGTCTATTCCACTGTCAATGTGGTAAACGTCTTCCTCGAGGGCCTTGCACAAGCATGGGACGAAGGCAAACTGACCGGCGTGGTAACACAATCCGAATACGATCAGTACAGAAGTGAAGCATACACCATAAGGGCGATATGCTACTTCAATCTGATGCAGATGTATTCGAAGCCTTATCACATTGGTAATGGCGCCAGTCAGGGTGTTCCACTGAGGATTAAGGCGATGAAATCGGCTGAAGAAAACGACCTGGCGCCGAGTACTGTCGCTGAAGTATATACACAGATTCTCAAGGACCTGAATGATGCCGAACCACTGGCAGTTGAAAGCTTTAGCACAGATGTTCTTAATACCACAAGAATTCATAAGAACACTATCATAGCTCTTAAAACAAGGGTTTATATGCACATGCACAACTGGACCCAGGTTGTTACGGAATCAGCCAAAATGGTGCCGGCTGCTGCCCCGTTTACATCACCTTCCGGTGTGGCTAATACTCTTCATGCTGACTATGAGGAGATTTTCAGA
>JAWOIF010000007.1:0-3526 GCA_046484805.1 Bacteroidales bacterium
CTGGGCCAGGGCGTCGCACACGTCCTGGGCCAGGAGCGGGGAGGGAGCAGCCGGCTGGGCAGCAAGGTTCTCGATCATGGGGTGGTTCCTGTTTGCTGATGGTCGCTGTTTCGTGCCGCTACGGGCTAAACGCACCCGAGGCCCGGGAGTGCAGACTTCAGGCGCGGGAGAACCCCTGCACCTCCTCGCCCAACGCGGCCAGCGCGTGGCTCATCTTCTCGTGGTACCAGTGACGTAGTTGGACCAGGCGCCCGTGCGACTCCTCGAACCCGAGGGCCGTCTGGACCTCCTTGAACGACGGCAGCCTCCCCTTTTCCTCAACAGCCCGAAGGTCCATCTCCGCCAGGGCGATCCGGCCGGGGAGGAAACGCCTGCCCTGAGTGCTCACGAAATCGGGCATAAGGTCGACGGCCGCCCAGAGGAAGGCCTTGGTGCGCAGCTCCCGCCTTAAACTGAGAACTCTTTCCGTCATTTTCATTTTAGTAGTATTCTTTTCCATTTCTGTACCATGCAAATTAAAATAAATGATATTTTCCTAGCCCCCTATCTTAACCTTAACCCCCAATCCGGTAAACATATCCGCTATCTCCTGCATACGTTCTGATGATAACTGTTCAGCATCGCCCATCGAGTATTCCATACCAAATCTACCGTATTTCGAAGATCCGATACGATGGAACGGAAGCAGATCAACACCAAGCATATTTGAAGCCAGGTTTCCCCCGATAAACTCCTGCATCTCCCTAAGACCCGAATCATCATCATTGAACCCGGGAATAACCGGTATCCTGGTAATCAATCTGGCACCACTGCCAATAAGATACCTGTAATTATTCAGGATATGCCTGTTGTCTGCACCTGTGTACTTTCTGTGCTTCTTATCATCGATAAACTTAAGATCATACAGAAAGAGTGAAGTCAGTGGCAATATCTCCCTGAACTGATTCTCCGAGGCCATACCTGATGTATCAACAACGGTATGTATTCCGGCTTCCCTCATAGCAGAAAGGGAAGACTTCAGGAATTCGTGCTGCATCATTGGTTCACCACCAGAGAATGTAACACCCCCTCCCGAGTGTTCAAAAAACACTCTCTCTTTTCCGGCTATATCTACCAGATCACCAACTGAATACTCCTTTCCCACTTTTTCCATTCTGCGATATTCTTTATCGCCTATCCTGTCAATTCTTTCAACTTCTGCTATTTCAGGAGAAATGCCTTCAGGGTTATGGCACCACCAGCAGGTAAGAGGACAGCCTTTCAGGAAGAAAGTAACCCTTATACCCGGGCCGTCATGTATAGCATATTTTTTAATACTGAATAATATACCTTTCATCGGATTTTCTCAATAATGGGGAAAAAATGTGAAATGAGCCCCCGGAACGGGACAGGTGGATAGCTCAGAAGCTATAATACATAAGACAACTGTATAACCTTCTTCCAAGACGGTTCATCATGAAACGGTATCTCAATGCAGATGTCATAGATTCAAAATCTATGCAAATGTAAACATTTTTTTCTGGAACAGATCATGAAAAATGAAATTTTTACACTGAATACCAGGTGGTTATAATATCTTTACTGTTCTTAACATATTATTAACATACAAAAGGTGCAACAACTGCAACTTATGTCCGTCTATTAGGCAAAGATTGATAGTTAGTATCGAACATAATATTTTTTGGACAGTAATATTTAACCAGTTTTCAGTACAATTTTTAACTAATTTTTAAGCCATGAAAAGAATTTTATTATCAGTGATGGTTGCAATTTTAATCAGCGCCGGGGCAATTGCCAGGACGACTGTTGCAAAAGGCAAAACATTCTCCCAGGTTGGAGATTACAAGATTGAGGTAGCAGAAACCCCGTTCATTCTTGACGGGCGTGAACTTAAAACCTATGTCATCTCCTATTCGAACTCCCCTCTTAAGGTTACAGTTGCAGTAGATAAGGATAAAAAAGGCAGCAACTACCTTGTGATCTCCGACAAGCTGTCGGTGCAGTACGTTTGTAACAGCTCATACTTTGGTGTTGAAAAGCTTTCCCGTAAATATAGCAAGGTGGGATTGTCGACATCTGATAATGAACTCAACAGATCCGAATACTTTCATCAGAAAGTCCTGACTGCCGGTGATAATTCGGTTCTGGAAAATACTAAGCTAATTGCTTCCTATTTCCCTGTATTGGTGAAGGATGTAAATAGTATTCTTGCCGCTAAGTAAGAATTCAGCAGGCCGCCCGGCCTCTGCGATCAGGTTTTAGTTTGACTAGCAGGAAGATATCCGAAGGGGTATCTTCCTTTCTTATTATATATACTCTGCTGTCTCATGGTGCTGTTTATCATATTATACTAACGGCGAAATTTCATATCTTGCGGATCTTTGTATTTTGGGGGATTTTTTCAATTTGTAAACTATTGAATATAATGAAGCGAAGGATAAAATTCAGTCTCATTTATCGTGACATGTGGCAGTCATCGGGCAAATACCAGCCAAGGGTAGATCAGCTGAAAGAGGTTGCCCCATGTATCATTGAAATGGGATGTTTCGACAGGATTGAGACAAACGGGGGTGCTTTTGAACAGGTCCAGCTTTTGTATGGTGAGAATCCGAACCATGCCGTCAGGGAATGGACAAAACCATTCAATGAGGCAGGCATACAGACCCATATGCTTGAAAGAGCACTGAACGGCTTAAGGATGTATCCTGTGCCTGCCGATGTTAGAAAACTTATGTTCAGTGTTAAGAAAGCCCAGGGTGTGAATATTGCCAGGTCATTCTGCGGCCTTAACGATCACAGAAATCTGGAACTATCAATCAAATATGCCAAAGAGGCCGGCATGATATCACAGGCAGCACTTTCAATAACCAGTTCTCCGGTTCATACAGTTGAGTATTACATGGGCGTAGTCGACAAGATGGTTGAATACGGAGCCGATGAAATATGTCTGAAAGATATGGCCGGTGTTGGAAGGCCGGCAATGCTTGGCGAACTGGTCAGACAGATTAAGACTAAATTTCCTGGAATTCTCGTACAATATCACGGTCATAGCGGACCGGGTATGTCGGTTGCCTCAATGCTTGAAACAGCACGCGCCGGGGCTGATTACCTCGATGTTGCCGTTGAACCCTTGAGTTGGGGAATGGTACACCCGGACCTGATAGCAATTCATTCAATAATGAAGGATGCAGGCTTCGATGTTCCTGAAATCAATATGGATGCGTATATGAAGGTGAGGTCATTAACGCAGGAATTCATCAATGACTTTCTGGGTTACTTCATTGACAGCAGAAACAGGCAAATGACGTCGCTTCTCATTGGAAGCGGGCTCCCAGGCGGCATGATGGGAAGCCTGATGTCAGACCTGAAGGGCGTTCATCAGGGTATCAGCCGAGGTCGCCGTGATCTACGAGGTGCCGCTGGCACGCGCGATCGCGCTGTGGCGCGACGGCGCGCCGGTGCCGGCGTCGGGTTGGGATTGCCAGCAGCGCGTCAACGACGCGCTGCTGGTCGCGGACGACCTGAT
>JAWOIF010000046.1:0-25596 GCA_046484805.1 Bacteroidales bacterium
ACGCCCTTCTACGCCCTTCTCCTTCTACGCCCTCATACGCCCCCCTACGCCCTCCTCCTTCTACGCCCTCATACGCCCTCTACGCCCTTCTCCGCCCTTCTCCTTCTACGCCCTCTACGCCCTCATACGCCTTCTACGCCCTCATACGCCCCCTACGCCCTTCTCCTTCTACGCCCTTCTACGCCCTCATACGCCTTCTACGCCCTCTACACCTCATACGCCCCCACCTTTCCTTATTCCATTGATTATCATCTGCATATTTGTTTCGATCAGCTTTTCATGGTTTAGACCGAAGGCCGCCACCATTTCCGGATTGAGGGAGATTAGCTGCATAAAGCTGTAGAACTGTATCCATACCGCATGAGTCAGGAGGTCAATATCGAGGTCACTGCGGAAAAGACCTTTGTCATGACCCCGTTTCAGTTCCCCCCTGATAAGCAGGAAAGGAGACTCCTTTTCAAAAACCTCCTTCACTTCGTTACCGGTTAATCCTGCCGGGATTGAGAATCCCATTCCGACAGTAAGGAATATCCTGAAGTAGTTGTTGTGTCTCAGGGCAAACCTCATGAATGATTCAGCCATCTTTCGCAGGTTAATGATGGGTTCGTTTTCAGGGGATACAGAACTTACCATCATTCCCGTCAGTTTCTTCATTCCTCTGACGGCACAATACCAGAGGATAGCTTCCTTCGACGGGAAATAGTTGTAAAGGGTTCCCTTTCCAAGTTCAGCCTCCCTGGCAATATCGTCTATGGTTGATGTTAATATTCCCTTTTCGGCAAAGATCTTTTCTGCCGCATCAAGAATATCCTCCCTGCGTTTATTGCGCTCGCGTGATTTTCGTTCAGTTACACCCATGTGAATATAGTTCGTAAAATGACCAGTAGTCACAAATATATTCAAAAAAACAGGAAACACTGCAAATATCTCCTGTTTTCTGTATGATTGATGATTAGAAGGAGATAGTCATTCTTGAGCCTCCGCCTCCGCCAAATCGGGGATTAACAACATTATTGTAAATTGAACCGAAGGTATATGAAAGTCCGAAATGGTTAAAATATGAATACTGTGTAGCGAGTTCTTTTCTTCGCAAAAGTATCTCTTCCGGTGTGGCTCCTCCTTTTACAAGGGCGAGCTGGTCGTGAACAATCCTGAAGCTACCGCCAAAATTAAATGATAGTCCTTTGGCTACCCGAAGATTTACAGAACCGCTTAATCCGAGATTGTTCTTGCTGAAATCATGCAGGTAGTTTCTCCAGTTTAGGGAAAGATTAATGGAGCCCCATTTCTGGACAACCTCGTAGGCTGCCGCCAGTGATTGCATAAGTAGGTGTTCCTCCATTTTGTCGTAGATAGTTGTGTCTGTATAGTTCTGGTATTCGTATCCGACCCGGTACATCAGGCGCAGTTGCCTTCGGGTTGATTCTGAATAGGGAAAGATGTTGTATTCGATACCCGGGAGAATAGTCGCTCTCAGATCGCTGTTGCTGTATGATGATGAACTAAGGGACATTGATCCGCCATACGACCAATGGTCGTTAATCGCCCAGACATTCAGAATACTGAGATTCTTTGACTGATTGAGGCTGGTAACTACTGACTCCCCGAGGTCAAACTTATCTTCACCCCGGTCGTAGCTCAACGAGAGTTCAGTCTTTAACTTTTCGGTTACCCTGTTTGCCGAAATGTTTGTAAATATACTGCTTGAAGTGTATGATTTCTGTCCCTGCATAAACCCTCCGATACTTGACCGGAATACCCAGCTGTTCCATTTGTCTGTTGAAACAGTTTCGGTAACAGGCATATTGAACCTTACATCGATATATGATGCGAGGGGTGTCTTCTGTACATACCTCATCAGTCCAATTTTCAGGGCATTGACCTCTTTTTGCCGTCTTATATCCTGTGTGTCATCCGGACTTGTATTTACCACTATGGTATCTTTCATGCCTGCAAACTCTTTCTGTCCCACCAGGAAGTATGTTATTTCAGCTCCTCCCGATCCGGTGGTTCGATATGATGAAATAATATATAACTGGGCATCTTTAAGATCGCGTACGTAGTTTACGAAGGTTATCTCCTTTCGGAGATAGTCACTTGCATCCATAAAGACGTTAAGTGCATCTTTACGCAGGGTGTCTGATTGTGTTGCAGGTTCCTGGGCACATAAAAGAACCGTTGACAGCAGGGCTGCTGACAATAATGTGAATCTTTTCATTTACAGACATTTTTAGGGGTTTCGTTGATCAAATTTATGCGATATGAAAGATAGTAGGGTCGTTTATTGGGGGTTTAACAAATAATTAACGTTGTGCAAAACGCAGCAGGGGTGCATATTATTGTACCCCTGCTGTCTGGAAAACTTAAATGTATGAGAAACTGTTAATTGGGTATTAATCCGTTTTCTGTCATGATCCACCATCTTCCTCCCATGTCCCATGAACGGTATCCTGTTACATTTGCCCTTGTTATCATCGACCCTGCATTTCTGTCTATAAAAATTTTGGTTCCCTCAGGAAGATATATATTGATTCTTATGTCAGACCCTCTCCATCGTGTTTTTTCAGGCAGCGCGAAGTAGGAATCGACTATAAGTGAGTCATTTCTGAAAGAGTAATTGTATTCGAGACTTTCTGCATTCGCCATTGCTTTTCTCCTTGTTGAACCTTGTGCGTATCTTTTTACTTCAACAAATGGTTCCTCTTCTGAGGTTGCTCTTATATATGCCCGGGTTGAGCAAAATATTCTACCCTCCGTTGTCGTGTAGAATGAAAAATTGTCTTCAAACGGGAGGTCGATCTTCTTCTCATATTGAGTAGCAGAGAGATCTTTTCCGATTGTCAGAACAATCGAGTTAGTTTTGGTATCAAGCTCGGCTCGTTCGATATGCCTGCCTGATTCGGCAAAACTGATTCCTTCACTGAAAAGCAGCATTGTAAGGGCGACGGCAGCAATTATCCATATCGACAAGGCGCTGATGCTGATGATTCCGTCTTTTGCCCTGAACTGGAAGATCATCTTAATACCCCAGTAGATCAGTCCCATCAGAGGTAATGCCAGAACTACCAGGCTCAGACCAATAAACCATGGTATAGCAGAGGGTGTAATGATCAGTGGGAACAGTTCGGAGAAATAGAAGGTTTCAGTCGCAGCCGCACCCGGAAGCCATGGCCCGTAATTGAAGAAGAGAGCCATTATTGCCATTGCAAGAAATGTAAGGCCTGTAATTATGAGGGATACGCCAATTATGATCAGGATAATCCTGAAGAATATGACAATGAATCTGCCGATTGCCCTGAATATCTCGTTCAGTGCCCCTCCGACCCTGTCAGCGGTGTCGGCTCCTGCCGGTCTTCCGTAAGCACTATATGAGCCTTTTCTGCTATTGCTTTTTTCTCTTCTGTAGCGATGGCCATAGAGCTCCTGTTTTCTTCTCTCACTGTTAGCCAGGGGAAGGGCTATCCACAGGGCTATGTATACAAAGAAAGCGAAGCCGTAGAAAAAGGTAAATACTATAAATAGTAATCTTATCCATACCGGATCGACATTGATGTAACTCCCTATTCCTCCGGCAACACCAGACACGATTCTTTCATCTGGATTACGATAAAGTCTCCTTTGGAAAGAGGAGGCAGGTTCTTCCGGCATCTCATCTTCAAATCCGTCGGCTATGTCATCAGGTCTTCCCATGATTGAAATCATCTCATCGACATCCTCCATTGTAACAATACCAGTAATGCCTCTGCGGTTCTGGAATATCTCGGCCACTCTTGCCTCGAAATCATCAAGGGCCTCGTGGCCCCCCTGTATCCGGCTGAAGCGCACATTAACCTCCTGAAGATATGAGCGCAGCTTTTCAAATGCATCATCATCAATCTGAAAAACGATACCCGCAATGTTTATATTTATGCTCTTTTTCATCGTTATTGCATATTTGTTTATTACCGGTTACTATTTCCTTATCAGATTGACTGATTTAACAAGCTCGTTCCATGACTGGTCAAGATCGCGCAGGTATTCACTGCCGGCTTCAGTCAGTTCGTAATATTTGCGGGGCGGACCCTGCTGTGACTCCTCCCAGCGGTAACTCAGTAACCCGGCATTTTTCTGTCTCGTAAGAAGGGGGTATAGTGTTCCTTCAACAACAATAAGCTTTACCTCTCTCAATTCCTTTATTATGTCACTTGCATAGCAGGAACTTCTGGAAAGGATCAGCAGGATACAATATTCCAGTATTCCCTTCCTCATCTGCGCCTTTGCATTTTCACTGTTCATGGCTATTTGTTTTTAAAGTTTTTCTTCACTCTCTCAAATTCTTCCCTGACAGACTCCTTAATGTTGTGGACATTGACAGGTTCTCCCCTCATCTCTATTTTTTGTGCTGTTGTTTTTGCTTCGGGAAGGACCAACCAGAGTATCAGGTAGGCAAAAAGTCCGAGCCCTCCTGCCAGTATCAGAGCCAGAAATATGACCCTTGGTATTATGGGGTCGAGGTGCCAGTATGCAGCCATTCCGGAACATACACCGCCTATCATGCGGTTGTCGGGATCGCGGTACATGCGGTGCGATGAGGTTGATGCGAACTTATCCCGGGCAGTGTAGGTGTCCTGATCAACAAAATCCTCAGGCCTGCCCATAATTTTCATTATCTCCCTGACATCGTCGATGGTTATGACCTGTCTGTAGTCTCCAAGTCTGGACCTTAACAGCTCCGCCATCCGGGTCTCTATGTCAGCCATTATCTCCGATGCGCTGTCCTCTCCGGTAAAGTGGAGCTCGAGTGATCGCAGATAGGCCTTCAGTTCATGGTAGGCATCCTCATCTATGTGAAAGGCATACCCGCCGATATTGATGTTAACTGTTACCTTCATTTTTCGTATATATTATATAGTACCTTAGAAAATATAAAAATAGTTTATGCAAAGATATGTATAAAAATATATACCATGCAATACATAGTAGTAAAAAAATTAAAATATTAGGTAAACGGTATCCGGGGAACGGTAAACGGTATCAGGTAAACGGTGAACGGGGGACGGCACCCTCACCCAAATCTTTTGGCGAAAGCCGGGCAAGTAAGTTATTCTATTCTTATGTTGTCTTTAAGGGTGAAGGTGAGAATTACGGGGTTGCTATCGGAGGTAAGGGCCAGAAGCCTTTCCGGAGAGACACTGAATTTGGCGAGGTCTTTCAGCTCAACACCTGCCTCGCCGGCCATTTTCAGAAAAGTTATTGCATCGATGGGATAGCTGACTCTCCCATCTTCAAGACTG
This sequence comes from Bacteroidales bacterium, assembly GCA_046484805.1. Lineage (GTDB taxonomy): Bacteria > Bacteroidota > Bacteroidia > Bacteroidales > VadinHA17 > SLNP01. Next base: position 5,274 of record JAWOIF010000046.1, read on the forward strand.
TTCATTAATGAAAATTCATAATTTGATTTTTCCGGGATAATGCCGAATACATCATCAACAAATTCAATAACGGCAGCGGTACGTCTCCTTTTATCAGCCACAATCAATGAATTGTCAGCCTCAAACGATCCTCCCCAGATTCCGGGCATATATTCCCTTATATTAGCTTTGGTTACCACCCTTTTGGTAAGGATGTAATTGTTATCTGTCTCAGCAACTATCTTGATGTCATGCTTTCCTGTCACTGACTGAGGATCAACATATTTATTGTATGGCATGGCATCTTTACCCCGGTGAATGACGTCGGCAGGCGTAAGCTTCTCTTTTGAAAGGATGTAAACAGTATCGGATTCAGGTGAGAAAATCTTGTAGTTGCCTTTGTATCTGTGTACAATAATGCCGGTACCGGGAGTATAGCCGTTTGAAACGGGGTAAGGGTAAACCTTTCGCGGAATCCGGTCGGTTACTTCTCCGTTATTATTATAGAATACAACAAGGAGTGAATCTCTTTCATACTGGATATTGCCCGATGCGCTGCCACAGGAAAACCACTCTCCTTCGCCCCATTTGTAGAATCCATACAGAAGTATCATGGGGTTTCTGATGCTTTCGATAAAGGTTCCGTCATAGTTATAAGTCTTTGGCCCTTCGTTTACCAGTCCGAACCATTCGACAGTGACTCTTTTCCTCTCCTCGTCAGGTATAATTGCGTGGACATCTGAGCTGGCATGTTCGCCGGGCCCCCTGCCTCCTGTACCAATTCGGTTCAGGAAATTGCCGCTTCTGTCAAATCTAAGCAGAATTGCCGGCTTGTCCATTCCATGGAAACCGAAGAAAATATCCTCATCTGTGATTTTCACCCTCTTGTTGTAGGCTCCAATCAGGCTCTGGTCACTTGTCTCGAGGGGTATTATGCTGAAGTCTGTGAACAGGTCAGAAAGATTCATCCTGACCACCTCTGACGGGATATTATCAATATGAATTTCGGTCAGGGTCTGGCCCTTAATTCTTACTTCCCGGACAGCCGCATTATCGTTGTCCCTGCAGGAAGCAGCAATGATCGTTATAGCCAGCAGAAAAAGAGTGAAATTTTTCATGTTGTTGATTATATGGATATTACGAATACCTTCTTGCAGATTGGCATATATCGAAATTGAATTAAGTTTAAAAAAACTTATACAATATTAGGAATTATAAACATAAAATGAAATATCGAACTAATCTATTATGTGCGTTTTCCCCAAAGCCAGTTAGACATAATCTGAGCTCCGACGGGGGTCATGACCGATTCAGGGTGGAACTGTACCCCGTGGATGTCGAGTTCGCGGTGCCTGACAGCCATGATGCGGTGATCATCACTCATGGCCGTTACAAGCAGGTCAGCCGGAAAGCTTTCACCGGTAAGTACCCATGAGTGATATAGTCCGGCATCGAACCTGCCGGGCAGGCCCGTGAAGAGATAGTCGGGTTCGGTGATGTTTACCTTTATCTGGCGGCCGTGCGACACATCTTCCATATTTATAATCTTAGCCCCGAAATGAATTCCGATTGCCTGCAATCCCAGACAAACACCGAGAATTCGTTTTTTGGGGTAACGTTTCAGGATTTCAAACATTACCGGAAACTCCTCAGGGAGTCCGGGTCCGGGTGAAAAAATGATCCTGTCGAATAATGCAGGTTTTGCCTCCAGGGCTGTTTCCGAAGGGGATACTCTAATATCTTCTGCCCCTGCCTCACGCGCCAGCTGAACCAGGTTCCAGGTAAATGAATCGTGATTGTCAATGATAAGCAGTTTCACCCCTTTTTCTTTTCTACGTAAAGCACTCTCTTTTTTTTATTACCCGAAAAAAACCTGGCCACAGCTTCGATTACACATTCAGGCTTATTAGCTGCGCAGATATGACGCACCATTGACATCTATAATTCCGCCGGTCATATATTCGAATCCGTCTGCAGCGAAAACCGCCACTGCTCTTGCCACCTCGACCGGTTGGGCCACCCGGTTCAGAGGGCTCTGTCGTTTAATGTCCTCACCTGCAGGACTGGTAAGTACTTCGGCAGCCATATCTGTCTCCACGAATCCCGGGGCAATTACCCCCACCGTGATATTGTAAGGAGCCAGGTACTGCGCAAGCGACTGGCTCATGGAATTGAGTCCGGCTTTGCTTGCCCCGTATGCCGGGTGATTGGGTTCGCCCCTGAAAGCGCCTCGTGAAGAGATGTTTACGATCTTGCCTCCGCCCATATCTATCATATGGCGCGCCGCCTGGTAGCAAACATTTGCAGCGCCGGTAAGGTTGACAGCTATAGTTTCGTTCCATCTCGCCTGCCACTCTTCGTAGCCGATATCAGCTATTTTGTGTTCAGAGAAAATTCCTGCGTTATTCACCACTATATCGATCCGTCCGAAAAATTCTGTCAGTTTGCCGAACAGTTTCTCAATTGAGTCAGGATCGGCGACATCGAGCTGAAAGGCCTTATGGTTTCCACTGGCTCCCATCTCCTCGAGGGTGCGTTCAGCTTCGGAGTGATTCGACCTGTAGGTTATTATTACACTTGCTTTGAGTTGTGCAAAGAGCAATGCACAGGCCTTACCAATTCCGCGTGAACCACCGGTTACAAGCACATTTTTTCCTGAGAAGTCAATATTAAGGTCCATAAATGTATAGGTTAAGAGTTATCTTCCTGAGGCAACCAAAAGCATTGCCACGGGTAAAGGTACAAAATTCAACCATGCCTGTGAAGTGTTTAAATAATGGCAGGCTTCATGCCAAAGAATCGTGGCACTCAGAGACTGTTAGCTTCAGTGAAGTTCCTATCTTTGCCTGTGATACAATAATGTTTAAATGCTGAAACTGCATTCCGACAAGATGAAAATGATGGATGACCTGGGAAGCCGGGGTATTCCGTTCCTGTTTATTATTTCATTTGACGGCAGTGAGGTTCATGTATGGCAGAGGGACGAGGTGCCCGGGGGCCTGCGATTTTCAGTGCCTTCACTGCAGCAGGGAGAGAAGCATCAAACCTTAAAAGAATGCATCACACCATTCGGACTTTCACCAGTTTCCTTCGGGAAGTACAGTAAAGCGTTCGACAAGGTAATGTATCATCTCAGAAGAGGGGATACCTATCTCATAAACCTTACCATGCCCACCGCAATTGAGACGGCATTGAGCCTTCAACAGATATATGCATGCAGCAGCGCTCAGTATAAACTGCTGTTCGACGACAGGTTTGTATGTTTCTCTCCTGAGATATTTGTGCGTATTACTGACGGCATCATAAGCTCCTATCCGATGAAGGGAACAATAGATGCAACAGATCCCAACGCTGAGGAGAAAATCATGGCCGACGCCAAGGAACTGGCAGAGCATAACACAATTGTCGACCTGATTCGCAATGATCTGAGCATGGTGGCTGAAAGGGTCAGGGTGAAGCGGTACAGGTACATCGACAGAATAGAGACGAATCGCGGTCCGCTTCTGCAGGTGAGTTCTGAGATAACAGGAGAGATGACAGAAGCCGCAAGCAGGAAGATCGGCACCCTGATGTCACGATTGCTGCCTGCCGGGTCGGTAACCGGTGCCCCTAAGGAGAAGACCGTGGAGATCATAGTTGAAGCTGAGGGCTATGATCGGGGCTTCTATACCGGCGTGTTCGGATGGTTCGACGGGAAGAACCTCGACAGCGGTGTGATGATAAGGTTTATTGAGAAGCAGGGTGATGGCCTGGTCTACAAGAGCGGTGGAGGTATTACGGCGCTGAGTGATATTGCTGCTGAATATGATGAGTTATTAAAGAAAGTCTATGTCCCTTTTGCTTGAGTCGATAAGGATTGAAGAAGGTGAGGTCATGAACTTCGACTATCACATTGACAGGATGGTGCGATCAGTCATTGCGGCCGGATACAGTACGCCGGCTTCATTTCCCGGAAAATTTATTCCTGAAAGTTCTGTTCCGCCTGTCGGTCTTCACAAGTGCAGGGTTCTGTACAATTCGGAGATCGTCTCGTGTGGGGTATCACCATATTATATGAAGGAGATAAAAACCCTGAAGGTAATTCAAGCCTCCCGTCCTGACTATGCACTCAAGTACGCAGACAGATCAGTTCTGAACGGGCTTTTGGGAATGCGGGGAGATTGTGATGATATTCTGATCGTCTCTGATGACGCTATTACCGATGCATCATATTGTAATGTGGCATTTGAAAAGGAAGGCCTCTGGCATACTCCGGAAGAGCCACTGCTAAAAGGGACTATGAGGCAATACCTTCTTGATACCGGAGTGATTGTTGAAGCAGATATCAGGTTGTCGCAGATCAGCAATTTTGGTTCCATAAAGCTTTTCAATGCGATGGTCCCCTGGGAAAGAGCATGGCAAATCGATATAAAAAACATTCTAATCTGATATGACTTTGTCACATTGGTTCATCACGTCGTTTTCTTTCTCCTTTTTAGTATCTTTAAAAGCTATAATACAATTTCATGAGAAAATATAAATGGGGCATACTGGCTCCGGGAAGGATAGCACACAGGTTTGCTGAAGGACTACAACTACTGGATAATGCAGTTCTGTGGGCCGTCGGCTCACGAAATGCTGAAAGGGCAAGTGAGTTTGCCGGCATGTACGGATTCAAAAGGTCGTACGGCAGTTACGAGGAGCTGGTAACAGATACTGACCTGGATGTTGTGTATGTGGCATCGCCGCACTCACACCACCATGAGCATACACTGCTTTGCCTCAATCACGGTAAGCACGTTATCTGCGAAAAGGCATTCTCACTTAACCTGAAAGAGGTCACTGAGATGATAGAAACGGCTCAAAGAAAAAGGCTTTTTCTGATGGAGGCCCTCTGGCCACCGTTCCAGCCCTCGTACCGTGAAGCTGAACGTATAATAAACAGCGGTGAAATGGGGGAAGTCCTTTCCATGGCCGGAAGGTTCGGCTTCAGGTCTCCGTATGATCCGGCATCAAGGGTATTTGACCTTAAACTGGGCGGTGGCTCTTTGCTTGATATCGGTATCTATCCTGTTATGGATATACTGAGGTACATGGGCATGCCCGACGAAGTAACTGCCATTGCCTCTTTCGCACCTACCGGCGCCGACGATAGCCTGCTGGCGGTTTTTGACTATGCCGATGGCAGAAAGTCCACAGCTTACAGTTCATTTCTTGAAGATTCAGGTGTCGGAACCAAAATTATTATGGATGGTGGCAGTCTGATACTTGAAAGGAACCGGGAAAGAGGACAAATCCTGGTAATTGAACAGGAAGACAGGGAACCTGTCACAAAAGCATATAAACCTTTATCGTCAGGCTTTTCATATGAAGCTGAGGAAGTTATGAAATGCCTGGATGCCGGAAAAACTGAAAGTGAAGTTGTCCCCCACAGCTTCAGTCACGACCTGATGGCATTACTTGACCGGATCAGAAATGCAGCCGGTATAGAATACCCGGGAAGGCTTTTAAGCCGAATAGGGTGTTAAGGAAAGAATATAGCTTTAGCCTGCCTGTATCGGGTAAATCACATAATGTGACTATATCATACGATTAAAGAACTGATTGAATGGAAAACAGATTCAGAGAAGAAAAATCTTTCGCAAAGACAAAACATATTAAGTTAAGAACCAATATAGTATTATTAAGATGAGAATAGTCGTTTTTATTCAGGTGTATGTGGCTACAGTGGTGATATCCTTTTCTGCAGTCGCACAGGGAACAATGCTGCTTCGCCAGCCGACCATCAGCAACACCCATATTGTTTTTGTCCATGCAAACGACCTGTGGATTGTTCCGCGCGACGGAGGTGATGCCGTCAGGCTGACCAGTTCGGCAGGACAGGAGAGGAATCCCCATTTCTCTCCCGATGGCAGAACAGTTGCCTTTACAGGTCAATATGATGGCAACACTGATGTATATATTGTTTCTGCGGGGGGAGGACAGCCTGTCAGGCTCACCTGGCATCCCGGGGCCGACAATGTTACCGGATGGAGCCATGACGGTAAATATGTAATATTCACATCTTCCCGTGAGGGGTATCCGACAGCAGAGTCAAAGTTCTATAGCATCAGTACCAACGGTGGAATGCCTGAACCACTTATCGTTCCGCGCGCTTCAAACGGATCGATATCGGAAGACGGGAAATTAATAGCCTATCAGGAGGTGTCGTTCTGGGATCCCGAGTGGCGTAATTACCGTGGAGGACAGGCAAAGCCGATTTGGATAATGAACCTTAAGGATTATTCGATTGTGAAGACACCTCAAACCGACAAAGAGAGACATACTGATCCGGTCTGGCTTAATGGCAAGGTCTGGTTCCTGTCGGAGCGTGACTACGCGAACAATATCTGGTGTTTCGACCCGGTCAAAAATGATCTGGTGCAGATCACTTTTCATGTTGATTTTGACGTTAAGAGCCTCGACGCGGGTGGCGGAATGATAGTCTATGAGCAGGGCGGATACCTGCACCTGCTCAATCCGGCCGACAACAAGTCAAAGAGACTTGAAATAAATGTAAGAGGCGATTTTCACTGGGCCCGTGAGCGTTGGGGAAATGTATCGCCGGGTTCATTGCAGAATGCATCGTTGTCCCCAACCGGACAGCGGGCTCTCTTCGAGTATCGTGGCGATATCTTCACTGTGCCCCGTGAAAAAGGCGACTGGCGCAACATAACCAACAGTCCGGGTGCCGCTGACCGTTACCCCGTCTGGTCGCCTGACGGAAAATCGATAGCATGGTTCTCTGACGCGGGTGGTGAATACCAGCTATATATTTCCGACCAGGAAGGTCTTGAAAAGCCTCAGGTAATCACGATTCCTCAACCTACCTTCTTCTTCCGTCCGGCCTGGTCTCCTGACAGCAGACGAATAGCTTTTACAGATACCCACTATAACCTGTATATAGTTGAGATTGCCACTTCAAAAATTACCAGGGCTGATACTGACCGGTTCGCCCATCCTGACCGCACCATGAACCCGGTATGGAGTCCTGACAGCAAATGGATAGCCTACGCGCGGCTGCTTGACAATCAGTTCAAGGCAATACGTGTTTTCAATGTGGAGACGGGTGAGCGGCATCAGCTTACCGATGGTATGGCCGATGCAATTTCTCCGGTGTGGGATGCATCGGGCAAATACCTTTGGTTTCTGGCCTCGACAAATTTCGGACTCAATACGGGGTGGCTCGACATGAGCTCTTATGACAGGCCGATAACGCGGACTCTCTATTTTATTATCCTGAGCAAGGACGACCCCTCTCCGCTTCTGCCAAAGAGCGATGAAGAGAAGGAAAAGGCAGATGAACCGAAGAAGGATAGCAGCGAAGTCTCTGTTAAAATCGACCCCGATGATATAAGCAGGCGGATATTGGCTGTTAGCATCCCGGCGCGCAATTACACCCAGCTTCTGGAGGGCCCTGCCAACACCGTTTTTTACGCTGAATCGGTTACAGGTCAGCAGGGAGTTTCTCTCAGCAAGTACAATCTGGCAACTGTGAAAAGCGACCCCTTTATCAGCGGAATTACCTTCGCAACAGTTTCGGCCGACAGGAAGGCTCTGCTATATCGCAGCGGCACGACATGGGGAATCATCAAAACGTCTGAATCAAATAAGAAATCAGGAGACGGACGCCTCGAAGCGATATCATCGATGCGTATGAAGATCGACCCGCCTGCCGAGTGGAGGCAGATATTCCGCGAAGGGTGGCGGTTCCAGCGCGACTTCCTGTATGTTGACAATGTGCATGGCGCACCATGGGATGAGATATACATGTGGTACAGTCCGTGGCTCGACCACGTGCACCACCGCGCCGACCTGAACTATGTGATTGACATTCTCGGTGGTGAGGTCTCGGTCGGGCACTCATACACTTCCGGCGGCGATAACCCCTCGGTTCCAACAGTACCCATGGGATTGCTGGGGGCAGACTATGAGACGCATAAGGGCTATCATCGCATCAGAAAGATCTACACTGGCGAGGACTGGAATCCGGGTCTTACCGCTCCATTGTCACAGCCCGGAATAAAAGTGTCGGAAGGAGATTATATACTGGATATCAATGGTTTGCCTGTGCTAGCCGAAGATAATCTTTATAGTTTTTTTGAGGGAACCTCGGGCCGTCAGATGAAACTGAGGGTTAACAGCGCGCCAAAGGCAGATGGCTCGTGGATAGTAACAGTGGTACCTGTGTCGAATGAAAGCCAGCTGCGCACAATGGCATGGATAGAGCGTAACAGGAGAGAAGTGGCGCGACTCTCTGACAACCTGCTTGCATACGTATATGTGCCCAACACATCTTCACCGGGTTACAACTACTTCAACAGGTACTATTTTTCGCAACAGGACAAGAAGGGTGCTGTAATAGATGAACGAAATAACGGAGGCGGGTCGGCTGCCGATTACATGGTTGACATTATGGCCCGCGAACTGCACGGTTACTTCAACAGCAAGGCCGATGACCGGCGGCCGACTACTACCCCGATGGCGGGTATTTGGGGTCCGAAGGTTATGATAGTGAATGAGATGGCAGGTTCGGGCGGTGACCTGCTGCCCTATCTGTTCAGGAGAATGGAGATCGGGCCCATCGTGGGTACACGTACCTGGGGTGGTTTGGTTGGAACATGGGATACCCCTGCATTTATTGACGGAGGGAGGATGGTGGCGCCCCGCGGCGGATTCTATGACGTTGATGGTAACTGGGCCGTTGAGGGTGAAGGTGTGGCACCTGACGTTGAGGTAGAAATGACCCCTGCCCTGGTGATAAAGGGCCGTGATCCGCAGCTTGAGAAAGCTGTGGAGCAGGCGCTCAGGCTTATGAGGACAGAGATCATATATCTGAAACCGGAGCCTGACCCACCAGTAAGATACAAACGCCCGACAAAGAAATGAGGGTTTTGAACTATTGCAGGGGTATTGGACAATGGCCAGACTTTTGAGAAATGCCTGGCCGTGGAAAAATGACCAGGCCAATGACTTGAAAACAACGCATGGATGAGCGATAACGAGGCAGCATTTTACAGGAAGAAGCTTCTTCTGAGCATGGCCATACCGGCGATCTTCCTTATTCTTGCATGGCTTGTATTCGCTGCCGGTCATCTTTTCGGGTTCAGCAACAGAGAACTGGGAATACTTCCGCAGACCCTGAGGGGTCTTCCCGGCATATTCCTGTCACCCTTCGCACATGCCGACCTGAAGCATCTGGTAAACAACAGTCTGCCGATACTGATACTGGGCACAGGTCTCTTTTACTTCTACGGAGAGATTGCACTAAAGGTATTTACAATTAACTGGATACTTACAGGCCTGTTTGTATGGCTCGCGGGAAGGGATGCATGGCATATCGGGGCCAGCGGGCTGGTATACGGAATGGCTTCGTTTCTCTTCTTCAGCGGTATCATCCGCCGGCATTTCAGGCTTATGGCGCTTTCGCTGCTGGTGGTATTTCTGTATGGTTCGATGGTGTGGGGTATGTTCCCCTTCGTACCGGCTAACATATCATGGGAATCGCATATGCTCGGGGCGGTGTCGGGTGTTTTCCTGGCGGTGATGTACCGGCATGAGGGACCGCAGCCACCGGTGTATGAATGGCTTGATGAAGATGAAGATGAAGATGCAGAAGATGAGGATGATAATCAGGTAATGGGTGAATGAGCATCTCTCACCTCTTCATCAGGTGTCTGATAAGAAAATCTACCGTTGCCCTGTTCACTGCAACCTGGTTCCTGTAGAGCATGAAATGGTGTGTATCATCTACAATAGTCATTGTTTCATGTGGAGCATTTAATTTTCTTAATCGCTGTACCAGGTCTGTTGACTGGTTATAATCTACATTCCTGTCATCGTCAGCATGTATTATCAAACCGGGCGATTTCCATCCTTTAACGTCGGCTACCGGTGATGATTTCCATGCCAGCTCAAGGAAATCATCAGCATCCGGCACCTTTTCATATCTGCCGCTGCCTGAAGATGATGAACTTCGGGATAACGTAAAGTCATGGACACCCGAAATATCCACTCCGGCGGCAAAAAGGTCAGAGTTTCGCGCCAGGGCCATTGCTGTGAGGTAACCTCCGTATGATCCGCCATAAATGCCTATTCTTTCGGCATTGACAAAATCAAGGGATGCCATCCAACTGTGTGCTGCAAGTATGTCCTGGTATTCTGAGGCGCCCCTCCTTCCTCCATCAACCGGGTTATGGAACTCATAGCCGTAGCCTATCCCCAGACGGAAGTTAACCGATAAGACTACGAAACCCCTTGATGCCAGGTATTGATTTATCGCATATGCATTTGAATAATAGGACGAATAATGCCACCCCAGCAACATCTGTCTTTGCGGCCCGCCATGTACAAAGATAACGGCCGGTTTCTTTCCCTTGATTTTGTCATTGTTAAATACCGTGCCGTGAATTTTTGTGCCGTCAGCAGCCCTGAAAACAGCCTGGTACGGCTTAATGAGATCTGATTCGGGGTAATCGTCCGGAATAAGGTAAGAAGCCAACATCTGTCGCTTACCATCTTCCATATCTAATACTTCAACCAGTGGTGGTCTTCTGGGTCCGGCTGAAATGAATACAATATTATTTCCGTCGCCTGTCATGAAGGGTGTCCATTCATTTCCTTCACCTGGTGTCATCACTTCCATGTCTTGTTTATCAACAGACACTTTTACTATATGCCTGCGGTCGATATCATGCTCATCGGGACCGGTATTTCCTGAAAAAAGTAAATACCGGCCGTCTGCACTCATAGATATATATTCTGCCATGAAGTTCCCGGGTGTGAGTAAGAGCATCTCTTCTCCATTTGGTTTTACCGAATAAAGGTGGGGCCATCCGTCATGGTACGAAAGAAAAACAATTCTGCCATTACCCCAGCGAAGATTAGTCCCTCCATGTGTGGTTGGTACCGACCCCCTCATTGTATTTGGAGATTCCCAGACCGAATGACTGCCGGAGCCATCCGTTCCGGAGACAATCACCTTCCAGGGTCTTGGAACAGGCTTGAGTAATGAATCCGGCGGACCCCCGCTTCCCGGTCGCCTGATGAAGGCTATATGATTTCCGTCTGGTGACCAGACCGGTGAGCTGTCGTGATCATACCCCGGATCAATCCATGTAACCGGTTCCCCCGGGCCATTATATATCCCTATGAATGAATGATCTCCTCTATTTGACCTGAAAGCTATTTTATCACCTCCGGGTGACCAGACCGGCGATGTATTATTGCCTCTTAGCATAAATAACCTGGATGGTTTGTCTGATCCATCAATCGCGACCGTCCACAGCTGACCTCCCCGGGTAAAAGCAACCCTGTCATTACCGGGTGAAATTATGGGGCTTAGCCCTTCGGCCAGCATTACAGGCTCACCGCCCCCGAAAGGTATCGACCATATGCCCACTTCTGCAGGCTCGGGGTAAGATAAGACATTCACAGGTTCTTCATCGCTCCAGTTGGAACCAAAATCCCCACCCCTGATGAAAACACACCATTCCCCGTTAGGGGATAGTGATAGTGACGAAATGGCCTGCCCGTCATCATCAGTGTAATTGGTGAGCTGACGTGCATTAAAAGAAGGTCCTTCAGCCACGAAGAGATTCCTTAAACCTTCCTGATTCACTGTCCAGGCTATTCTGGATTTAGCGGATGATACCGTAAGCTCCTCAGGAAAAGGATAGGACATCACCTGCTCAAGCGAGAAACCTGTATTCTGAGAGTAGATGTTAGTGCATGTGAATGCTATTATTAGCGAGATGCATGGGAATAAATGTCGGAATTTTAATTTATGCATGGTATTTATTTTTCGTGAATTGCTCCCTTATGATTTGAGTTTTATTTGGTCATATAAAATTACATAAAAGTTTATGAAATGGTATGCCGGGAACAGGAAGAAAAAGGCAGCATATCAAATGACATTATTGCGTGGCAGACAAATATTTACAGGTTTAGCGCTTAATTTAGGAAAAAGATGACGGTGGAGAATAGAGGGGTCAGGAACAGATAATTAACCAAAGATGTGGAATCTCCTTTTTACCCACTTGCTGCCGGCGAAAGAGGTGACCAGGTAGAACATTGTTTTCAGTCCTATTTCAGACCGCAGAAAAAACCTGCGGGCTGAATGCATGTCACCGGTCATGTAGTGATAGCGGGCCCTTGTCCCGTTGGTCCTTTTTATGCCGCGACGGCTCTCTGAGGGATAAACGGAACGGTATTTTTCCAGGGTTGTCAGCGCATAGTTGTATTCCTTAATCCGGTAATCATCTTTCAGTGAAAGGTTTTTTTGCTCCACAATTCTTGTAACAAGAGGTTGGTCAACCTGCACCGATCTGTTATTACGAAAAATTCTCAGCAACCAATCGAAGTCAATGCAACCGAAATGCTCTTCGAACAATATTTCTCTCAGAGAAGATCCTATCATTATGGTACTCATATATGTATTCTGTCCGCTGTTTAGTCTTGCCAGCCGGGCCAGGAAGGTCTCGTTGGTGTTGTATATTAGAATTTCTCTTGTTGCGCCGCCTACCTGTCTCGTTTTACCGGTTTCCGGTTCCGTAATAATATGACCGCAGGTAATTACCGGCGCCTCTTTTGCAACATTGAACTGTTCGGCTACTTTACGCGGGTGCCATATATCGTCATGATCGATGAAGCATATATAGTCTCCTGTAGCGGCTTTCAGACCTCTGTTCCTTCCCCTGTTTGGCCCTCCTGAGTTGGTCTCATTCACAAGATATTTGATTCCCATCTCTCTTAATATCTCGCGGCTGTTGTCTGTAGAGCAGTCATCTATCACGAGCATCTCGATGTCGAAGAGCGTTCCGTTACCCTCCTGGTTAAGGACCGATTGTATCGAATTCCTGAGTTTTGCTCCGGAGTTATATACCGGCATAATTACAGAGATGACCGGAAGCATCGTTTTAGCAATTAGCGTTTTAGTTGTGGATACCGTATGGTTCCGATACCCGGCAGTCACTTTTGTGAGGTTTAAAGATACTTAATAGGTGGCAAAACAGAGTTTTTTTGGTTTATCTTTATTTGCAAATATCTGGAAGATGCATGTAAACCGAATCGGAATAGCAAATTATTCGCTGCACCCGCTGGGATTACGACCTCATGAAGTGTTGCAGTGGGCTGTTGACAATGGAGCCGATGGTGTTCTTTTCTCAGACTTGCCTGATAAGGAGAGGGATGAGCTGAGCGTTTCATATCTTAGAGATTTGGGGCAGATGGCACGTGACCTCGGGTTGTACATAGAATGGGGTAACGCTAAACATATCCCTTTCAATTTTCACGACTGGTCACCTGCCGATATTTTGCAGGTAAACCTTAAAGCGGCAGCCGAAGCCGCTGCCATTGGTACCAGAATTATCCGTACCTGTTCGGAGGGTATGTTGCGCGCCAACCCTGCCAATCCTGCAACCTCTGTTCTGATTAAGGCTACAGTAGCCGAACTGAAGCGGATGATGCCGATGCTTGACGACTATGGTGTAGTACTGGCAATTGAAACTCATTTTGAGTTTACGTCGTTTGAGCTTCTCAGGATACTTGAAATGTGCGATGCCCAACCGGGAGGATGCATCGGTATCTGTCTTGACACCATGAACCTGCTTACCATGCTTGAGAATCCGGTGCAGGCTGCAGCGAGACTGATGCCATGGATTGTCTGCACGCATATTAAGGATGGCGGGCTGGTTTTCGACAGCGAAGGACTGACTGCATTTCCTGCAGCCCTGGGAACCGGTATTGTCGATATGGAAAGCATTATTCGGCTTATTCTTAAAGAGAACCGCAATATAAATCTTTCCGTTGAGGGCCATGGGGGCAGTCATCTGTTGCCGATACACGAACCATGGTATATCAATCAGTTCCCCGATCTGACAATAAGTGAATACAACAGCCTTATGCTTCTGGAAAACAGGACCGAACAGCTTATTGAGACCGGCAGGCTTGTCATGACTTCAGACGTAGAATGGATCTCAGTGTGTGAGGCTCGAACACGCAGTGATCTTAAAAAGCTCAAAGAGATTTATCAGAGGTGCAGATGATATTGATCTAATCATTACCTTTGGCAGTTGTGACCTGAACCAAACCTGATTTATTATGAATGCCAATCCTGTAGCTATAATTACCGGTGCAAGCAGGGGTATAGGCAGGGCGATCGCCATAGCTCTTGCAGCAGAGGGTTTTGATATTGCGGCTATATCCAGAACAGTCGATTCTGAAGCGATGGAGAGTCTGGCTCCGGAAGTCAACAATCTGGGCCGGCACTTCTTTCCTATTGGTCTTGATATAAGCCATGCCGAAAGGCACTCCGAAGTTATCTCACTTATTCTCGAGCGATTCGGAAGGATTGACTTCCTTGTTAACAATGCGGGCGTTGCTCCCCTGGAGCGTAATGACATTCTGGAAATGACAGAAGAGAGTTACGACAGGGTAACCGGGATAAACCTCAAAGGCCCCGTATTCTTTGCCCAAAAGGTTGCCCGTGAGATGATATGGCTCAGGGGACAACATCCGGAACTTAATCCTGCGATGGTTTTCATCACGTCAGTTTCAGCGACCCTCTCATCAACAAACAGGGGAGAGTATTGCTTATCAAAGGCAGGGCTTAGCCTTGCTACCATGATTTTTGCGGACCGCCTGGCTGCAGAAGGAATCAATGTCTATGAAGTTCGCCCCGGCATTACAAAAACCGACATGACCGCCAAGGTTGCAGAAAAATATGATAAACTTATTTCCGAAGGCCTTGTACCTCAAAAACGATGGGCATTGCCTGAAGATATAGCTAAGGGTGTGGCATCAATTGCCGGAGGTGACTGGGACTTTTCCACGGGCATGATCTTCGAGATCAGCGGCGGGATGAATATACGCTCACTGTAATACCATCTCAAAAACTCATACCGATACTGACTCCGTAAGGCAACCACGAGATGTCGGCCAGTTCCTTCACCAGAGGGTAGCTGGCCATTATTCTCAGGTAAACCCTGCTTTTTTGCACCGGGTGCATGCGGTAACCGGCCGTCGGGAAGGGGATATAATGCTGGGTGGTATTTCCAAGTATGACAGTGCCTCCGATGCCGGCTTCGAAGTAATGCTTGCCCTTGCCAATGCAAAACGTCAGGTGATGAGGCAGAATGAGGAAATCGCTGGGATTGGTTTCACACGGGTCTGAGAGGCATTCCCCTAGCTGGGTGCTGAATCCTGCCCCGGCCCTTCCGTTCAGGAAGAACAGGGTTGTATTTAAGAAGCTCTTTTCAAGATTCAGGGAAAGTAGTGACCCCTCTCCAAGGAAATTGACGTAAAAGGTCATTGAGGGTCTTTCTGCCTCCCTGCCGGTCACAGACTGGCCATGAAGGTTGGCAGTCAGAAAAACCAATGCAAATATTGCAGGTATCTTTTTCATAATGATCCCTGTTTCTGATCAGGACCACAAATTTAGTTAAAAGATGGGTTCCCGGGTATTGCCAGGGAAGATAAAAATATAATACTAAGCCTAAGAGCCTCTATATCAGGAGCCCGGTAGTCATCTCAAAAAAACAGCCTTCCTTGTAATTACCCTGATAAGGCGGTTATCGGGCGAACGGATTTCCATCCTTATGAAATATATACCCGAACTGGCCGATGGCAGGGGAGTCCAGTCAAAAGGATGTCTTCCCGGCTCAAGTATGCTGTCGGCAAAGTTGCCGGTGAGTCTTCCGGAGGAGTTATAGATTCTTATAGTGACCTTTGACCGCTCCGTGATATCTGCTACGATAGTGGCCTGATAGCGTGCAGGATTAGGATAGACCAGGAGATCGTATTCCTCAGGTTCTTCGGGGTTTTCGTCATCGATATCTCCGTGTATTATTGCTTCATCGAACCAGATGGCGCCGGATTTATTTCCCACGGGAGTTTGCCTGATAACTACACTGTGAAAGTTGCGGTCTCCGGTTCCTCCAATAAGAGTCTGAGGTATTGTTTTGAATTCCCAGCCAGCCCAGTTGATGGTATCAACCATAACAATCTGGTTTGTGGTTCCCGATGAATAGAACCAATACTCAAGAAGATTATAGCTCAGGTCGCCGTAGACCCAAACACCGACGAATTTGGTTGCATCGTATGAGAACTGGGGCTTCTCTGTGTTAAATACCCTGCAGACTCCTCCATCAGGATTTACGAATACATAGGTGAGTTTCCCCGAGGCTGTGCCGCCTTTTATTATGGTTGACGAAGAGGTGAATGTCGTAAGCGGATTGTTTGTGCCGACTGTACTGCCGCTTGTCTCCGGGTCCCAGAATTTGCTGATATCATCAAATGATTCAAGCGGTGTGCCCACCGGGTATCCTTGTTCCCTCGTCACAAAGCTTATCTCCGTGTCGCTTCCCAGTGTGGTTCCGGAAATATCTGCCAGTGTGCCCTTTAGAAGCAGCGTATAGTTTTCGTTTAGGGCCAGAGGATCTGACAGCTCGAACCTGAAGTACCCCTTGCCATCGCTTGAAAAGTAAGTTTCACGCATACGCAGAGGCTGGCTGCCTGACTGATCGCTGAAGGTAATCGAGGAGGGCACTGTTGCCCCGTTCAGGGGAGCATCGAATCTCAGCCATATCTGTGGGAAGAGTGAGATGCCTGTTTGTCCGTCAGAGGGAAAGACTTTTTCTATTTTGAGTCTTGTTCGGTTTACAGTAACAAATTCGTAGTTATACTCCCTGTCAAGACCTACCTTCCATTTTGAACATGCCCCGGTAAGAAGTGTGATGGAATAATTTGTCTCCGGGTCATATTTTATCTGGGGGGTAATCTTAAGAATAGTGTTTGCGGAATTCCACGAGTAGTTCAAATCTGCCGGAGGGTCAAACTGGAGGTATTTTATCACTGAGTCACGGTTCATGGTCATGCTGAAGGAGAAGGTTATCTCCTGATACAGGGCAAGGCTGTCGGCAAAGGATGGAGTAACCGAAATTACCTGCGGAACCATGGTGGTGTCGAAGTCAGGATAGACTTCGGCAAGGGTTGAAATGTTTGCTGCTACGGTTAAATCGATGGAGTCGTTCATGAAATCGGGAATCCCGGAAACGTGAACCTTGTAGTTGCCCGGAGCAAGGGAGTCAAAAAGAAAGAAACCGTTATTTAGGTTATCTGCCTGATAGGTTTTGTTACCGGGGGTAAGGGTCACCTGAGCCCCGTTAAGTGGCAGTGCAGAATCTTTTGTTCCGGCTTTGAAATACCATGGGGGAGACCTGAGTGGATCGCGGATAATGCCGGCTATGATACCGAAGCCTGACGGATCGGCGTTGTAGTACTGCATGAAAGAGCGGGCCAGAGCCCACGATTCGTGGTGAAGGAAATCGGTATTTCGCAGCCGCCATGATTCAGGGATGTAATCATGGAACGATCCCTCCGACAGAACCCCGGGCATTGTAAGGTTTCTCAAGACTCCAAGGCCCTGGGTTCCCCAACTGGGATAGAATGTCCAGTCACCCTTTACATACGGATTGTTGTTGGTCCAGCAGTTACCGTTTTCAAATACCTTCTGCCACATTATCTGAGCCATCTCCTTGGACGCGGGAAACACAGGGTCGTTGTCATATCCCCGGAAGAGCATAAGCGGCCGGTTCTGGGTTCCGTCAAAACCGTTGCTGTGTATTGAGAGGAAAAAGTCAACATTGGCTGCGTTTGCCATTTCTGAAATGGTTGAGAGGGGCAGGTCGTCAGCTGTTGTGTTTGTTATACGCGACATGAATACCGTAGCGTTCAGGTTCTGAAGTATTTCACGCAGGAAGAGCCCTTTAACCAGGTTACCCTCCGATTCCCAGAATCCTGTAGCCTCGATGAACCTGTCGTTTGAGTCATAGCCGCCATGCCCGGGATTGACAAAGATTTTGTAACCCGACAGGTCTGACACCTGGGCTTTGGAATTTAGTGCAGGCACTGCCAGTAGTAGTAGCAGTATATGGAGATGATAGAGCTTCGCCGGCATTAGTTTCTCTTTATATGTATGACATGCAATTCTCCACCATTGCTCTGAAATACTATCCTTCTGCCATCGGGGAACGGAACAGGATACATTTCTATTCTTTCACTGCCTGCGGTAAGATTGACCTTCTTTCCGGTTTCTGGAAAAAAGGCGATTATGTCTGAGGTAGTTACCCTGTAACCATCATCCCTGTCATCCATACCTACAATAGTCTCATTGTCGAGCCACCGGGGAGCGTTCACTCTTCCTGCTTCGGCAATTATTTGGCCCTGCAGGTCGCAGACCCAGGTTCCCCTGCCGTTGAAATTATATACGATTTTGGTTCTGTCGGGTGAGAGAGATGCCCAGATATAGTTGCCAGGACCATTAGGTATTATCACTCTGCTGGTTCCGTTTTGATGAATGACGGGCCTGAGGTTTTCGAGAGTCAGGTATATACTGTTCTTTTCGTCCTTACTGATCTCTGCATCGATGGCCAGCTTCTTTTCACCACTTTCTGCTGACCAGATAAGAGTACCGTTGATTATTACCGGTGGCCTCAGGCCTCTTAAAGCTGAGTCTATCACAACCCGTTTCCCGTTTCCCAGATCATATTCATAGAGGGCTGAGAATTTCCTGTGCTGTGAATATGTATCTGACCTGAAGTAGATCTTATCGCCCTTTTCAGAAAAGCGCGGTTCATATCCGGCTCCGATATCGTCTGATAAGATGGTAATTTCGCCAGTAGCACGATCAATAGCCGAGAGTCCCATGTATCCCGGACTGGTGGCCAATATAACTTTTCCATCGGGAGAGACCCCAACGGGCTGATATTCTCCTCTTTTTGAGTCAGTAAGAGTAACTCTTTTAAGGACCACTATTTCCTGTCCTGATAGTATGCATGGGAGCAGAACGAGCAATAAAGAAATGAGTCTCATGTAAGAAATCGGGTATAGAATTGAATTCGGATGTGAAGTTAAAAAAAAATGAGGGCGCAACAATGTGTCGTGCCCTCTTTTTGCTCCCCAGGCTAGACTCGAACTAGCGACCCTCTGATTAACAGTCAGATGCTCTAACCAACTGAGCTACTGAGGAATTTAACTGTTTATGCTTGTTAAAAGCGATGCAAAAATAAAGTCTTTTGCCGAATAAAGCAATATATTTGTTGAAAAATAGGACATGGTAGATTGAAACAAGCATGAAATAATGATTATTTTTTATGTGGTTTATTGATGAGAAGCCCGTCGGGGCTCATATGACCTTCGAAAATTTTAAATTATGCAGATGAAAAGAGTTATTGGTATCGGCAATGCTCTGGTGGATATATTGGTGAAAATCCCCGGAGAGGAAATCCTGAAAGAATTTTCACTTCCCAAGGGCAGCATGCAGCTGGTTGATGAAAGCAGGTCTGAGAGTGTAAAATATGGCATCAGGGAATTTGCCTGGTCGGTCTCATCAGGGGGCTCGGTTGCAAACACCATTCATGCACTTGGTATTCTGGGAGCGTCGCCTGGTTACATCGGCTCAGTGGGTCATGATGAGACAGGCGATTTTTTCAGCAAAGACCTCATTAACGCCGGAGTCGATCCCGTACTGTTCCGCCGCAGCTGTCCTACCGGTACTGCTGTAGCTCTTGTCACTCCCGATTCGGAGAGAACCTTTGCCACTCACCTCGGAGCCGCTGTTGAACTGAACCTTGAGGAACTGAATGAAGAACTTTTTAAAGGTTACGACATACTTTATATGGAAGGCTACCTGATACTTAATTATGATCTCGTGGAAAGGGCTTGCAGCATTGCCAAATCGGCCGGTATGGAAGTGGCACTCGACCTCTCTAGCTATAATGTTGTTGAGGATAACCTGGAAAGCTTTAAAAAGATAGTCAACGAATACGTTGATATTCTCTTTGCCAATGAGGATGAGGCCAGAGCATTTACCGGCCTTTCGCCTGAACAGGCATTGGCCGAGCTGGCAGAAATGTGTGGCATTGCTGTTGTCAAAACGGGCAGCCGGGGTTCAATGATCAAAAGGGGAGAGGAGATTGTCAGGGTCGGAGTCATTGATGTGAATCCGGTCGATACCACCGGCGCAGGTGATATGTATGCAGCAGGATTCCTGTACTGTTATTGTAAAGATGAGCCTCTTGACCGGTGTGGTGCCTACGGAGCACTGCTGGCAGGTTCGGTTATCGAATTTATGGGCTCCAAGCTGCCCCCCGAAAAATGGCCCGCAATCAAAACCCAACTAAACCCCTGACCCTTTCTTCTACGCCCCCTACGCCCTCCTCCTTCTACGCCCTATTACGCCCTTCTACGCCCTCCTACGCCCTTCTCCTTCTACGCCCTCCTACGCCCTTCTCCTTCTACGCCCTCCTACGCCCTCCTACGCCCCCCT
>JAWOIF010000187.1:0-4343 GCA_046484805.1 Bacteroidales bacterium
GTATGTTACCGGTGACTATATAAATCTTGAATTCCTTGAAAGCGGTATCTACTTTCTAAACTTCAGATGTAATAACAAAACCTATTATTCGAAAGTAACAATTAACTGATTAATCCTATAAATTGTGATGATTATGAAATCTTTAAAGTATTTGCCCCATTTTATGATCTTGGTTATGATCCTATGGTTTACCTGTGGGTGTGAGAAAAATGACCCTGTGGCTGAAACGGAAACCATGACCATTGAACTCTACGGTAAAACCATTACAATGATCTATTGCCCGGGAGGCACCTTCCTGACCAATGATGATGATGGCGATACCGATTTCGAAGACGGACCTGAAGTAACCGTTGATCCCTTCTGGATCTCGGAAACGGAAGTGACTAATGACATCGTGGCAACAGTATTCAGTGCAGGCAATGGTACCCTTCCTTATTCAGGGATTACCGGCGGCTCTTCTATTTTTGATAAGGTAGATATTAATGCACATAACTATCTGTGTGAAGACTACGTAAAATGGGGATGGCAAACTCTTATTTATATGGGAGGCTCACAACTGTATGGTTTTTATGACATCATATATGACAGGGGCTTTGATAACAGAAGCGGACGGGCTGATTACCCATGCACAGACATCACCTGGTACGGAGCCATAATGGTTTGTAACTGGCTTACAGCCCATTCTTCAACTACAGGTGGAATTGTCTATTCAGGAATAGAAACGGATGAGGAATGGTGGGCCTATCAAACAGTTTGTAATTACAATAAAACCGGATTCAGGTTGCCCACAACGGCAGAATGGGAATGTGCTGCCCGCTGGCAGGGAAGTGACAGCTCAGGGGATTGCTATGAATATCCTCCCGGTAGTGGTAACTATTGGACACGTGGCGGATCCGCAAGCGGCGAACCGTCTCTTTCAAATGATAAACAGCAAGTGAAAGGAGACAGGAAACCCAATGCCCTGGGGCTCTATGATATGAGTGGTAATGTCTGGGAATGGTGCTACGACCAGGAGGATACCTGGCAGGACAGGATAATAAGAAGTGGTGACAATGATATTCCCAGGATAAGCGCCACCTGGTACTATCCGGCAGATGGACACGCCAGTGATCTTGGCTTCAGACTGGTAATGAGTGCCCCGGATTAGTAGAATCAACATTGGTAAGAGGTAATTACACTGGCATAAATAATGCTAAATGCATCAACCGGTCTCGAATGGATGAGAGGGATTGTCGGGGTTAAATGGATAATCACCAATCAAGACAGTATAATGAATTGAATAATTCATCATAGCCTTAAAAGATAGTCAGTCAGATTGGTTAGATTTACATCTATAAAAATGATGAGATGTTCCATTAATTATTTACTGACTGCTATGAGAACCTTTTACATGATGATTGCGGGATTGCTGATATCTTCTTCCTGTCTCAGCCAGGGCGGGAAAGTATATGACAACCTTTACTTAACAAGTAAGATACTGAATGGCGAACGCAAATATGCCATTTATCTGCCTCCCGATTATGAAACATCTGAACGCAGTTACCCGGTGCTTTATCTGTTGCATGGTGCCGGCGATGACCAGTCGGGATGGATACAGTTCGGAGAGGTGCTCCATATTGCCGACAAAGCAATCAAGGAAGGTAAAGTCACACCGATGATAATTGTAATGCCCGATGCCAATACAGGGGTTCGCGGCTATTTCAACAATATTTCCAATGAATGGAGATACGAGGACTTCTTCTTCGAGGAACTGATACCATATATTGAATCAACCTACCGCGTAAGGTCACAAAAGAGATACAGGGCAGTAGCCGGACTCTCTATGGGAGGAGGGGGTTCTTTCATGTATGCCCTGCACCGCCCTGAGATGTTCTCATCTGCCTGTCCGCTCAGCGCCTATATCGGACCTTTATCATTTGAGGATTTCAGCAGAGGGTTTGCCAAAGAGAGGGATAAATATGACGAATCAACTCTGCGTAGCTATTACGAAAGACACAATGTGCTTTCGCTGCTGGAGAACACCCCGGTCGAAAAATTGAAATCGGTACGATGGTATATCGACTGCGGTGATGACGATTTTCTCTATGAAGGTAACAGCCTGGTGCATATTGCCATGCGTAAGAAAGAGATTCCCCATGAGTTCCGTATCCGCGATGGCGGTCACACCTGGTCCTACTGGCGTGAATCCCTCCCGGTCGTTCTCGAATTCGTCTCGGAGTCTTTCCACCAGCGTTAAATTATGAATAAGCCTACTATGAAGACTATTCTCATCTGCTTATTTCTTGGCAATAGCCTGATAAGTCAGGGTCAGATTCTTGACAAACAGAAGACACTCGAAAAATTCAATTTCTGGTCAAATCAGGACTGGGAATGGTATAAGCGAAACATTCCTTTTTTAGAAACCCCTGACATAGAAATTGACAAGACATACTACTATCGGTGGGAGGTGGTTACTGTGCACCTGGTCTATGGGTCTCCGGAGAGTGGTTACGCCTCGACGGAATTCATTGACAGACCATGGTGGTCGGGAGCGTTTGGCACTATCAGTTGTCCGGCAGGTCACCAGCTTTATGATTACCGGTGGTTAAGAGATCAGACGTTTGTAAAGGATTACTCCAGGTTCTGGTTCAGAACACCGGGGGCACAACCTCAGAACTATACAAACTGGATAGGGGATGCTATTTGGCAAACCTACAAGGTAAACAGGGATTTTGATTTTGCAACCGGTTTGCTGAATGATCTTAAAAATGATTATTACACCTGGGAGAAAAAGTTCTGGGTAGAGGAGGAGGGTATGTTTGCCTGGGATGGGATGCATGACGGGATGGAAACAAACATCAACAGCAGGCAAACCGAAAAGTGGTTCGATGGAGCACCAGGATACCGTCCTACCATTAATTCATACTTGTGGGCTCAGGCTCAGGCTATCGTCAATATCGCAGAACTGATCAGGGACAGGGCAACCATGAGAGAATTCCAGAGGAAATCGAATACCATCAAGATGAACCTCCAGACCAAGACGTGGGACCCTGACAGAAGTTTCTTTTTTCACCGGTTTAAGAATGATGAACTTGCAGTAAATAAGATTGATACAATAAAAGCGAATACCCTGACCTACCAGACCGGTACATATGCCGGAAGTCCGCATGGGAGGGAACTCATTGGTTATGTACCATGGTATTTCAATATGATTGATGATGAAGAGCAATATGGATCTGCATGGAAATATTTAATGGACCCAGAGTACTTCTATGCCGATTTTGGACCTACCGTTGTCGAACGAAATGATCCCCTGTTCAGAATCTCTCCGAGATGCTGTGTATGGAGCGGTAATTCATGGCCCTTTGCCACCTCACAGACTTTAAAGGCCATGTCGAATGTTTTGAATTATTATAACATAGATGAGGTTTCCCGGGAAGATTTCTTCAGGCTATTCAGGATTTATACGATGACTCACAGAAAAGACGGGAGACCGTATATAGCAGAGGCGTTGCATCCTGATACAGGATCATGGGATGGTCATGATGTGCCCGGTCACAGTGAGCATTATTCTCACTCCTCGTATGTCGATCTGGTTATCGCTGATTTGATAGGTATAAAGGCTCAGGCAGGTGACTCTATTGTTGTAAAGCCCCTGGTTCCCCCAAGTTGGGACTATTTCATACTTGAAGATGTTTATTATCACGGGAATAACATTACAGTTCTCTGGGACAGAACCGGGAAGAGATATAACAGGGGCATGGGGTTTCAGCTGATCGCAAACGGAAAGGTCATTGCTTCGGCTGCTGAGATTAAGGAGCTGAGAGCCCATATTCGGTACCAGAAGTCAGAAATCTCAAAGGAAAGACCTGTGAATTACGCGGTTAACAACAGCAATGAATTCTTCCCACGGGCCATAGCATCTTTTCCGGGGATTAGTCATCCTGTTCAGAAATTGAATGACGGGCAATATTGGTATCTGACACCCACAACCAATCAATGGAGCAATATATATTCAGAAGAGGCTCAGGATTGGGCAGGTATTGACTTTGGGACAGAGAGGGAAATTGACAGAATAGTCGTTTATTTTGTTGAGGATAATGATAAGATAAGGGCCCCTGAGAAGTACACCCTTGAATTTTGGGATGGAAAGGCCTGGAGGGAGATTCCCGGACAAAAGAGACAGTTTAAAACCCCAATGGCACGGAAGGGGAACGCCATCACTTTTGACAAGTTAGCAACAAGCAAAATAAGGGTTGTTCTGTTCCCGAAAGGGAGCTTCAATGTTGGCATCAGCGAGATTGAAGCATGGGGAGAGGCTGTTTTTCCCATATCAGCTCCGATTGCTGATCCGGGAAATAATG
>JAWOIF010000048.1:0-3863 GCA_046484805.1 Bacteroidales bacterium
TTTCACAAGGCCTATAATAAGAACGGCAACAGAGCCGATAAGCAATACAGGCGTCTGAAGCACGGAGGTATACAAGACCGCCTTCATACCTCCGTACACAGTGTAAACTCCGGTCAGGACCACCAGACCTATGGCGCTGATCCAAAAAAAGTCAATACCCATGATTGACTCAATACCGAATACCTGCTTAAAAACAATTCCCCCTGCATATACAGTTACTGCCACCTTGGTGAGCACATAGCTCACAAGTGAAATTATTGACAGGAATGATCGCGACTGTGAATTATATCGCCTCTCAAGAAACTCAGGCATGGTAAACACACCGCTTCTTGCATAGAAAGGTACAAAAAGCCATCCGAGCAGGAGTATCAGATACCCCTGTATCTCCCAGTGAGCCATCGCCATACCTGATGACGCTCCGGCCCCGGCCAGGCCAACAAGATGCTCAGACCCGATATTCGAGGCAAAGATCGATGCTCCGATAGCTATCCACGTTGCATCACGCCCTGCAAGAAAATAGTCCTGCGTTGTATCAGATTTCTTTCTGACTACCCAGATGATTACCCCAACCAGCCCGGCGCAGAATAACCCCAAAACTAACCAGTCAATCGTTGTCATTACATTCTCTTTTAATCAGTTAAGTCTAAATATAATACAATATGGTTTTTCAGATGACCAATATACGAACTTTTTTATTTTAATTGTACAATATACACTTTAAAAAATTCTGTTATGTGTTGCAGAATATTTTCAGAGGGTATTAAGAAATGTTCATAATAAATAAACGAGTGGTGAAATAACTCTTTTTTGCCAAATCGGTCCGTTTTTTGTTACTGACAGTTATATTTACCTTTGAGAAACCTGATCGCTCTATTTGTTTAAACCATGTGGTATATTGATTAATCTCAATTAATGCATAAAAGATATAACCAATTAAGCCTGATCATGAAACAGATCACCCCATTTCTCTTCATCCTGACACTCTTAATAAGTACTTCATGTAAAAAGACCGTATATGAAATTTACGACCCTGAAGAGGCAGGGGTCTGGACACTCTTCGATACCGCAACAGGACTGCCTTCCAACCAGGTGGAAGGAATAGCCCTTGACAGAGAGAACAACCTGTGGGTTACTTTCCCTTCAAACGGCGCCGCAAGGCTCAGCAACGGCACATGGACAATCTACAGAACCTCCAACAGCGAAATCCTAAGCAACTCGGTCACCGCAGTGGCTTCAGATAGCGGAGGTGCAATAATTATCGGAACAACAGACGGTATCTCAATCCTCTCCGCAAACGATCAGTGGACCTCCTACCGTGATCCAGAGGCATCTGCGATGTTCATTAACTGCATTAAGGTCACAAGAGCAGGACACATCTATGTCGGAACACCCGACAGAGGTCTCTATATCAATACCGGCTCAGGCTTCACAAGACTTGATGAGACCTCTTTTCCTGATGTCAGGGCAATTGAAGAAGATAAGAACAATAACGTTTTTGTAGGAACCGGGAACGGAATCAGAAAATGGAACGGTTCCTCGTGGTCCAGCATAACTACGGCATCGGGACTGCCCTCAAACAAGGTCACTGCTTTGCGGGCTGACAGGAAAAACAGGATGTGGGTAGGAACAGCCGACGGCCTGAAGGTGGCATACATCGACCCGTCGGGAGTCAGGCAGATATCTCTCATGGCAGGAGCTACGGAGACTCATGTCACTGATATTTTTGAAGACCGCAGAGGCCATGTCTGGTTTTCAACATCGGGAAAGGGCCTTATAAGGTACGATGGCGTTATACCTCACTCCTACAAAGTCTACAACGGATTCTTCGAAGATGTTATAAACTGTATCGGAGAAGATGACGATGGTAACCTGTGGTTCGGACTCAACAGCAAAGGTCTCGTTCGCTATACACTTCCTCTGAATTAAACTGTGGCAAAATGAGAAAGCGAGCATTAAATACCTTTATAATGATCCTTGCCCTTAGCAGCCTTGCTACAGCACAATCATCAGTTGTCAGACCTGACACCTATACCCTGCTTACCATGCCCTACAACCAAAGGCCACTGACTTTATACAAAGGCCAGCTCCAGGTGAACGCAGGGTACAAGTTTTCGGTAATGGCCAGGCAATTCAATTCTGACGGTCAGATTGAGATCCTTCGCGACTTGGGAATAGCCTCAGTATACCATTATTACTTCGGCGAATTAAAATATGGTGTCACCAGCTTCCTCGAACTCAGTGCACAGACAAACTACATGAAGAGAGGCGTCAGATCACAGACTGTGACCTATGTAAGTGCCAATGAAACAATTAAGGTAAACAGCCTTACGGAAGAAAAAGGTCTGGGTGACCTTCTGGTCATCGCCTCATTAAGGCTCCCGTTTGAATTCAGGGTGGCTGATCTCGGTATCAGCGGAGGATTATTCATCCCGTCAGCCGAACATGAACCGCAACAACCTACACATAATGTATCAAATGTTCTGTCTGAATCGGCTTATACTATCAACTACCAATACCATAACAAAATCGGTGAAGGTGTTCCTGTATATTTTATCTCTGCCCGTGTGAAAGCCACCCTTTCCGGCTTTTCGCTCGAAGCATCATTCACCCTGAGAGATCCGCTGAGAGAGGGAGAAAACATCAGATGGGACCAGAGCATTACTGAAAACCGCTCTTTTGACTACGCAGCTACCAACTATAAATACCTGCCTGACAGGACGTATGATATTAGCACTGCCTTCCACTACCAGGCTGCCGGATGGCTGAACGCGGCAGTTAACCTTAATTATATAAGATCTGAAGCCGGATGGACCGAGTATTGGGAGAAGAAGTACAGGAACCCGGAAAAAAGCATGCTGGCAATTGAACCAGGCCTTGAGATTCAGGTCTCTCCGGCAATAACAATATATCAGAAAGCCGGTTTCCCTGTCTCGGGGAAAAACATGCACGCACCATTCTATATGTACATAACAGCAAGTTTCAACAGATTCCCCTTCTTTAGATAGCCTCTGATAAGATGAAAAGATCACTCCTCATATACATGCTCCCTCTCTTTTCTCTGTACGCAGCAGGTCAGTCAGAGAAACAGCTGCTTCCCTCTGACATTAAGCAGCAAACCATAGTAACTGAACCGGTAACACTTACCAGGGGTTTCTTCCGAACAGGTGTGATGGTTTCTTATGGTGTTATGGACAAATACTTCGACCCGGCGGGTAAAAAAAGGTACTATCTCAACAGCACATGGGGGTCATCAGCTGCATATCTGCTGAACATCCAGTATGGTATATCATCTCGCCTGATGGTTGATATAAACATACCAGTAAATGCGTCACGTGAACAGTTCAGCGGACTCACGGTTCAGCCGGAAAACAATTCCGATGCTGCAGAGACCTCAAACCTCAGAGGCAAGGGTCTCGGTGACGGCAGCCTGAAGATGGCATATCAGCTTATCAGGGAAAAAGAACATTCTGTCTCTCTTACAGGTTCAATGGAAGTTACAATCCCGACAGGAGAGAAAAACCCTACCAACATAAAAAGCCTGCGCGAATACAATCTTCCGGCTGGCAGTGGTTTCTGGTCTGCCGGAGCAAGAATTATGGCCCGGGCCATAATCTATCCCTGGTCAGTAACAACCCATGCAGGTTTCGTCAGCAAGTTCAGTGGCAAGAAACTCCTGACTCCCTCAGACCTTGCAGAAACAGAGTTCAGGGATGGCAATACATTTGAGGCCGGTGGAAGCTTCAACCTGCACCTCAACGACTGGATCGTAAACGTAAACCAGATTGAGTACTTTTACAAAGGGAAAGGCGAGATTCTTGAACCTTACAACTTCACAACCGATCCGGTATGGGCTCTCTTCTATG
>JAWOIF010000181.1:0-3332 GCA_046484805.1 Bacteroidales bacterium
TGAGGCCCGTACTGAAGCTATCAGACGTTCGTGGGAATTTACGAACCTTACAGTAATGAGTTTAACAGACCATTGGTCGGCAGGAATAAGAGCAGAGGTCTCCTCTTCATCATATCGTAATCTTGACCTGCAAATTACCGCGGTTCCTTCTATTGAATACAACATATTTCCCTACTCGCAGGCTAACCACAAACAACTGCGATTGCTTTACGGTGTGGGGGTTGTTCATAACAATTATACTGATACAACGGTTTATAATCAGGTTTCAGAAAGCCTGATTGAACAGTCGATTGATATTGCCCTTGGGATTCAGGAAAAATGGGGTTCTGCAAATATTTCATTAGGAGCCTCCAATTACATGCATGACTTCAGCAAAAACCGGGTGGAGCTCGACGGCTATATCCGTATCAGGATTCTGAAAGGGTTATCGCTTAGTGTGAATGGCGGTATAGAGTTAATTCACAATCAGATAGAACTTGCGATGGGAGACCGTACTGATGAAGATTTTTACCTCCGTCTTCGCGAGTTGGAAACCAGCTTCAGAGTTGATGCAGGTGTCGGTCTGGTCTATACTTTTGGTTCCATTTACAATAATGTTGTAAATCCACGATTCTGAAAAACCTATTACGGTATCGTGTAAATATGCCTTATACTCCTGAAAGCCGGCTGCCAGTTATACAGGGATAAAATCAGGAACCAGATTGGGGTAATACTTATACTGCTTGCCCTTTCAGCAGGATTTGTTGAGAACGGCAACAAACAGGATGCGGCAACAGCGCAAAACGAAGAGTTTCCATATATATGACCCGACGACCCGGCCGTAAGTGCGGCCACACCCCGGCGCTGGTGTTTTCAGTTACTGCCGGCCGCCTATAATTACGACCTTACCCGTGATGACCAGCTTCTCAGCTGTTGTCAGCCGGTAGAAGTAAATACCATCAGGCAGGCTGCTTACATTGATTCCGGCATTCGAACCTGCAGGCTTTGTGTTATGAACCACCCGTCCGCGGCTGTCGAGTATCTTTAGTTCTTCAATTATCTGTACCGACTCAAAATGCAGCACCTCCGAGGCGGGTACCGGATAAACCTTAAGAAGGTTCCCTCCCGGCAATTCAGGCACAGCAGTGCAAACCGAAACAATGTAACTGATAAGGGTGTCAAGAATTAGCTCACAGCCGGTGAGAAGGTCTTTGGCAGCAATTTGAAACTCATTGATACCTATTACGACATCTGACCCGCCTATCGTGAGGGAACCCCCGGTTCCTACAGCAGAGAGAGGCGCCCAGGTTGAAAGAGTTTTATTCCACACCCTGTACTCAACACCCCTCTGGCTTAAGGGAAGTTCAAATTCAAGCGTGCCCGGGTAGCAGACCGCAGAGTGATCAGGGCCTTGTACAACCAGCCGCTGTTCGTTACCCAACCAGGGCATAGCAACCGTATTAACCTCATTGAAACACATGAGGTCATCAATGGTTCCGTTGAAATGTTTTGAGGAGGGCATTGCAGCGACTGTGGCGGGAATATCAGGACCACCAAAGGTCCAGTACCCCTTGAAAACCTCCTTAACAGCGGTGACGGCCGAGATAAGCATTTCAGTTCCGCTGTTGATATCAAGAGTCATCAGTCCATCATGCTGCAAAACGACCTGATGCCAGTTGCCATCATTATATGAAGATGAAGATGCAAGTTCAACAGGCGTTGCACTGTTGCTGATCCAGAACCTCAGCTTACCGTCATCGGACATATAGAGTACCGCATCGATTTTGGCCGGGCCCCACGGATTATCGACAAAGCCGGCTATCATACCACCGGATGTGGTAGTGGTTCTGAACCACAGGGACAGGGTAAAATCTTCGGGGATACTCCTGTTGTTTGATGAATAGAGTATCTGTGACTCTCCCTGCAGGTGCCTTGCCTGCCAGAAGTTTCCGAAACGGTCATCGGCAGGTTCATAATCCCAGCCGGCAAGCAAGTAGTTATTTCCGCTGACATCTTTATTGTCAAGGGCAAAGGGGTAGAAAAACTCTATACTGTCGGAGGGAACCGGTAGCAGACCGCCAATATCTGCAGGCATACTAATAACATTAACGCTGATGGTGTTATCAGATTTTACCCTGCATGCGCCGTTTATGGTGTAGAGAGAGTATTTGCCAGGCCTGTTGGCGCTGAGTGTTGTTGCGGTCTCCCCGGCCAGCAGGGTATCATTGAGAGCCCAGTTAACGGGGAAGAGGACGGTGTTGTCAAGTCTTAGCAGGGCAAAGGCTCCGTCGCAGAATTCTGCAGGGTCATCTGTGGCGATAAGAGCTGTGTCGGGAGGCATATCCATTCTGACTGTGAAGGTAACAGATGAGGCCGTGCAGCCATTCTCTGTAACATCAACGTGGTAATTACCTGTACCCGTGGCTGATAGCGATGAATTCACTGCTCCCTGTATCGCCACACCGTCCCTGTACCACTGATAGCTGCTGTATCCCCAGCCTGTCCAGAATCCCGGCCACGGATCTCCTTCGCACAGATCGAGGCTACCCCAGTGCTGAACCGTTACGTCGGGGCATTCACCGGGAAGATCGACTTTCAGGGCGTACTCTCCTGAAGCGCCCTTCTCTCCATCCACAACAATAAAGTACTGGTTTCCTGCAACGACATAGACGCTGCCGGAAATGAGGGTGTCGACAGGATTATACAATTTCAGGATGTTTTCTATTGTATTTTCGTTACAGACGGGCAGTACGATAGCGCTTAGAGATCCTGTGCTTTTCTCCACAAAGGTTATTTCGGCCATCCCTGTATAAGACGGTATAAAGGAGTGGATCACTTCGGGGCCTGTCATATCCCTGCCTGCCGAATACTCTTCAATCAGGTTTGTTCCGTCAGTTAAGGTATTGCCACGATGCCAATCCCCGCTGATAAGGCTGATGGCAGTGGCGCAGTCCATAATTCCGGCCTCCGGCACCGTAACATATACACTGAATCTGTTTTCATCATCTGTTTCGGGAACACTGTTTTCCCTGTCGGCCACGAAGATCATGTAATAATTTCCCGGCACCAGTTCTGCAGGAGCTGTGACCAGGCTGCTTACCATTGTACTCTCTCCCATGGTCAGGGCAGGAATGGCTCCGCTGCCGACATAGATATCGGTGTCTTCATCGAAGACAATATCGTCGGAGAGCCAGTACTCCATTGTACAGGTTGCAGAGCTGCTGTTTCCGATATTCTTTACCGTTGACTTCAATAATAGATTGGCCTGCAACGGTTCGATATATTGAGGGGCAACTGATGCTGTAACGATATCGAGGTCGGAGTCAGCAGTGGGACAAACAACCTCTATATTA
>JAWOIF010000140.1:0-13305 GCA_046484805.1 Bacteroidales bacterium
CGATCCGGACGCGGTCCGGGCGGCGATCGAGGCCGCGCGCGCCGAGACCGGCCGCCCGACCCTGATCTGCTGCCGCACCATCATCGGCTGGGGCGCGCCGAACAAGCAGGGCACCGAGGCGACCCACGGCGCGGCGCTCGGCGCCGACGAGGTCGCGCAGACGCGCGCCAACATCGGCTGGCCGCACGCGCCGTTCGTGATCCCCGAGGAGATCCGCGCCGGCTGGGATGCGCGCGAGCGGGGCGCGGCCCTGGAGGCCGACTGGGATCGCAGGATGACGGCCTACGCGGCGGAGTATCCCGAGCAGGGCGCGGAGCTGGCGCGACGCCTTGCCGGCGCGTTGCCGGACGACTGGCCGCAGGCGTCCGGGGCGGTCATCCAGGTATCAGGTATCAGGTATCAGGTATCAGGTATCAGGTATCAGGTATCAGGTATTGTACTAAAAAAAAACCGGAGGTTTGACAGCCTCCGGTTTATTTATGAACTGAAACTAACCTGTTAATTCATGAAGATCTTCATATCCTCATCGACTGTTGTTATGCCGGTAATACCGAAGTTCTCCACAAGCACCTTTGCCACATTTGGTGAGAGGAATGCCGGCAGTGTCGGGCCGAGGTGGATGTTCTTCACGCCCAGGTAAAGAAGGGCGAGAAGCACGATGACTGCTTTCTGCTCGTACCATGCAATATTATAAGCTATTGGCAGATCATTTATATCATTGAGCTTGAAAACCTCCTTCAGAGTCAGTGCAATCATGGCCAGTGAGTATGAATCATTACACTGTCCTGCATCAAGAACCCTGGGAATACCGTTAATGTCACCAAGCTGCAACTTATTATACCTGTATTTTGCGCATCCTGCTGTGAGTATTACAGTATCGCCCGGAAGCTTCCTCGCAAATTCGGTATAGTAGTCACGTGACTTCATTCTTCCGTCGCAGCCGGCCATCACGAAGAACTTCCTTATGGCGCCTGACTTAACCGCATCCACAACCTTGTCAGCCAGTTGAAGTACCTGATTATGAGCAAAACCCCCGATAATGGTGCCTGTCTCAATTTCCACAGGGGGAGCGCACTTTCTTGCATGCTCAATAATCTGCGAGAAATCTTTTTCTTCACCCGATTTACGATCTTCAATATGAACTAATCCAGGGAAGCCTGAAGAACCCGTGGTGTAAACTCTGTCCTTGTAGCTTTCACGGGGAGGCACGATGCAGTTGGTTGTAAAGAGTATGGGTCCGTTGAAGGTTTCGAATTCCGTTGCCTGCTTCCACCATGCATTTCCGTAGTTGCCAACGAAGTGGCTGTACTTCTTGAAAGCAGGATAATAGTTTGCCGGAAGCATCTCACTGTGAGTATAGACATCCACTCCTGTTCCTTCTGTTTGTCTCAGAAGCTCTTCCATATCTTTCATGTCATGGCCGCTGATAAGAATGGCCGGATTATTCCTGACGCCGATATTGACTTCAGACACCTCAGGATTGCCATATGAAGAGGTATTTGCCTTGTCGAGAAGGGCCATAACCTCTACTCCGTGCTTACCTGTCTCTAGTACGAGGGCTGTGAGATCATCAGCTGAAATTGAATCATCGGTGGTGGAAGCCAAAGCTCGCTGAATAAATTCGTCAACATTGTCTGCAGAATATCCAAGGTTTCCTGCATGCTCGGCATAAGCAGCAATGCCTTTTACGCCATAGATTATCAGCTCCCTTAATGATCTTATATCCTCATTGCCGGTGGCAAGCACTCCCACAAGTGATGCTCTAGCCTCCATATCAGAGATATCTGAGGGGGCCCATGTTGCAGAGCTGTGTAGATCGGCAGGTATCGCGATACCCTTCTCAGTCATCTCTTTCCTGAGCTCCTCCCTGACTGAGATACCCTGCCGGATCTTCTGAATGATTTTTCCGTTGTCGAAATTTGCATTGGTGATGGTGGTAAAAAGTGCTTCCTGGATATACCTGTCGACTTTGGCACTGGAATAGTGGTTTTTCCTTGCTATTGTGGCAAGTATTGAAACACCCTTCGTAACGTAGACCAGGAGGTCCTGCATTGCAGCTACTTCACTATCTTTCCCGCAAACTCCGCGTGTGGTGCATCCCGTTCCTTTGGCTGTCTCCTGACATTGATAACAAAACATACTCATAGTTA
This sequence comes from Bacteroidales bacterium, assembly GCA_046484805.1. Classification (GTDB taxonomy): domain Bacteria; phylum Bacteroidota; class Bacteroidia; order Bacteroidales; family VadinHA17; genus SLNP01. The sequence goes on from JAWOIF010000140.1 coordinate 2,151, forward strand.
AATCCTTTTATTTTAAATGGTTATTACTTTATTTATTCTATTCTTATATAAACATATACGTTTGGGATTCAGAATTGTTGATCGGTCAGCGAGTCTATACCCATTCCTCCTTCAGGATATCACCGTTAATACCGACGACCATTGTTTTCACCGGCACCTTTCTGTTTGCCTGTTCTGTCGCTGCTTTTACCAGTCTCATAAGTCCGCCACAGCAAGGAACCTCCATCATCATTACCGTTATGGTATTAACTTTTGCATCATCGATCAGCGAGGTGATCTTGCTTACATAAACTTCCATATTGCTGTCGAGTTTCGGGCATGCGATGGCAACACTTTTACCCTTCAGGTACTTCCCGTGGAAATTTCCCGCAGCAAAAGCAACACAGTCGGCTGCAATAAGTAGATCTGAATTCTGGAAGTATCCGGCATTCGGATTGATAAGGTGCATCTGAACGGGCCACTGTCTCAACTCTGAAGGAGCATCAGCTGCTACCGTGCCACCGGCGAGTGCTATATTATCTCTTTCTATTGTCATGGCACGGGAACCGGGACACCCGCCGCCAGAAGAGTGAGAGTGAGAGTGAGAGTGAGAGTGAGGATGGGGATCGGCAGCTGCACTGCCCGGTTTATGTGAACTGATAGTCTCCAAAACTTCATCAACGTCGAAATCAGCCTTTTCCCTGTTGGCGAGAAGAAACTCAATGCCTTCCTTGAGGAACCCCAATTCTTTATGATCCTTGAGATGCTTCAGATGAGCAATAATGGTGTTCTTACCCTTTACGATCATCTCTTCCATTACAGCTTTCTCGTTGTAGGGTGCTGCCTCACGGGTCTCCATGGTGATAGCTCCTTCAGGGCAGTGACCTATGCAGGCACCCAGGCCGTCACACATCAGGTCACTGATAAGACGTGCCTTCCCGTCAACAATCTGTAGTGCACCTTCGTGGCAATTGGGTATGCATATTCCGCATCCGTTGCACCTATCTTCATCTATTCTTATTATCTCTCTCTTCATTATCCTGTTTTTGGCTATTATTTTTAATCAAAATTAGACTAATTCTAAATAAGGAAATGTAACATATGTTACAAACATGTGAAATATGTCTATTTTTGCATGAAATATTGACACGCATAAACATGCTTAATTATGAACTGCTTTCAAGGTCGCCTGTATTCAGGGGACTTGATGCCGAAAAGACAAAAAGAGTATTTGAAAAAGTGAATTACAGGATCAGGAAATATACACCTGGATCTGTTATAGCACTTAGCGGAGAGGAGATTATCTCTTTACAGATAGTTGTTTCGGGCATGGTTAAGGGCGAAATGGTAGATTATTCAGGCAGAACATTGAAGATTGAGGATATAGGAGCGCCGAGGGCCCTGGCGCCTGCCTTTCTGTTCGGTTCCAATAACAGATATCCGGTTAATGTGACAGCAGTTACAGAAGCAGAGATTCTTACAATAGATAAGCACGACTTTGTAAGGATACTTGGAGGTGATGACCTCCTTCTTACAAATTATCTCGATACCATTTCAAACAGGTCGCAGTTTTTGTCTGAGAAGATCAGGTTCATCACCTTTAAGACAATTAAGGGCAAATTGGCGAACTATATTCTTGAGAAGGCAGGGAAAAACTTAAGTAGCATCAGATTTGGCAGGTCTCAACAGGAGCTGGCGGAGTTTTTCGGTATTGCAAGACCTTCTCTTTCCAGGGCACTGAAGGAGATTGAAGATGAGGGAATTATAATAGCTGGTGGCAAGGATATTACAATTCTTGACAGAGAGCGTCTTGCCGCCCTTACGAGACAATAGCAGTTGCTTGTTTAATATGCTGTTTCATGCGGTTTCTCATTGATCAGGTTGGCATAAAAGCCTAAATTTGCCGAGAGTATTTGTTTTGAAACAGACTATTTTAAAATGGTATTAAGTGAAGTAGCAAAGGTATCAGGTGGCAGGGTGGTAATCTCTCATTCCAATACCGGAGTTGAGGTAGAATATGCTTTTGCTTCAGACCTGATGAGTGATGTTCTTACTACAGATATTCATAATCTGCTGCTGATAACAGGGCTGGCAAATCTTCAGACCATACGCACTGCTGAAATGGCTGACATTTTCGGAATTGTTTTGGTAAGGGGAAAGAAGGCTACGGATGAGATGAAGAGACTTGCTGACGAGCATGGTATAGTATTAGTAGAAACAGAGTGGTCTATGTTCAGGGTATGCAGTGCGCTTGCTTCGGCAGGTCTCAAACCGGTTTTCTGAGATGGAACTGACATTCAAAGTGGAAGGGGGAGATTTTGCCGGTGCCGGTCACTCATCGAGTGAAGTTAAGAAGGTACTGAAGCAGCTGAATATACCTCCTGAGCTTATTAAGAGGATCGTTGTGGCTCTCTACGAAGCTGAGGTGAACATAGTTGCCCACGCCTGGCGCGGGGTTATCAGGGTGGTGATTGAGACCAGCGGAATAAAGTGTATACTTGAGGATGAGGGGCCGGGTATACCTGAGATAGATAAGGCGATGCAACCAGGTTGGACTACGGCATCGCAGGCTGTAAGGGAGATGGGGTTCGGAGCAGGCATGGGATTACCCAACATTAAAAGGAATACCGACAGGCTTGAGATAACGAGTGAGGTAGGCATAGGTACAAGGGTTGAATTTGAAGTAGTATTGTAGATATGGCTAAAGGCGAATTCTATCATGCGCTGAAGATCGAGAAGGATAAATGCATTGGCTGCGTTCATTGTATAAGGGTTTGCCCTACCCAGGCCCTGAGGGTCATTGGGGGCAAAGCCACACTCTTCGGCAGAAGGTGCGTTGATTGCGGTGAGTGCATGAGGGCTTGCCCGGTAGATGCCATAACCGTAGCAGAAGATGATTTTAACAGGATATTTGATTACAGGATAAGGATTGCAATTATTCCGGCGGTTATTTACGGACAGTTCTCCAAAAGGCATTCGCATCAGAAAATTACCGAATCGTTGAAGAATATTGGTTTTACCCATATATATGAAGCAGAACGATCAATACCGGTAATAATAAGGAGGTTCAAGTCTGTTATCGAGAGTGATAGTCAGCCCAGACCACTTATATCATCATTTTGTCCTGCAATAGTCAGGTTGATACAGGTCCGTTTCCCGTCTCTTACGGGCAACATAGCAAAGGTTAAGCCTCCTGTCGATCTTACTGCCATAATGGTCAGGGAACAATTACGAAAGGTTGGATGGGCAGATGAGGAGGTCGGTATCTTCTATGTCACACCCTGTGCTGCAAAGATAGCCGCGGTAAAGAGTCCGGTTGGAGAGGATCTGTCATACGTTGACGGTGTGATCAATTTAAACAGTCTTTACAACCGGATGTATCCCGAGTTGAAGGGAATGAAAGATGTAAGGCAGAAGAAAAACAGAATGCTGCGGCCTGAGGAACTGCTATGGAGTCTTACCAGGGGAGAATCTATACATCAGAGCGGTCGGGTTCTTGCTGTTGATGGGATACAGAATGCCATTGATATTCTCGAGAAAATAGAAGATGATGAGGTGAGGAATCTGGATTTTCTTGAGCTGCGGGCGTGTGATGAGGGATGTGCAGGGGGAGTTCTTAATGTTGAAAACCACTTCCTGGCTGTTGAGAGGCTTACAAGGAAGGCCAGGATTACAACGGAAGAAGAGTATCATAAGGATAACTGGTCGGAAAACGACTGGCTCTTCCTTGAGAAGAAGTCAGGCATAGGCGAGATTAATCCCAGACCTATACTTTCACTTGATGACGATCTTAAGGCCGCTCTCGGGAAGCTCGACAGAAAGAGAAGGATACTCAAGATTCTTCCGATGGTGGATTGCGGAGTCTGCGGCTCTCCCGATTGTGATACCTTTGCTGAGGATATTATTCAGGGCAGAGCCTTACTTGAGAAGTGTGTATTCTTTTGTAACGGAGATGATTCAGAGGGAGGAGAACCATGTCTTCATAAAGGAATGATTTCAACCTGGACCGCAGGTAAAATAAAGGACATAAACAACATAGCGGATGAAATTAAGGGAACTGACTGAAAGAGCCGGTCTTGAATTAGTTACAGGCGAAACGGGACTCGACAATGAGGTATCGGGTGGATATACATCCGATTTGCTGAGTGATGTGATGGGTAACTCTCGTGAGGGCCAGGTATGGATCACGATGCAGACACATATGAACGTGATTGCTGTTGCTACCCTCAAGGATCATGCGGCAGTGATCTTTGTTTCGGGTAACAGGCCGGCAGACGAGGTGATAGAAAAGGCAGTCGCAGAGGGAGTTACTCTTTTATCTACCCGAGACGAGGCCTTCACCATTTCCGGAAAGATCTATACGCTTATAAGGGAATAACTTATGAGGGTATACCGGGCTGACCTGCATACGCATACCGTTTTATCTCCCTGTGGTGATCTGGAGATGAGTGCCCGGAATATAATTAATGCTGCCCTGGAGAAGGGCATCGAAATACTCGGTATTACTGATCATAACTCAACTCTTAATTCACAGCTCATAAAAATGATGGCTGAGAAGGAGGGACTGTTCGTGCTTACAGGTGCTGAAGTCACCACAAGGGAAGAGATCCACTGTCTTTGCTTTCTTGAGCATGGTAGTGAGCTTGAAGAGTTCCAGGAATGGATTGAGAAGAATATAACCCGGATCCCTAATTCTCCTCAGAGATTTGGCTATCAGGTTGTTATCGATGAAGAAGATAACATTATTGATGAGGTGGAGTATCTTTTAATAATGTCTCTTTCAAAGACAATAGATGAGGTTGAGAGGAAAGTGCACGAGCTTAACGGACTATTTATCCCTGCTCATGTTGACAGGCCTGTCAACAGCATCTTAAGCCAGCTGGGTTTCTTTCCACCCTTAGTGAAGTATGATGCCATTGAGGTAACCCCATATGTTGAATTTGATGAGTTGAGAATAGAACACCCTTTAATAGGCACTCTTCCTTATGTTAGGAGTTCTGATTCTCATTTTCTGCATAATGTCGGAAAGGTTAGTACAGGTTTTTATCTTAATGAAATGTCATTTTCTGAGATAAGAATGGCGCTGAAGGGTGAAAGGGGAAGAAAGGTCATACACTGATGAAGACAATTACTGACCATATAGTTGACATCCTTCAGAATTCTACCCGTGCAGGAGCAACTGAAGTGAAACTTAATATCAGCATTTTGCCAGAATCAGGTTTTATGGTTTTTGAGGTTGCTGACAATGGCCGGGGCATTCCCCAATATATGGCAGACAGTGTTGCTGACCCATTTACAACTACCAGAAAGACCAGGAGGGTAGGGTTGGGGCTGCCTTTACTTCGGCAACACGCTTTAATGTCGGGAGGCAGCCTGGAGATCAGTTCGGAAGAGGGAACAGGTACAATTGTAATTGCATCTTTCGGCCTCGGCAGTATAGACCGTCAGCCGCTGGGTAATCTGGGGGAGGCTGTGGCCCTGTTTATAACGGGTACCCCCGGTGTCAATCTTGTTTTTAGCTACTCTTCCCCCGAGGGGTCTTTTGCTGTTTCCTCAAAGGAGATATCCGATAGTCTCGATGGTGATGATATGGGCAGGCCTGTCTGGTTTGGAATTATAAGAGAGATGATAACGGACAATCTGCATCAACTCGGAGCGGCTTCCATTTAATCTGATTCCAATTTCTGCGCAGGAAGTGTAATGGTGAAGCAGGTACCTTCTCCGGGCTTGCTTTCCAGTTCAATCTTACCCTTGTTAACCTTCACAAGTTCTCCCACCAGCTTGAGCCCGAAACCGGTTCCTTTTTCATTTTCGGTTCCCGGTGTACTTTCGATATCTCCCGGCGAGAAGAGAAGTGCCTGTCTTTCCGGTTGTATGCCTATTCCGTTATCGCATATCTTTACCAATATCTCACTTTCAGGTTTGGGCTTTTCCTTAAGCAGTATACTTATCCTCCCACCTTTGCGTGTATATTTTATGGCGTTTGAAAGAATGTTCCTTATAATAATGTCAATAAGTTCCTTGTCAACCCATGCCCTGGTTCCTCCAATCTGGGTAAAATTAACTGCGATATTTTTACGGTCTGCGTTATCCTTGTAGATGCTCATATTGGTCAGGATAATTCCGGCAAGATCATGCAATTCAGGTGCATATCTTATATTGTCCTCTTGCCCTCTTCCCCAAACAAGCATATTTTCCAGCAGGTTGATAACCATCTGTGAATAGTTTATGCAGGAACCGGCCAGTGATTCATACTTGTCGCGGTATTCTTCCTCTTTAAGCAGGTTCAGGATATACTGGATGTTAACGACAGGACTTCTCAGGTCATGGGCAATTACTGAGAATATCTTGTTTTTGAGCTGAATCGTTTCTGTGAGGTTCTTGTTTTGTTCCTCTATCTGCTTACTGTATTCCACAGCCTTGTTCTTTGTCCTGGTAAGTTCCCTGGTACGTGCGTGGATCATCGATTCAAGGTCTCTGTTCAGTTGCTCGAAATTGTTTTTCAGTCTCTCTTTTTCACGGAATGAGCTTACCCATTGATAAATCAAAAGACCTGTCTGAATAAAGACAAATATGATTATTGCTTCCGAAAGGATGTATCCTCTCTGTCCGGATACGCTAACCATTGCCAGTATCATATCATGAATGGCGGCAGACACAATCAGCAGGAAGCCTCCAAAATAGATTGCATCCACCAACTGCCGGTTTTTAAGGAACCTGGTGATGCTGCCTGTTAGTGAGTTGATCGCGAATATGACAACAAACAGGTATACCGGGAAGGTGAAATACGAGAAAGTCTTTACAGGAAGAACAATAGTTGCTGCTGCGAATGTAATGAAGGTAACCGTCGAAACATTTGCAAAGAATTTGTGATAGTGTGACTTGTAGATTCCATTGAGGAAAAGGAATGCCCCTGCTACCATAATGTAGAGGCTAAGATATTCAAACCTCACTGTCCACTCCCATGATAGATCGTAAAAAGTGTAAATCAGGTATTGGTTTGTAAAGAGGGGTCTCATACCCATTCCGAGCAGGGTGATGGCAAAAAAGAGGGAGGCTCTGTCCTCACGGTAAAGTATAAAGAAAAAGAAGAAGAAGATTGTAAAGGCAGCCAGTATGCTGACCGTTGAAACTGACCTTCCGTAATTAATGGAAGCTATTGACTGTATACGGCTGAATGATCCGAATTCAACAGGAAGCCAGAATCCTCCCCTGCGATGATGGAAGTTGGATACGTTGAAGAGTATTTCAAGGGTGTCTCTTTCTGGTATGAACCTGTAGATGGTGGGATTATAAGCAGCTACCGTTGATTCTTTCGAGCTACCCGGCACTCCGTTGCCGCCCATGAACTTACCATCAACATAAAGGTCATAGGAAGAATCAAAGACCTTAACCAACAGGCCCAGGGGAGGTAGTATGCCTTGTGGAAGAACTATTCTTAACCTGTAAGTTGCATAGCCTTCACCCTCAGGGTTTATTCCAGGCAGATCAGCATCGGTCCAATATGATGGTACTCTGATATATCCGTCAGGTTCGGGTGCTTGACCATCGTTAAAATTATGAGGACGGCAGAGCCTCTTCCAGTAGAATTCCCATTCGCCATTGAGTCTGATACTGTGTTTTTCGGTAATGGTTTCCTGGCTAAGGTCAAGAATTCCCCTGACAGGTTGAGGGTTAGTCTCTGAGGAGAATGATGAAATACTGATAATGAAGTTCAGCAGTGCCAGCGTTGTCAGGTTAATCAGCTTCATCTCTCCTGATGGTTTTCGGAAAAGTATGAATAAAACCCGAAAATAGAAACTCCCGCCTCAGTTTATTATCAACCGGAGCGGGAGTTTTTTTAATAAGCGGTAAGAACAGGCCTAATTGATGAGCCCTTTATTCCTTAGAAGGGCTTCTATTCCCGGTTCCTTACCTCTGAAGTTGATATATAACTCTCTTGCTTCTGCGCTACCTCCCTTTGAGAGTATCTCCCTCTCAAATGCTGCGGCGACCTCTTTGTTAAAAATATCACCAGTTTCCCTGAAGGCCTGGAATGCGTCGGCATCAAGCTGCTCACTCCAATAATAGCTGTAATATCCTGATGAGTAACCTCCAGAAAATATATGACTGAAGTAGGTTGATCTGTATCTGGGTATTATCTCATCTATCAGTCCGTATTTATTCATCGCATCTGCCTCAAATTCCTGAGCGTCAATGTCGGCAGGGATTCTGAGTGCGTGATACTCCATATCGAGCAAGGCGGCTGCAACGAATTCAGTAGTTATGAATCCTGTGTTGAACTTCCCGGTCCTGTCGAGTTTGTCTATTAGCTCCTGGGGCAGTAGTTCTCCTGTCTGGTAGTGTTTGGCATATGCTTTTAGTACTTCCGGTTCCAGCACCCAGTGTTCCATTATCTGTGACGGGAGTTCCACAAAATCTCTTGGAACTGAAGTTCCCGATATGCTGGGAAAGGTTGTATTTGACAGCAACTGGTGAAGTGCATGGCCAAACTCGTGGAACAGGGTCGATGCTTCCTCAGCTGTCAGAAGTGAGGGTTTGTCTTCAGATGGTGGAGTGAAATTGCATAGGATCGAAACCACAGGGGTTATCATTTTGCCTGAGAGATCTTTTTTCTGGCTCCTGAAGGTGCTGCATGATGCACCCCCGGTCTTACTTGCCCTCGGGAAATTATCCAGGAACAAGACACCAATATGAACTCCATCTCTTGTGACTTCATATACCCTTGCCTCAGGGTGATAGGAAGGCATATCTGTTCTTTCCCTGAAGTCAAGATTGTAAAGCCGGTTAGCGACATAAAACATACCGCTTGTTACATTATCAATTTCAAAATAGGGTCTGAGTTGCTCATCATCAAGGTCATACTTCTCTTTCTTTATCTTCTCGGTGTAGTACCACCAGTCCCATGGCTGAAGTGAGAAGTTACCTCCCTCTCTCTTTATCATATCATTCTGGGCTTTGGCTTCAGCCTTTGCCACAGGTATGGCAGCTTCCCAGACCTGCTCGAGAAAGTCTAAAACAGTCTCCGGGTTACCGGCCATGTTGTTTTCAAGAACAAATGCGGCGTGGCTGTCATAACCAAGCAGATTAGCCCTTTGAACCCTGAGTCGTGCGATATCGGCCACAAGGCTGTTATTATCAAATTCATTTCCGTTGTTACCCCTGGACTCGTAGGCTTTGAATATCTTCTCTCTGAGGTCACGTTCTTCAGAATACTGAAGGAAAGGCCAAATACTGGGTGCATGAAGGGTGAATACCCATTTGCCTTCCAGGTCCGCGTTTCTTGCTGCAGTTGCTGCCTGATTTATCAGGTTCTCAGGTAATCCGGCCAGTTCGGCCTCATTTTCGATAACCAGACGGAAATCGTTAGTTTCTGCCAGAAGATTTTGCCCGAATTTCAGGGAAAGCATTGATAGTTCCTCGTTAATTTTTCTCAGTTTATCCTTATCTTCAGCAGAGAGGGCTGCACCATTACGGACAAAATTTCTGTGCCTGAGTTCGAGTATCCTTTTTTCTTCGGCGTTAAGGTCAAACTTATCCTGGTTCTCGTAAACGCTCTTAATCCTCTCAAAGAGTTTATCATTAAGATTTATGTCATCGTTATGTTTGCTCTGCAGGGGTGAGAGTTCACGACTGATTGCCTGAAACTCATCATTGGTAATGGCAGAGTTAAGCCTGTTAAAAACAGGTCTTACTTTGTTCAGTAGTTCTCCGCTGTATTCAAGCGCAATAATCGTGTTTTCAAAGGTTGGTTCCCCGGTGTTATTTATGATAGCTTCAATCTCTTTCATCTGCTCCTCAAAACCCTTTAAGAAGGCCGGCATATAATGCTCAGTCTTTATTTGATCAAAGGGGGGGATCCCAAAGGGGGTTTTCCATTCGGCGAAGAAAGGATTATCAGGCTCTTTCTCCTTGCAGGCGGTCATACCCGTTAGAATTACTAATAACATGATAAGAATTTTTTTCATGATGTATGGATTTAGTTAACTGAATTGCTTGCTGCCATGCAAGTTAGTAAAAATAACTTCAAGCAGCAAATTGTGATTTTGAATAAGCCCGTCAGACGAATTCAACAAGAGGGGTGCCTTTTGTTACGAAATCCCCATGCTTGCAGAGTATCTGTTTGATCTTTCCGTCCCTGTCTGAAAAGACCTCAACATAACTGCGTCCTGCCTCAATATAGAATAATCTCTGTCCTTTTGTGACAATGCTACCATCATTGACCTCCTGGTAGAAACCAAGATAGTATTCTCCGCTTCCAACATAAAGCATTACGGTTCCGTTATCTTCTGACAGCATTATCTTCTCTCCATGGTCATGATTCCCTTCTGCAGCTTCACGTGCCTCACTCTTCTTTGTTTCTATCTCAGCAATGAAACGTGTACGGGCTGTACCTGATTTATAATCCCTGTATTGACGATCATGCATTGCCAGTTCAAACAGTTCTTCATCATCAGGCCCGCACTCCCAGCCGTTTTTGTCCATTTCCTCGCGGTATGAGGGCAATGCGTCAGGATAATTGTCCTGTGGCACCCCGTCGAAAAATTCTTTCCCTTCTTTCTCCGCCAGCGCTATAATATCCTGATGCAGGGGGCCGGGAAGTTTGCCTGCTTTGCCAAGTATCATATCCCATGTGTTGTTATCAATCATACCGAATCTCTCCTTCCCGTTATAGAGTTGGACGATATTCATCAGGGCAACATTTTTCACATATTGACTAAAAGGAGTGACAAGGGGAGGGTATCCAAGCATCGGCCAGATATATTCTACTTCCTTAAATAATTGAACCAGCAGCTGATCTTCATTTATCTCAGGTTTTCCGAGGTTTTTCAGTGTTAAGTTGATACCCTGATGAACGCCCTTCAGGTCTGACATCAGGCTTCCCATCATGCCGCCTGGGAGCCCGCTTCCAATGAGAAGCGACGTCATTTGCCTGTTTCCGTCGACCGCGGCCACGCCTACACCTCGGCCATCTACCCCGTCGACGCCGAGCAGGAGCGCCTCGCGCGCGAATCGCGCGCCGCGCTCGACGCCAGCGGCAAGTTCGACCGCCCCATCGCCACCGCGATCGCCGCCGCCGGGCCGTTCTGGCTGGCCGAGGACTACCACCAGGACTACGCCCGGCTGAACCCCGTCCGCTACGGCTACTACGCCGCCGCGTCGGGCCGCATCCAGT
>JAWOIF010000151.1:0-10209 GCA_046484805.1 Bacteroidales bacterium
TCGGGATGGAATTTCTTGTTCGGGGTGCTACTATGTTTAACGAACCGGGCATATTTATGTCTTTTGAAGAAACTATTGAGGAGTTAGCCAAAAATGTTGTATCACTCGGTTTTGATCTGAAAGATCTTGTTAAGAAGAAAAAAATTGCTCTTGACTATGTTCGTATTGAGCGCAGTGAAATTGAAGAAACCGGGGAATACGATTTAGGAGGTCTGTTCGTAAGACTCGCTTATGCAATTGATAATATCGGAGCAAAACGTGTTGTACTGGATACGATTGAATCACTGTTTGCCGGATTGCCAAATCAGCTGATTCTTCGTGCCGAACTGCGGCGCCTGTTTCACTGGTTAAAAGAAAAGGGTGTTACTGCAGTAATAACAGGAGAGCGCGGAGACGAAACACTTACACGGCAGGGCCTGGAAGAATATGTCTCTGATTGTGTTATTCTGCTCGACCATCGGGTAACTACACAGACCTCTACTCGTCGTTTACGAGTCGTTAAATACCGGGGCTCAACGCATGGCACCAATGAGTATCCATTTCTGATCGATGAAAATGGGTTTTCAGTACTGCCCATTACTTCACTGGGATTGAACCATACTGTATCAAATAAAAGAGTCTCAAGTGGCATAACTCTGCTTGATAAGATGCTTGAAGGAAAAGGCTATTACCGCGGCAGCACCGTTCTTGTTTCCGGTACTGCCGGAGTTGGGAAAACAAGTATCGCGGCTCACTTTGCAGAAGCTGCCTGTAAACGGGGCGAGCGTGTCCTTTATTTCTGTTTCGAAGAATCTCCGAGCCAGCTTATGCGAAATATGCTTTCGATCGGCATAAAACTAGAGCCCTGGGTAAGTAAAGGGCTGTTACAATTCCATGCAACCAGGCCAACAATTTATGGACTGGAAATGCATCTGGCTGTAACTCACAAAATTGTAAATACTTTCAAACCTGATATTGTCATTCTTGATCCCATAAATACTTTCGTTGTTAGCGATAAAGATTTCGAAGTAAAAACAATGGTAATGCGTATTGTTGATTTTCTTAAGGCAGAGCATATAACAGCATTATTTACCAGTCTGACATCAGGCGACAGTTCATCAGATAATTCTGATGTCGGAATATCATCATTGATAGATACATGGTTATTGCTACGCGATATTGAATTAAGCGGCGAACGAAACAGGGGACTGTATGTTCTTAAATCAAGGGGAATGGCTAATTCTAACCAGATCCGCGAATTTATCCTCACTGACCACGGCGTGGAATTACGTGAGACTTATATTGGTACCAGTGGAGGATTAACCGGTTCGGCCCGTGTTGCACAGGAAGCTCTTGAAAACGCCGAAGTGTTATCGCATAAGCATGAAATTGAACGTAAAAAACGTGAAATAGAACGGAAACGGAAGGAATTGGAATCACGGATTGCAACATTAAATGACAATTTTGATTCGGCAGAATCTGAAGCTGCAAATTTGATAAAAACAGAGCAGGATATTATTAAAAAACTGGAAAAGGACAAAATTGAAATGGCAGTCAGCAGAAAAGTTGTCATAAAAAAAAGGGCACCCGTCAATAAGAAAAATTCATTATAAATACTATCCTATGAGAGCAAAAGAGGTGAATTCAAAAAATATGATTAAAAACGGCAAACCTGGTAAAACGGAAGATGAAAAATGGGTGCTTCGTTTATACGTTGCAGGACAATCTCCAAAGGCTCTTACTGCATTTGCAAATCTGAAAAAAATATGTCAGGAGCAATTAAAGGGGAAATATTCCATTGAAGTAATTGACCTTTTGGAAAATCCACAGCTTGGTGCCGAGTACCAGATAGTTGCCTTACCAACCTTAGTGAGAAAATTACCGGTACCCGTTCGTAAGATAATAGGAGATCTTTCAAATACAGAACGTGTACTTATTGGACTTGATATATTGCCAAAAGGCTGAATTATAAATACATATATGATCAGGCGTAGTTGTGAAAAAGAATAAACCAATAATAAAGGACACTCCGGTTAAGCGTGAGCAGTTTATGCCTGAACCAGGCCAAAGCAGATATACTTTACGTTTATACGTAACCGGTACAACGAGCCGATCAATCGTGGCAATAAACAACCTGAAGAAGATTTGTGAAGAATATCTTAAAGGGCAATATGATCTTGAAGTAATAGACCTGTATAAAAGCCCGGATTTAGCAGAAGGTGACCAGATAATTGCAGCCCCTACATTGATTAAAGAGCTGCCAATTCCATTCCGTCGCATTATTGGTGATATGTCAAATAAAGAAAAAGTCCTGTTAGGATTGGATATAAGAGAGGTGAAGTAAAAGTAAGGACTATGGGAATTTTGAATCAATTGGTTTAATACAAAAAGTAAATGTCCAAAACAAAAGAACAGCTCATAATTGAAAATAAGGAGTTGCATTCACGTCTGGTTGAAATTGAGGAGGCTCTTACAGCAATCAGAAACGGAGAGGTTGATGCGATAATGGTTTCCGGAAAGAAGGGAGAACAAGTCTATTCTGTCAGTTCTGCCGAAACACCATACCGTGCTTTCATAGAAGAGATGAGAGAAGGAGCAGTTACTCTTTCAAAAGATGGCACAATTCTCTATTGTAATCAGAGATTTGCTGAGATTGTTAAATCTCCATATAATAAGGTTGTTGGCTCATCACTCAAACGTTTCATCAACCCGGATGATAATCCGAAAATAGATCACTTCCTGACTCAACCGGCTCATGACAAACATGATGTTTTAATAGTATCACTGACAAACACAATATATCTCAGACTGTCAATTCATGTTTTGCCACCTTATCTGCAGGGAGAAAATTACATACTCATAGCAACTGATATATCAGACCTGAAGAGAAAAGAGAGTGAGCTGAATGAAATAATTATTAAGCTGGCAAACCACTTAAATGCTTTACGCTCTTTACGTATCGAAAATATTAATGACACCCTGGATGCTGAAGGAAGAAAAAATAGATTAGAGATCGCAAATAATCAACTGTATAAAGAAATCCTCAAACTAAACCGGTTGATAGAGAAATTAAAGCAAAAGCAAAAGCAAAAGCAGAATAAAGATTAAACTCCGGCCCTGACCCATTTTAGCCTGCAACCGCAATATCCGGTAACTGGTAACCGATACCTGTTACCCGGCCCTCCGTTCCCCGTTTTGCTTCCATTCGGTCGCGAGCTCGCCCGGCTTTCGCTGGTCTCGGTTGCTCCCATTCGGTCGCGAGCTCGCCCGGCTTTCGCCGGTCTCGGTTCCGTTCCCCGTATTTAATTATCTTTGCAAAACAACAGACTCAATATGAAAAAACCACTGATTATGAAAAAGATATTCTTGTTATTAATTTTTTCGGGATTCCTTTTTCAGTCATATGGTCAGGTAAGCCTTGACATATCAGGAGGCTTGGTTGGTCAGAGCTATAACAAGGTTCGAATACCAAACGAAGAGGGAACCACTTTTGATTTGTATAAGGATTTCCAGATACAGGGACCTGCATTATATTATAGCTTAAAGCTTGGCTATTGTTTCAGGGGAAAAAACCACCTCTTCCTGTTGTATGCCCCCCTGAGTGCAAATTATAAGGGTCCGGCTCCTTTTGATATCCGTTATCAGAGCACCACTTTTCTTCAGGGTCAGAATATAGACGCGTTCTATAAATTTAACAGCTATAGATTAACATACAGGAGAGATGTTTACCGCTCTGAAAAATGGCTTGTGGGTGTCGGTTTTACTGCAAAAATAAGGGATGCCGAAATTCGTTTAACAGCCGGCGATATCAGTGATACAAAAGTTGATCTTGGCTTTGTTCCTTTGCTTAATTTATATGCCGAATATAATTTCAGCAACTGGGCACTGTTTTTCGAAGGAGATGGATTGGCAGGGGGTCCTGGCAGGGCATTTGACCTGTATCTTGGAGGAAAAATACCAGTTGGTAATCATCTGAAGATAAAGGCCGCATACAGGATAGTGGAGGGCGGAGCAGATGTAAGCTCCGTTTACAACTTTAACATGCTGCACTTCGCTAATCTGGGTTTGATCATTACCCTTTAAAAAGAATAGTACAATTGGTGTGGATTTCGGCATCCTGTTCTGATGCCTGCTGCACTGTACATACTTCTGCTATTACGCCTTCTACGCCCATTTCATTTACGCCCATTATGCCCCTTACGCCCATTACGCCCATTATGCCCCTTACGCCCATTTCATTTACGCCCCTTACGCCCCTTACGCCCATTTCATTTACCCCTTCTACGCCCATTATGCCCATTATGCCCATTTCATCTACGCCTTCTACGCCCATTATGCCCATTACGCCCATTTCATTTACGCCCATTTCATTTACGCCCCTTACGCCCATTATGCCCCTTACGCCCATTTCATTTTCGCCCTTCCCCTTCAACATAAATTTGCTTCTGATCATATCCCTTCTTAAACTTGTATTATAATACGATAAACTATGATTCAGCACAAAATCGGCAAAATAACATTTGAACTGAGAGAAGGCGACATTGCCCACCAACCCGACATGGTTGCTGTGGTCAATGCAGCCAATGCCGAACTACGCCCGGGCGGAGGCGTGGCCGGGGCAATTCACAGAGCCGCCGGTCCCGGACTCGAAAAGGAATGCTACCCCCTGGCTCCCATAAAACCCGGCGATGCTGTAATCACCGGAGCCCACAATCTGCCTAACCGGTATGTTATTCATTGCCTGGGTCCGATCTATGGTGTGAACCACCCTGAAGATCAACTATTGGCCAGATGCTATAGCAACGCACTGCAGCTGGCCGATGAGAATGGCATCACTTCCATCGCCTTTCCGGCCATTTCTACCGGTGCCTTCGGCTATCCACCGGAAGAGGCTGTTCCCATTGCTGTCGATACTATCGTTGATATGATGCCCGGGCTTAAGTCGGTGAAACATGTGGTCATGGTATTATATTTCGCCAATGATTATCAGGCACATGAAACATACATTAACCAAAGGCTAAAAACATGATCCAATACACTGCTACTTATACTGACTTGTACCAGCTTAGTATGTCGCAGGTCTATTTTGAAACCGGAAGAAAGAATGAAACGGCTGTGTTTGACTATTTCTTCCGAAAGCTCCCGTTTAACGGGGGCTATGCGATTTTCTGCGGCCTTGAAACCTTGCTTGATATTGTCGGAACCCTGCATTTTGATAATGATGACATCGGCTTTTTGCGCAACAACGGCTTTTCCGAACCGTTTTTGAAATATCTGAAAACCTTCCGTTTTACGGGCCACATCGATTCTTCCAGCGAAGGCGATCTTGTCTTTCCCACCCGCCCCGTATTGCAGGTAGAAGCCCCGCTGATCGAAGCCCAGATCCTTGAAACTATACTGCTGAATATACTTAATTACCAGACTCTTATCGCCACCAAGGCCTCCCGAATGCAACAGGTTTCCGGTTCCGCCAAATTGATTGATTTTGGTCTGCGAAGGGCACAGGGACCAGCCGGTTATTACGGGGCGCGTGCAGCCGTTATTGGTGGATTTGCAGCTACCAGCAACGTGCGTGCTGCCCGTGACTTTGACCTGCATGCATCGGGCACCATGGCTCACTCTTTTATCCAGACCTATGATAGGGAGATTGACGCCTTCCGGGATTTTGCCCGCCACCGCCCCGATGACTGTGTGCTACTGGTAGATACCTACAATACACTCAAAAGTGGCGTGCCTAATGCCATTATCGTGGCACAGGAAATGGAAAAACGCGGACAGCAGTTAACGGGCATACGGCTCGATAGCGGTGATCTGGCCTACCTGGCCAAAGAGACCCGGAAGATGCTTGACGATGCCGGTCTCGACTATGTTAAAATCGCAGCCTCCAATCAGCTTGATGAAAAGGTGATTAAAAGTTTGCGCGAACAACAGGCACCCATTGACCTCTATGGCGTAGGGACTTCTCTGATTACCGGCAGCCCCGACGCTGCACTCGACGGGGTGTATAAATTGTCGGAACACAATGGGCAACCGGGCATTAAACTTTCCGAATCCATCCAAAAAATTACCATCCCCGGGAAAAAGCAGGTATTCCGCCTTGAAGACGACAAGGGAGAATGGATCGGCGCAGATGTAATAGCCATGCGCGATGAGGTTGATATTGAAAAAATGTACGCGCCTTTTGATCCTCTGAAATCCCTGAGCATTAATAAATGCCACAAGCAACCCCTGCTGACCAGGGTGATGGAAAACGGCGATCGGACGGGCTCCGGAAGAACTGTTGCAGAGATAGCCTTATTCACCCGTAAACAACTGAAGAAACTGCCGGATGAATACAAGCGATTCGACAATCCGCACATATATAAGATAGGACTTTCTGAAGCCTTACATGCACTAAGAAATCAGTTGATTCAGGAACACAAAAAGGTAGAGTAATGAGAGCATTGATTATAGTAGATGTACAGAATGATTTTTTACCCGGAGGCGCTCTTGAAGTGCCGGGTGGAGATAAGGTTATTCCCGTTTTGAATAGTATGCAGGCTCAGTTTGACCTGGTAGTGGCTACACAGGACTGGCATCCTGAGGGGCACAGCAGTTTTGCCTCACAGCACGAGGGCATGAAACCTTTTGATGAGATAGAATGGAAAGGCAGTTCGCAGATCCTGTGGCCTGATCACTGTGTGCAGGGCACTGCCGGAGCAGAAATCAGTAATAAACTCAACACAAAAAGGGTAGAGGCTGTTTTTCGCAAGGGTACCGATAAACAGATAGACAGTTACAGCGGTTTTTACGACAACAACCACGAAAGATCTACAGCACTGGCTGATTACCTGCGTGGCAAAAGAGTAGACCATGTATTCATTGGCGGACTGGCTACTGATGTGTGCGTCTATTACACAGCATTGGACAGTCTGAAGGAAGGTTTTAAAACAACATTGATCAGGGATGCCTCCCGCGGCCTGGATGAAAGTGCCATAGCAAAAGCGCTGCAGCACATTCAGAGAGAAGGCGGGCAGATAATCTGAATTCTTCTTTGAGGTTACCGGTTGGTAATTAAAAGTGCCACAATATGCAAGTTAGCGTTAATTATAATCCTTTTCCTATTTTCAGGCTAATTTAAAAACTTGACTTTCACATTTTTATATTCTAAATTGCATATGTTCTAAATTAACTAAGCGAACTTCTCCATAATTAAAACCCCAATCGGCATGAAAAATTCACTTGTTCTATTGATCTGTGGTTTTTTTATTCTTACAGCTACTATCTGTTCCTGCAGGAAGGGAGAACCAGATCTCCCTGTTGTAACAACCGCACCAGTGACAAACATTATGGGAACATCTGCCTTAACCGGAGGGGATATAGTAACCGATGGAGGATCACCGATTACGGTCAGGGGTGTTTGCTGGAGTATCGGGCCAAATCCAACGATAGCTGATCTACATACGTCTGACAGCAGCGGAACGGGAAGTTATACAAGCGCGATTACCGGCTTACAACCTGAAACAACCTATTACGTCAAGGCCTATGCCGGTAACAAGGCAGGAATAGCCTATGGACAGGCAATAATTTTCGAAACTGACTGGGGACAGAGTGGCACATTTACAGATACACGCTATAACAAAGAGTACAAATGGGTAAGGATAGGCGACCAGATATGGATGGCGGAAAACCTGGCTTACCTGCCCGCGGTAAACACTGCTTTAGAAGGATCCTACACTAATCCATATTATTATGTGTATGACTATTCAGGAACAAACGTGAACGATGCCAAAGCTACAGTCAATTACAATACTTATGGCGTTTTATACAACTGGCCTGCAGCTATGGCAGGATCTGCCACCAGCAGCACCAATCCGAGTGGCGTACAGGGCGTATGCCCAACAGGCTGGCATTTGCCTGCCGATGCCGAGTGGAAAGAGTTAACCGATTATTTGGGGGGCGAAAGTGTGGCCGGTGGCAAACTAAAAGAAACAGGTATAACACATTGGTTAAGTCCAAACACCGGAGCAACCAACGAAACTGGTTTTACAGCTCTTCCGGGTGGCGACCGAAACAACCATGGTGCGGTTGCCCCCTTAAACCAAACAGGCTTCTGGTGGAGTGCTACAGAAAACTTAACCGATAGCAGCTGGGGCCGGTTCATGGAATCCGGCACCAGCCTCGTAACCAGGTTCTACAGCCATAAGGACTATGGTTTTTCTGTGCGTTGCGTGAGGGATTAAACAGGTGTGGCTTATGTCGTAATTTACCAACAGCGATGGGAAGCGTCTGTTTGCCCAATTCAGCAGATTAAAGTCAGTACCAAAACATTTTCGTAAATTTGTAAGCAAATTCTTTGTTAATCACAGAAGAATCATCAGGATGCCCTGACAATGCAAAAAGTCAGACCTGAATACCATCAGCACTTTGGGGGAGGTGCTGCAAAAGCTAAATGTGATGAGAGAGAAAGTGAAAAAGGGATTGGAATACTTCTTCGCAATAGGAGAAAATCTGGCACTGGAACAGCGATTATTTTTGACTGCCGTAATCATCGGAATGTTTGTATGCATTCTTGGTGCCGGATTCGCTTTACTGCTATCAGGTTCATTAACGGTGATAATAATTACCATGACAGTGCTTGCTGTTCTGTCAGTTATATATTATCTCGCAAGGGTGAAAGGCATTCTTAAACCTCTTGCCATTCCGCTGGTGGTAATTTCATTTATTGCAGTGTCAGTAATCTGGATCTACAATGGGGGCATCGATGGGTCAAGTCTGTTTGTTGGTTTTGTAGTATTAATTCTTGGGTTGATAATTGTCCCCGACAGAGCCAGAAAATATATCATATCCATATTCATTCTCTTTTCAATTACCATTTATTTAATTCAGTTATACAAGCCTGAACTTATCAGGGAATTCTCCTCGGAGACAGCCCGATGGCTTGACAGTATTGTATCAATAATCTATTCCTCTTTTTTTATTTTCCTAATTATCAGGTTTCTGCATAATAATTACAAAGCAGAAAAAGACAGGGCTGAAGAGGGTGAAAGAATTCTTCACCATATGAACGCCGGCAAGGACCGCTTCATTTCAATACTTTCACACGACTTACGGAGTCCTTTCAATTCTATTCTGGGATTTTCAGAAGTGCTGGCAAACGATTTTCGAACACTTACTCCGGAAGAGATTGGGGATATTGCATTAAGAATAAACAAATCAGCTAAAAACACATACAACCTCCTTGAGGACATACTTTTATGGGCTAGTTCCCATTCCGGGAAGGTGCCATTCAAACCACAGATAATTCCTTTCGATGAAACATGCAGGGAATTGTTAAAATTATTGTCCGAATCAGCAACGAAGAAAGAGATAACAATCAGTTGCCTTACAACTGCCAATACTACTGTTTACGCTGATCCTGACATGTTCAAACTAATAATACGCAACCTTCTGTCGAATGCTATAAAGTTCACAAATACCGGAGGAATAGTTACCGTAAACGCAGAAGAGACAGATGCAGCCACGACAGTTTCAGTAACCGACACAGGCGTTGGCTTAACAAAGGACCTGACAGAAAAGCTCTTTGACATATCACAGCCTTTTACTACCAGTGGAACTTCAGGAGAGAAGGGAACCGGAATAGGACTACTTCTCTGTAAGGAGTTTGTTGATAAGCACGGTGGAAAGATATGGGTAGAAAGTGAACCGGAAAAGGGCAGTGTGTTCAGGTTTACTTTGCCATTGCCTAACGCATCTGGCCCCAGGATAGGGGAAGAAGCTAAAGGGGGTACGCTTAATTCTCTCCACACTTTGGACCAATATTAGTCCCTCCAGCCAATGGCAGATAGAAAAAAGGCTGAACGATTTTCATCTCATTAAATATCATGGGAAACGTTTATCAGCGGAACGATACAACCAATTGCATGTTGAAAGCCTTTCGTTTATTAATCAAGTACTGGAAGATGAAAAGGATGAAAAAACCGCCGTGTTTACACACCATGCTCCTACTTTCATGAACTACCCGGAACTGTACAAAGGCGATATTCTTAATGAGGCATTTGCAGTAGAGCTTTATGATATGATCGTAACCTCAAATATTGATTCCTGGGTGTACGGACATCTGCACAGCAATACTCCAGAGTTCACTATTGGAAAGACTAAGCTGCTTACCAACCAGTTAGGATATGTCCAATTAGGCGAGCAAAGCCTGTTTGAAACAACAAAATATGCTGTGTTCTGAGATAAAAAAGG
>JAWOIF010000159.1:0-5057 GCA_046484805.1 Bacteroidales bacterium
GGTAGTGTCGCCACTGTAACAACAGGAAACGCCTTTAAAATTTTTAAACCTGAACTGTCATGAGTGAACAGACATCAATACTGGTAATATATACAGGCGGCACAATAGGCATGGTTAAAGATCCGGTTACAGGTGCACTGATGCCGATAAATTTCGACCAGATATATCAGTATATACCAATCCTTGAGTCATTCCCTTTCCGCATTGAGACGATCTCGTTCGAACCAATTATAGATTCATCGGACATGAATCCCGATTTCTGGATCAGGCTAGCCTCAATAGTAGAGGTCCATTATGATCAGTATGACGGCTTTGTGATACTTCACGGGTCTGACACGATGGCATATACAGCCTCAATGCTGAGTTTTATGCTTGAGAACCTCAACAAGGCAGTTGTTCTTACAGGCTCACAGCTACCGTTGGGGATGCTGCGCACCGATGGCAGGGAGAACTTCATCACCGCTGTTGAGATTGCCGCCTCGAAAAAAGATGAGTTGTCTGTGGTACCGGAGGTGTGCATCTATTTTGAGAACAGGCTATACAGGGGCAATCGCACTACAAAGCTTCACGCAGAGGATTTCGACGCATTCTACTCAGGGAATTATCCGCTGCTGGCAGAAGCCGGAGTCCATCTCAGGTTCAACCATCAGCAGATACGAAAGCCCAACTTCAAGAAGCTGCACGTATATCATCAGCTATCAACCGACCTGGCGCTGCTGAAATTGTATCCCGGGATAACAAAACAGGCTGTAGAGGCACTTTTCGGTATCCAGGGGCTCAGAGCTGTAATTCTTGAGACCTTCGGTACCGGCAACGCTCCCACTGAACCATGGTTTCTTGATGCTCTCAGGAAAGCAACCGACAGTGGTGTTCTGATATATAACGTAACCCAATGCAAGGCCGGCAGTGTTGAAGCAGGGCGTTACCATACCAGCACGGAACTGGTCTCAATGGGCGTAATAAGTGGTGAAGACATCACTACCGAAAGCGCAATAGCTAAACTTATGTACCTGATGGGACGCTATACCGACCAGGATAGGGTTCGTTCATTGCTTACCCTTTCCTTACGTGGAGAGATCACTCCGGCAAACAGCAGGGGAGTGAATGCCAATAATGACAGTTACCGATAACTTCGCCCAACCAACCGTTGCCTGAATATTTCACAGCTCCAATACTTAAACAAACATGCCCTCGTTGGTAGAGCAACAAAGGGGAACTATTGAAAGTAATAATTCCTGATATTAAAGAATATAAATTTTTAATAAACAGTTGTTAGAACATTTTTTGTAATTTAGCGCCGTTTTATTACGGGAAAGGAGAGCACGTTCTCAGACAGCGTAGAGGAGAGATGGCCGAGTGGTCGAAGGCGCGCGCCTGGAAAGTGCGTATACCCCAAAAGGGTATCGAGGGTTCGAATCCCTCTCTCTCCGCAAAAAAACAAATTAGGCTTAACAAAAATCAAATAATCAACCAACAAACAAAAAAACATCATGATGCCGGACTGTTCTTAAGCATGGGGGAAACCCTGAAGAGCACAAGGTTTCATAAAGGTTAACACAAAAAATCAACGTCGCATGAAAAAACTATTTGCTTTATTGGTTATCGCTGTTATGATGGGTTTTGGCATGTCAATTACCCAGGCTCAAACAGAAGACGCAAATGATGCAACTGAAGTTGTTGAATCCACAGCGGTTGACGCCGAGGAGATCGCAGTTACTCCGGTTGCTGACGAAGAGGAGCTAGTCACCAAAGGCTTCCATCAGGTTCTGAAAGAGAAGTTCATTGAAGGTAGCCCCGGATTTATGGCCATCGTATTACTTGCGCTGGTTTTAGGTCTGGCACTCTCAATTGAAAGGATCATCTATCTGAACCTCGCAACCACAAACACACAGAAGCTGCTTTTACAGATTGAGGCTGCTCTGGAGGGCAAAGGTATCGACGGGGCGAAAGAGATCTGCAGAAACACTCCGGGGCCTGTTGCAAGTATCTTCTACCAGGGACTGGACAGGTACCATGAAGGCCTGGACTCAATCGAGAAATCCATCGTCTCTTATGGCAGCGTTGTGATGGGCAGACTTGAAAGGAACGTCTCCTGGATATCTCTCTTCATTGCTCTTGCCCCGATGCTCGGGTTTATGGGTACCGTTATCGGTATGATCGGAGCTTTCGACGCTATCGAAAAAGCCGGTGACATCTCCCCGCAAATCGTTGCAAATGGTATTAAAGTGGCTCTTTTGACTACTGTTTTCGGTCTTATCGTAGCCATGATCCTGCAGGTTTTCTACAACTACATCATCAGTAAAATCGACAGCCTTGTCAATGATATGGAAGACAGTTCAATCTCTTTCATGGATATGCTGGTGAAATATAATGCGAAAAACAACCTGTAGGGTTTACTGATTTGGTTCAGCAGAGTACATCGTGCTCTGCTAATTGGCTAAACAAATAAAATAGAACGCAATGAGAAATAAAATCAATGTAGCCGCCAAAGCACTTACCGGAATCATCATTCTGTTTGCAGTGATTCTTACGGGAATACTCATGGCAAAGTCAGATAGCGATATGGCCCGTAACTTCACACGAGCATTTAATGAGATTGGTATCACCCTGAATATTTTCATAATAGGTACATATATCGTAGCCGGGTTGACACTGCTGCTGGTTATTGGATTTTCAATCATGAATATGTTTGTAAAACCAAAGGCAGCTATCAGAGCCTTGATTGGAATTGCCGCACTGGCAGTTATTATCATCGTTTCCTGGATTGTGTCAACCCCCGAAATCGATCCGTTGTTCGTCATCAATATTGCCGACAACACAGAAGTTACCGATTCTTTATCGAAACAGGTTGGTGCCGGGTTGATTGCCACTTACATTCTTGCCGCATTGTCGGTATTGGCAATCATCTATTCTTCGGTTAGTAAATTAATAAAAGGCTAAAAAAGTAATAAGCTATGGCTAGACCAGTGAGTCCAATAAATGCAGGGTCGATGGCGGATATCGCCTTCCTGTTGCTGATATTCTTCCTGGTAACAACCACAATGGATATAAACCAGGGGATCAACAGGTTGTTGCCACCGCTGTTGGAAGAAGATGCAGAACCGCCTGAAATTAGGAAACGTAATGTTCTTATCGTACTGGTGAATGCTGCTGATCAGTTGCTCGTTAACAACAAGTTCATGAATATCGGCGAACTCCGCTCAGAAGCAGTTGTGTTTTTCACAAACCCTATGAACAGTGATGACCTTCCCGAAATGGAGTACTTTTCAGAAAGGATTGAACGTGCCAGAGGAGGAGATGATACGGCAAGATACAATAGCCTTAGAAGAACCCTGGATGTATTGGGTGAGGATGTGCTCGTTTCCAAAGGGGTTATCTCTCTTCAAAACGACCGTGGCACCTCCTACAAAATGTACATTATGGTGCAGGATGAGCTCGCAAGAGCCATTACAGAAATACGTAATGACCTGTCGCTCAGATTGTGGGGGATCCGTTTCACAGACATGAAGGAAGAGATTGCTCTAGACAGAATTCAGGCTATTCAAACAGTGGTTCCTGCTGCAATATCTGAAGCTGAACCCAGAAATATAGGAGGGAATTAGAATTATGTCAAAGTTCAAAAAGAAAAAAACCACCGGACCGGTAACTATCAATACCTCCTCGTTACCTGATATCATCTTTATGCTTCTGTTCTTCTTCATGGTTGCCACTACTATGCGTGAGGTTACTCTCTACGTGAAACTGACGGCACCGGAAGCTTACGAAATACAGAAGCTCGAAAAGACAAGCCCCGTTAGTTATATCTACGTCGGTAAACCTCTTCAGGCTACCCTTTTCGGTACTGACGATCGCATTCAGGGCAATGATCAGTTTAAAGATGTTGACGAAGTAGCCGAATGGGTAATCCAGGAAAGGCAGATCCTTCCTGAAGATCAGAAGAACCGTATGACCGTTGCTCTTAAAGTTGACGAAAAGACCCATATGGGACTTGTCTCCGACATCAAACAAGAGTTACGTAAAGCACAGTCCTATAAGATCAACTACACCACGAGAAAAAAAGACAGATAGCTTTTTCTCTGATAATATGCTAAAAGGCCCGGTTAACGCCGGGCTTTTCTTTTATCCGGGCGATTCCCATTTTTCCTGTTTTCCGGATAGGACAACCATTTTCGGAAACTGCCTTTTATTATTTGCATTATCCGTTCCTGGTCTGGATTGTCATTTCATTGCGGGCTTTTAATTGTTGCCATTTGCGTAATGGGAAATGTAGATAGTTTTAGCAATATATTCGCCCGAAACCAGGCTACACCAAACCTCATCGCAAAGTTAACCTCAATAGCCATGATATACCCTATGCATTTGTAACCTCATTACCTCATTTTTTTTACTGAAAGTTTTCCGTTTTCTGATTCCCTATCACATATACATAAAACAGTCTCCGTGGCGAATTTGTATTGTCAAAGACGATAAGGTGGTCTACGGTTACATGTTTTCCGGCCTGTTGCCGGGGTTCCCTCTCTTGCAGTATATTCATGCAGCGCTCTTTAGTGATAGACGACTTCTTCCAGGTATCAGGACCGATATCAGGTCATGAGCAAACCATGAGCATTCGTCCCGACTGATTGATCAATGCAAAGCAAGAAACTTCGTGCCATCCTGTTTTCCCGTTGGGCTGCGTTTATTCATGACCTCATATGGATATGCCTTGCTTTTTTTCTGGCATTCTGGATCCGTTTTAATCTCGGTTATATCCCATCAATTTACCAAAAATCCCTCGTTACCCTGATTGTCGTCGGGGTGCCGATACAGTCAGCATGTTACTGGCTTTTCGGCTTGTACAAGGGATTCTGGCGGTTTGCCTCAATCCCGGATTTATTCAGGATATTGAAGTCGGTCCTGTTGGGGACGTTATTGATAGCAATTGTTCTCTGGATATTTACCCGTCTGCAGTATGTTCCGCGTTCAGTGCTGATTCTCTATCCTATCCTCCTGATCGGCGGAATGTGCCTTTCCCGGATACTATACAGATGGCATAAGGACAAACTGCTCAGCCTGTC
>JAWOIF010000034.1:0-9875 GCA_046484805.1 Bacteroidales bacterium
CGTAGAAGGCGTAGGGGGCGTAGGGGGCGTAAATGGCGTAGAAGACGTAGAAGGCGTAGGGGGCGTAGAGGGCGTAAATGGCGTAGAGGGCGTAGGGGGCGTAGGGGGCTTAAAGGCAGAGCCATTTTCATAGAGTGCTTTGCCGACAATAACGCTTTTTATGCCTGCAGTCTCAAGTTCTGTAAGATCAGCTGCAGATGATACTCCCCCGCTGGCAATAAGATCCAGATCAGGGTAACTCCTCAGGATATTCCGGTACAGCTCTGTGGCCGGGCCGCTCATCATTCCGTCCCTGCTCACGTCGGTACATATTACCGTTCTGATTCCTTCGCTCACATAGCTGCCTATAAAGTCAATAACACCAGCCTGAACCGTCTCCTTCCATCCGCTTACAGCAATAAGACCATCACGAACGTCAGCTCCCAGAATGATCTTATCCGGTCCGAACTCCGTAAGCCATTCAAGAACCAGTTTCCTGTTCCGGGCTGCCATGCTGCCGGCAGTAATCTGTCTGACACCTGAGTCAAACAAAATTTCCAGGTCGTTACGTGTTCTGACACCACCACCGAAATCAACTGACAGTGATGTGGAGCGGCATATTTCTCTTACAACCTGTAGGTTTACAAGCATGCCGGCTGCAGCTCCGTCAAGGTCAACCAGGTGCAATCTTTGGAATCCCTGCTCCTCAAACTGCCTTGCCATTTTCACAGGATCATCACCATATATTTTTTTCAGTGAATAATCTCCTCCGGTAAGTCTCACACACTTACCATTAATGATATCAATTGCCGGAATAATTTCGATCATAGTTCAAGAAAATTTTTAATGACACGCAGACCGGCATCGCCCGATTTCTCAGGGTGAAACTGACAGCCAAAGAAATTGTCGCGCGAGGCTGAGGCAGCAAAATGTTCACCGTAGTTACATGCGGCTATTGTCTCGCTGCCAACCGGAGCCATATAGCTGTGTACAAAATAAAACCACTCATTATCTTCAACACCTTTGAAGATAGGTCCTTTCAGACCAGTCACCCTGTTCCACCCCATATGAGGAACCGGAAGGCCGGAGGAACCGAAAAGTTTCACCCGTCCGTCAAATATTTTTAATCCTTTCTCATCTGATTCATCAAGTTGTGAATACATGAGTTGCATACCGAGGCATATTCCGAGCACAGGTTGGGTCAGGCGGGGTATCAGGCACGAGAGGCCTGCGCTTCGTAATGATTCCATTGCAGAGCCTGAGCTGCCGACCCCGGGAACAATTATTTTAGCAGCTCCTGCAATCACGCCGGGTGAATCTGTAATTACCGGTTCATATCCCAGCCGGCGGCAAGCTGTCTGCACCGAGAAAAGGTTGCCGGCAGAGTAGTTTATTATTACGATATCATCAATCACAAATCGCAGGTTTTAAATTGTTAAATGAGGTTTCCGCCGCGCCGCAGAGGGGGAAATTATATCACCCCTTTTGAACTGGGAACTGCCGCCGCGCCTGATGGCCTCAGGGCCATACGCAATGCCCTGCCGAAAGCCTTGAAAACGGCTTCGGCAATGTGGTGATCATTTTCACCTGAAGCCTTTACATGAATTGCACAGCGGGCTGATGTTGAGAGCGAACGGAAAAAGTGACTCACCATCTGTGAAGGCAGGTCACCCAGCATCTCTGACTGGAATTCAACATCCCATACCAGTACTGCCCTGCCTCCCATATCTACAGCCACGGTGGCCAGACTCTCATCCATGGGAAGAGTGAAGCCGTATCTCTCAACGGGCCTTCCCTTCATAGCATCTGCCAAAGCCAGACCCAGGGTAATGGCAACATCCTCAGCCAGATGATGAGCATCTACATGCAGATCGCCGTTACCTCTTATCAGCAGGTCACAACCAGAGTGAAAAGCCAGGAGTTCCAGCATATGGTCGAGGAATCCCAGCCCTGTCTGCACATCGCCAATACCTTTACCATCAGGAGTAAGTTTTACGAAAACATCGGTTTCCGAAGTTTTTCGCCGTGTTGTGACCTGTTCCTTCTTAACGGCAGAATCGAGATCGGTTCCTGCCATAAAACCACTTATCGCCTCAAGCAGCAGTCTGTTCTCGGGAGGCCTTCCTACCGTTATCCTGAGGCAGCCCTCACAACCCTCCATCGAGGAGCGGTCACGTACCACAATTCCGCGTTCTGCAAGATATTTGTAGAGGCCCTTCGGATCTTCAACCCTCACAAGAAGGAAATTGGCATCAGACGGCCACACCTTCACAATACCCTGCATGGTTGATAGTTCTTCAGTCAGCTTACGGCGCTCTTCAATGATAACAGCCACCTGCTGCAATGTTTCCTTTTCATTATCCAATGACTTCAGGGCCGCATCGAGAGTCAGCGTATTCACATTGTATGGTAACTTGATCTTATTAAGTACCGAAATAACCTCTTCACAGGAGTAGCCTATTCCCAGGCGGGCGCCGGCCATTCCACGGGCCTTGGAAAAGGTACGCAGGATCATAAGGTTACTGTAGCTCTGCAGAAGGTCTATTGCCCCATTGGTTCCTGAAAACTCAATGTAAGCCTCATCGACTATTACCAGACCCGGGAAGGAGGCTGTGATCTCTTCGATCAGCTCAACCGGCACCAGGTTTGCGGTTGGATTGTTTGGGGAGCATAAAAAAACAATCTTAGCCTGTGATCCTTTGGAGGCAGATTCTGCTGCAGCAGCGACAATAGCCCCGGCATCGGGAAGAAAATCATCAGTAAGGGGTACTCTAAGAATTCCGGTTGCATTAGCCCGGGCCTGTACTTCATAAATGCCAAAGGTAGGCGGGGTAATTATGATCGAATCGATGCCCGGTCTGCAGAAGGCTCTTATCATAAGGTCAATGATCTCATCGCTGCCATTGCCTGCAATAATATTTCCGGAAGGGATGCCCGTGATGGAAGACAGTCTCTCTCTGAGAGCTCTGTGCAGGGCTGCGGGATACCTGTTCAGGTCGGGTATTCCCTTGTATCTGAAGCCAAAAGGATTTTCGTTTGCATCGAGAAATATCTCTGCCTCTCCCTTAAACTCATCACGCGCTGATGAGTAGGGCTTCAGGTTCAGAAGTTCGGGACGCGCAAGCGATAGTATATCTGTCATTGCTGAAAATTTTTACTGTTTTGATATCTCATTTATCCTGACCCTTACAGCATTTGCATGAGCATCGAGATGCTCGGCTACTGCCATTGTTTCGACGACCGGACCCAGTTTAAGAAGGCCTGCCTGAGTTATATTCTGAAAGGTAATTTTCTTCATAAACGAATCGAGCGACACGCCGCTCCAGCCACGGGCAAAGCCGTTGGTGGGAAGGGTATGATTGGTTCCAGAAGCGTAATCGCCGGCACTTTCAGGACTGTAGTTGCCAAGGAACACTGAACCGGCATTGACAACCCGCGATGCTATTCCATCGGGGTCGGCAACAGATAGTATAAGGTGTTCAGGTGCATAGGCATTCATCACCGTTATTGCCTCTTCTGTGTTCTGCACCACCACTATTGCGGAATTGACCAGGGCTTTTCGTATTGTTTCCTGTCGCGAGAGCGTTGATATTTGTTTCTCTATCTCCTGCAGCACAGTCGCGGAAAGGGTAGCAGAAGTGGTTACCAGCACCGCCTGGCTGTCATCGCCATGCTCTGCCTGAGACAGTATGTCGGCGGCGACAAATGCCGGAACTGCAGTTTCGTCAGCCACTATCATCACCTCTGACGGACCGGCGGGAAGATCAATGGCAATTCCTTCCTTCGATGCCATCTGTTTGGCAGCTGTTACCCACTGGTTACCCGGTCCGAATATCTTGTCGACCTTAGGAACCGATTCAGTGCCAAAGGCCATCGCCGCAATTGCCTGAATACCTCCAATTTTGAATATGGTCTTAACCCCGGTTACGGATGCTGTCCACAGAATTGCCGGGTCGACGGTGCCGTCACGACGTGGCGGAGTGCACAGGACGATCTCATTACAGCCGGCCACCCTTGCCGGTACTGCGAGCATTATTACAGTTGAAAACAGAGGCGCGGTTCCCCCGGGAATATACAGGCCAACCCTTTCAATAGGCAGAGAACGCTGCCAGCACCAGACGCCGGGCATGGTTCCCACGACCTTCTCTGTCAGTATCTGGCTGCGATGAAAGGTCTCGACATTTTCAATAGCCCTGGTGATAGCCTGTTTCAGTTCAGGGGCTATCTCACTGGCGGCAGCTGCGATCTCATCTGCCGAAACCCTGATGCTTTCAAGTTCGGTCTTGTCGAACCTGAGCGTGTAGTCAAGCAATGCACGGTCTCCGAGCTTACGAACACCGGCAAAAACCGATGTTACAGTCTCTTCAAGCAAGGCCATCTCTGTGACGGGCCGGCGAAGCGATTCCAATACACTTTCTACCGGCTGATCCTTTAATGAAATGATCTTCATATTATTAGTTTTAAGTTACATTATCATTTTATCGATGGGGATTACGAGGATGCCCTCAGCGCCGTTTTCTTTGAGTCTGCCAATGACGCCCCAGAAATCGTCATCGCCTATGACTGAGTGGAGTGAACTCCAGCCCGGCTCTATCAGCGGCATTACCGTAGGACTCTTCATGCCTGGCAGAATTCGGCTTACGGCATCAATACGGTCATTGGGAACATTCATGAGGATGTAGCTGCTGTTGCGGCTGGCAAGAACCGACCTGATGCGAAACAGCAACTCGTCAGCAATGGCCTGCTTTTCGGGAATCAGCGAGCCACTGTCAACCAGGCAGGCCTCTGATTCAAGTATGGTTTCAACCTCAAGCAGCCCGTTACGGAAAAGGGTGCTCCCTGAACTTACAAGGTCACACACTGCATCGGCCAGACCAATGTTAGGAGCTATTTCAACCGAGCCTGAGATGATATGAATTTCTGCTTCAAGGCTGTTTGCACTAAGCCAGCGGCTCAGACTTTTAGGATATGAAGTAGCAATTCGTTTCCCGTTGAACCATGCTAGTCCGTTGTAATCAGACTGCCGTGGAAGCGCCAGAGAAAGGCGGCATCGCGAGAAGCCCAGTTGATGTACTATGCGGCATTGGTGATCTGTTTCTGCTACCAGGTTTGAGCCTATGATGGCCATATCAATAACACCATCGGCAAGGTATTGTGGTATGTCTGAGTTCCTGAGAAACAATACCTCAAGCGGGAAGTTGGAGGCGGCAACAAGCAGCTTGTCCTCACCATTTTCAATCCTGATACCCGCATTCCTCAGGAGGGTTATTGAGTCGTCGTGCAACCTCCCCGATTTCTGTACTGCAATTTTAAGATTCATCTTTACAAGGTTTATTGAATAAAAAAAGCCCGCCATTGCGGCGGGCCTGTATCTCTTAGTTGTATATTTTAACAGACGTAAACACACAAAAGAATCATCAGCTCGCCTGAGGGCAAGAAGCATGATGATGATGATGTGCGGTAAAAAGTCTCATTGTTTAATTTCGTGCGGCAAATATAGGAATCAATTTTTTTAAAAACAAAGATAAGGGCATAAAAGTCGTTACCTCTCTGGTTCTGACTTTCCCTGTAAAGAGATAATGGTCATATCAGAAAATGTATCTGACAGACAATGCCCCTCCATCAGCCCAGAAGCCAGTGTATCCCCAAAGGTTATATGCCGGTTTCCAGTCGATACTGATATTAAACGGAACCTCACTGAAATTGTATTCCAATCCCAGAATTCCATCCAGCCCAAAAACGGAGTATTGTTCTCCGGGGGTTCCCCATCTGACATTATCACCATTCCAGAATCCTGCGTGTGCACCGAAACCGGCGTACCAGTTAAGTCTATCAACATTAAAAGCCCTGGCGTGAAACTCCACTAAACCGGTTAAATCAAAACCCTTCCACCTTGTTGCAATAATACCTTCGAATGCTGTTGTCCTGTTAACAAAGTGCTTAATAGTCAATCCACTGCCAAAACCTCCCCGTACACCTATGCCGGTATCGTAGTCTTGTGCGCTTATAAATGCAAAGCTGCCCAGGATAAAAAATGCAATTAGTACTATTCGTTTCATATTATTGAATATTTGTTAATAATGTACTATTAAGACGACTATATCGTATTAACTAATAATCCGACCTTGATTCCCCCCTGAGTTTCAGGGTCATTCTAATGATTAATGATTTTGGGAACCATGGGAACCTTATCACCAACAATTATCTTATTGGGTGATTCTTTTTCGTGACGTTTGGCTGCCTTGGCTGCCCGCTTTTCTTTCAGGCTTCTGGCCGGAGCCTTCTTCCCTGATTTTTCTTTTACCTCATTTTCGTGGGACATGATCACAGTTTTAAGATTAACTATTATAACCTTCTTCCCTGAAGGATTCTGATCACGATGACAATCAGAGCAATTACCAGAAGAATGTGAATCAATCCTCCTGCATTGTAGCCCAGGAATCCTATTGCCCAGATAATTATCAGGACTACAGCAACACCATAAAGTAAATTTCTCATGACTTTAGCGTATTAATTAATAATGATTAATTCTTTTTGGCAACAGGCAGATAAACTCCGCCACCGACAGCAATTACATCAATCCCGATCAGAGGAGACCATACGAGGACGTGTTTTTTACCTGCCTTCTTCATTTTTGAGCCAGATTTAGTAAATCAGTTATGGCTATGCAAAGATGGGTCTGCCTGGGGGTAACTTCATTACATAATTAAATAAAATTGTTACATATATCACAGGCTGCAAGCGTCTTTCGCTTTATTTTGCAGATGCTATTAGAATGGGGGGGTAAGTCCCTGTTTACCGGTACCTGATCTTTCCGCCTACAATCGTATAAAGTACTTTGGTGTTCAGTATTTCCGATGGTTCTGTTTCGAGAATATTCGTGTCGATAATTGTAAAATCGGCCAGCTTTCCGGTTTCGATGGAACCAAGGACATCCTCCTGGTAAGCGGCATAAGCTGCCCAGATAGTGAATCCCCTGATTGCTTCCTCAATGGTAAGCTTGTGTTGCGGGAACCATCCTTCGGTAGGTAAGCCCTCATGATCCTGACGGGTAACTGCCGAGTAGATACCATACAGAGGATTAACTGCTTCGACGGGGAAGTCTGAGCCCATAGGAATTGTCAGTCCGGCATCGAGGAACCACCTCCAGGCGTAGGCTCCTTCGGCACGTTCATCTCCCACCCTGTCGGCCACGAACGACATATCTGAGGTAGCATGTGTTGGCTGCATGGATGGAATAATATTTAGTTTTGTAAATTTTTCAACATCCTCACGGCGAACGATCTGGGCATGTTCAACCCTTAGCCTGTGGTCTTTTACAGGCACTGCATTCAGAGCCTCTTCGTAGGCGTCGATGCAGAGCCTTGTACCTCTTATACCAATGCAGTGTGTTGCCACACCCATATCAGCCTCAAGGGCGGCTTTGGTTACCTTTACAATATATTCGGGAGGTATTCTCAGGAGCCCTGTGTTTTCCGGGTCGTCGGCATAGGGTTCGAAAAATGCTGCTCCCCGCGAACCCAGTGCACCGTCGAAATAGAGCTTGATTGCCCTGACTGAGAGCATGTGATTACCATATTCAGGAATGCGGTTTTCAAGGAAATATGGCAGCAGGTCGACGTTGAGCACAGGCCTTTCCTGCTCTCCCAGCATGGCATATATTCTCATATCGAGCTCACCGCGGTCGATGAGTTCCTTGTACATCGCAATTTCTGCCGGACCAACGCCTGCTTCATGAACGCCCGTCAGACCAGCTTCAATACAGGCCTGTACCGCCAGTTTGAATTTTGCCTCCTTCATCTCAGTAGTATTATCAGGCAGAATACGCTTGATGTAGTTCATTGTCTGGTTAATAAGCACACCTGTCGGTTCGCCCTTTTCATCCCTGATGAAGCGGCCGCCGTCAGGGTCGGGGGTATTGCGGCTTATGCCAGCCAGTTCCATCGCCTTCCTATTTGCAAACGCAGAATTGCCATCGACCCTGATAAGATAGACAGGGTTATTCGGGGATACCCGGCTCAGCTCATCATGCACCGGAAACTCCCTTACCGGCCACTCATTCTGGTTCCAGCGTCCGCCAACTATCCATTCTCCGGGTTTCAGTGTTTTTACTCTCTCTTCGACCCGTTCTATTATCTCTTCCCAGCTTTTGGTGCCATTTATGTCGAGATTGGCAAGCTGCTCGCCCAGAGAGTGGAGATGTCCGTGCGCGTCGATTAGTCCTGGCAATACCAGCTTGCCTTCAACGTCGAGAACAACAGTATTGTCATCGATAAACCTTTTAGCAACACGATTTTTCCCAACGTAAACGATTTTGCCGTCACTTACTGCAACAGCTTCCCTGATTGAGAAATCCTGATCTACAGTCGCCACCGTCCCGTTCATTATGACCATATCGGCCGGCTCACCGGGACCTGACAGGGCCATATATCCAATAGTAACTACGGTTAATGTAATTACCACCATAACTGTAAGAAGTATTACGCGATAGCTTTCTTTACGTGACATGAATCAGGGTATAAAGGAGATTAAACTAATTTTTTCGAAGGTGTAAATATAATAAAAAGAATGGGGCATGGGTAGGCAGCTGCGGTGCCGCATGGGGCGTGGGGCGTGGGGATGCTCGAAAAAAATGACTATTTTTAACGGTATAAGAACCGTTCAGAAGAGATGCTATGCGATTATTTCTTGTGCCTGTATCTGATCCTGTGCTGATCTTCACAATAATAATGTTTATTGTGTTGCTGGTTCCGGTGTTGTTACGGAAGACAGGTATTCCGGCCATAGTGGGACTTATGATTGCAGGTATAATTGTTGGTCCTAACGGAATATCACTGATAGCCGACAGCGACGTTGTTGAGCTGTTCGGAAAGGTGGGCTTGCTTTATATTTTGTTTCTGGCTGGTCTGGAGATTGACTACAGTGAGTTTCGCAAAAACCGTAACAAAAGTATCTTTTTTGGCCTCTTCACCTTTTTGCTCCCATTCGGATCAGGCTATCTGGCAGCTACTCTCATACTCTCTTTAAGTCCGGTACAAGGCCTCCTCATCGGTCTCTTTCTGGCTTCAAACACACTTATTGCCTTTCCCGCCATCAGTAAAATGGGCATCACCCGCACTCCTGCTGTAAGCATAGCCATAGGCGGCACTCTTATTACCGATACCCTGGTCCTAATTGTACTTACCATTATCTCTGTTCTTTTTGCAGGAGCCGGAACCGGAACCATTCCCTATATGCTTATCGCAACGTTGACACTTTTTATTCTGGTGATAATCTTTGTTGTGCCCTGGATAAGCGGCTGGTTTTTCAGAACGGTAACAAACGATGGCGATCTTCAGTTTTTGTACACACTAACCATTCTGTTTGCCCTGTCGTACACTGCTGAAATGGCTGGTGCCGAGCCAATTATCGGCGCCTTTTTCGCGGGTCTGACTCTTAACAGACTCATACCGGCTAACTCTGCTCTTATGAACAGAATAGCCTTCGTGGGAAACACTCTTTTTATCCCTGTTTTCCTTATCAGTGTCGGGATGCTGGTTAACCTGCGGGTTCTCTTCACAGACTTCAGTATAGAACTCTTTGCGCTGATACTTATCACAACGGCTCTGGCCAGCAAATGGCTTGCGGCCTGGCTGACGAGGCTTGTGTTCCGCCAAAACAGTTTTGAAATGAACCTGATTTTCGGACTCACCAGTGCCAGGGCCGCGGCTACTCTGGCGGTGGCTCTTATTGGCATGAGTTACGGAATAATTGATGGGGTGATGTTTAATGCTGTTATTATTCTTATTGTTGTAAGCTCTCTGTTTAGCTCATGGTTTACAGAAAAGGCCGGGAGGAATTTTGCAAGGAATGAGACAGAGTTGCCATCAGATCAAACAGATAACAACGAGGGTCGT
>JAWOIF010000157.1:0-110648 GCA_046484805.1 Bacteroidales bacterium
CGCCATGGCCGTGCTATATGGTGTTTATGACGCTTGTTTTCAGACGACCCTTACGGGTTCATGGATGATGGTGTTCAATGAGGTTAGAGGCGATGACTGCTTCGTACCCCAGCAGAACAACTGGAACTTCTGGAACCAGCCGTTTAACTACCAGCAGATTCCCACATCAACTTTCAGGGGTGCTCCCAGGGACTGGTGGAATGACCTTTACGAGGTTATTGAGAATACCAATGGTGCTATTAATGCTGAGCTCCCGCTGGTTGGTGAAGCAAAAGATGCTTATCTGGGCGAGATGAAGTTCATGAGAGCCTTCTCATACTTCCATCTGGTACAGATATTCTGCTTGCCCTATGGTAAAGACAATGGTGAAAGTCCGGGCGTACCTGTATACGAAGTCAGCGATGTAAGCCAAATGATTGGGAGAGGAAAGGTCAAAGATGTATATGACCTTATCGAAAGGGATCTTGCTGATGCTATTACCGGCCTGCCGGCTTTAGGTAAGGCCAGTGGAGCTACCAGGATAACCAAAGCATTTGCCAACACTGTAATGGCAAGGGTTAAAATGGCAAAGCTTGATTATGACGGAGCCCTGCCATATATCAATGCAGCTCTTGCCGATGCACCTGATATCCTTACTGACCCGGCTACTCTGACCGAATATAAGACAGGACTTAATCGTAAGACCAAGGAGTCTATCTTCAATGTTCCGTTCAATACTGACGACTATGGAATATACTACGGATTTTCAAACTTCTATGATCATCCTGAGGGTTATGGCAACGTATTCGTAACATCAGCATTGCTGAATGAATATGCAGCCGAAGACATTCGCAGGGAGTGGTATATAACACCTCTTTTCTGGAATCTTGGTGATGATGATGTAACTGACTTTTTCGGTGACTTCAAGACCTATTTGTATCACTTCGAAGGATGGCACACATATTCATTCGCCGAGGTCCTCGGCCTGTATGACGACGGCACTGCACTTGATAATTCACTCTTCTGGCCAAACAATGGGATTTCAGATCTGTTCGTGAGACCAGGTATTCACTCTCTGTATGGGAAATTTCCAAGAATGGATGGTGTAAGGGGTGGCAGCTTCGGCAGTGTTGGTCTTGACCAACCCACTCTGGCACGTACCTCAGAACTATTCCTTATGAAGGCAGAATGCGAGGCGCGTAAGAATTCTCCGAGCTGGACAGCTGCTCAGGATGCTCTTTTTGTCATTCAGGAAAGGGCAGTGCCGGGTGCAGTCAAGTCGACCAACACCGGTACCACACTGATAGACGAGATAATGATGGAGCGCCGTAAGGAGCTTGTGGGAGAAGGATTCAGATTCTTAGACATTCTTAGACTCGGACTGCCTTTGGCGAGGCCTGACATAACCGGACCAAACTGGTCTCCGATTATGAACCTGCCGGCATACGACAATAAGATGATCTATCCTATCCCTGAGGCTGAGTTTGATGCTAACCCATTTATGGATAAAGCCACTGACCAGAACCCAGGATATTAATCACATATCTGGTAATTATCAGTAATATAAAGCAGCGTACCAAAAGGCACGCTGCTTTTTTTTATCACAACTTGCCCTTTACAAAATAATACCGTACATTTGCAGCCTTAAAATTTCATGTAGGTTTAATTATTAAGCGTTTAAAAATTAATGGCAGTTAAAATCAGATTAGCTAGGAAGGGCCGCAAGAAGATGGCCTTCTACCACATTGTGGTAGCAGATAGCAGGTCGCCACGTGATGGCAGGTTCATTGAACGTCTCGGATTGTATGATCCGAACACTAATCCGGCAACTATCGAAATTGATTTCGACAGGTCGCTGGAATGGCTGCAGAAAGGTGCGCAACCTACAGATACATGCCGTGCGATACTGTCGTACAGGGGCATATTAATCAAAAAACACCTGCTTGAGGGTGTTAAAAAAGGAGCCTTTGATGAGGCTGAGGCAGACAGGAGGTTCAATGAGTGGCTGGCCGAAAAGGATAAGAGCATTGACCTGAAGCGTTCATCCCTGGAAAAGGATGGTGAAGAGAAGAAGAGAAAGAGAATCGAGGAGGAGAGACTTATTAACGAAACCAGAGCTGCTGAGATAGTGAAAAAGGCTGCCGCATTGGCTGCCAGTGAGGCTGCCGGAGCTGAACCATCGGAAGAGGTCGCTGAAGTATCAGAACCATCTGAAGAGGAAGTTAGTGCCGGGGCTGATACGGTAGCTGAATCGGTACAGGAAGAGGCAGTAGTTGAAACTGAACCTTCAGCTGAAGCTGAGGAAGTAACTGAGGCTGCTCCTCCCGAGGTATCTGAAGAAGCCACTGAAGAAGAGGTTGTTACAGAAGAGGCTACTGAGACAGAAGTTTCTGAAGAGCCCGCCGAAGAGACAAAGGAAGAAGAGGAAACTCCGGAGAAGGAGTAGGCTTCTTTCACAAATAACCGGACAGATATGAAGAGTGACCGGTTGAAAGAGATTGGAGTGGCTGCAAAGCCATATGGATACAAAGGGGGTCTGTTAATAAGGCTTACCGGTACTCCGACAAAAAGTATCGAAAAACTGAAATCGCTCTTCCTTCTTATTGAGGGAAGGGCGGTTCCTTTTATTACGGAGTCGGTTGAATACCGTGGAGATAAAACAGTAATTGCCTCATTCAGGTGGTATGACTCTGTAGAGAAGGTAGCTGACTTAACCGGCTGTAAAGTCCTTGCCGAGATAAAATCCGTCTCCCGTCCGGAGATTCCCGATCATGAGTTAATAGAAGGTTTTACCGTTGTTGATGAAGATGGTAACAAAAGGGGAGTGATCATTTCAGTAACCGCAAGTGAGCACCAGTGGCTGGCTACTGTTAAGGGCGCAGAGGGTGTTACCTTTCTGCTCCCTGTTCATGAAGATCTGATTATGAATTTCGACTCTGATAACAAGACCATTGCAATTATTATACCTGATGGTATCGAAGATATCTGATATATCTTGATAATTAATGCAGCACATAGATTATTGCAACGTCTTTAGTGCAAATCATAAACCTTAAAAAAAATGAAGAGTGTAAGAATTCTAATTGCTGCCATCATACTGACCGGCGCAATTCCGGCAACATTGTCAGCCCAGAGCGATACAAGAGACCTGAAAAACTTCAGTGAGATCAGTTTCGCCGTGCCGGGGGACCTCTATGTGAAAACCGGAAATGAGTTTCGTGTTGTCCTCGAAGGGGATGCTGATATCCTCAATAGAATTGAGACTGAAGTGAGAGGTAACAAACTTATTATTAAGTACGAAAATTTCAGATGGGGCTGGAACCAGAAGATAAAAGCCTATGTTACCCTCCCTGTTGTTGAGGGCCTGAGCATCTCAGGTTCAGGTAGTATTTACGTTGAAACGCCTGTTAAAGGGACTTCCCTGGGATTGTCGATTAGCGGTAGCGGGAAAATATATGCTGGTGATATTGCTTATGAAACGATGAAATGCTCAATTTCCGGTTCAGGAGATTTTGTTTTCGAAGGCCGTGGGACGGTTGATAATGCCGAGCTGTCAATCAGCGGAAGCGGAAGTTACAAAGCCCCTGATCTTAAGTCGGGCAAACTTAAGGCAAGGATCTCGGGAAGCGGATCATGCGATTGTTATGTAACAGAAGAACTTATTGCCACCATTTCGGGAAGTGGTAACATCTACTACTCCGGCAATCCGTCGATCGATCTCAGATCATCCGGTTCCGGAAAGATAAGGTCAAAGTAGACAATTTGAAAACAGGCTGAATCGGGTGCCGGATCACTGCCTCAGTATTTTGATCACCCCTGATTCGTCAATTTTAATAACCGGGGAGGGCTTTGCCCTCCTCGTATCATTTCTGCGGTGGCTCACCACATAGTCTGCGCCGGTGACGATCTCTCCCATAATATCACTGAATACCTCAGGGGGAGGCTCTCCGCTGAGGTTTGCAGAAGTTGAAACAACAGGTTTGCGAAACCTGCCAATAAGTGAGGAGCAAAACTCATCACGGCAGATCCTGACCGCAATGAAGCCTTCGGGCGATATAAGTGAAGGACAAAGAAGTGACCCGGCAGCCGGCAGAACCAGCGTTAGGGGCCTTTCTTCTGCTTCAATTAATTCATAAACAACTTCGTGAATAACGGAGGTGTATCGTTCAAGCATCGCTACGGAATCTACCAGGATTATCATGCTTTTTTCCGCAGGCCTTCTTTTAAGCTGGTATACCTTCTCAATAGCCTCCTCATTTGACGGATCGCATCCCAGGCCCCATATGGTATCTGTAGGGTAGAGAATTACCCCTCCTGACCTGAGGATCTCAACAGACCGGGTGATATCATCTTCAGTTATCTCATTTTTCCTGTCTCTCATCTTCTGTTTTTTGCGCTCTCTCGGGCAAGTCTGCACAGGCAAAAATAGTACAGAATTCTGAGCAAAGAATAGTATAAAGCCCTTTTCCTTTTTTATTCTTTGTTTCTGCTATTATTGTTATGACTGGCAAATGATTAATATATTCGAACTTCTGTTTAACCGATTGGAAAATTACTATATATTTGGGGGTTGAAACCTAATGATTACAGTAACTAAAACTAAACAGACATCTTATGATTAGCAGTATTTTTTGGATCGTACCCGTTGCCGCGTTAACGGCGCTGGTCTTTGCATGGATCTTTTTCAAGGGAATGATGAAGAATTCCGAAGGGACCGACAGGATGAAAGAGATTGCGCAGTATGTCAGGGAAGGCGCCATGGCCTATCTGACACGGCAGTATAAGGTAGTTGTCATCGTTTTTGCCGTACTGGTTGTTCTTCTGACTTTGCTGGCCTATATGGGTGTTCAGAATCCTTTTGTCCCTGTAGCATTCCTCACAGGAGGTTTCTTCTCGGGGCTCTGCGGATTCCTTGGCATGAAGACGGCAACCTATGCTTCGGCAAGGACAGCTCATGGAGCAACGATTTCTCTGAATAATGGGCTGAAGATTGCTTTCAGGAGCGGGGCCGTGATGGGACTGGTAGTAGTAGGTTTCGGGCTTATTGATATAGCTGCCTGGTTCGTGTTGCTTAACAATGTGATCTTTACTCCTGAAAATATGGAGAACGGATTGCACTGGCTGGGACTCACCTTCGTTCATGAAGGTACTTCAGAACACATGAAGTACATTGAGATCACCGCAACGATGCTCACATTTGGTATGGGTGCATCGACCCAGGCTCTGTTTGCCCGTGTGGGAGGAGGAATTTACACGAAAGCTGCTGATGTGGGTGCCGACCTGGTAGGTAAGGTTGAAGCAGGTATCCCTGAGGATGATCCGCGCAACCCGGCAACTATTGCCGATAACGTAGGTGATAATGTTGGTGATGTCGCTGGTATGGGTGCTGACCTGTATGAATCGTATGCAGGAAGTATTCTGGCTACGGCAGCCCTTGGTGCTGCACTTCCCGGTCTTTCCGGTGAGCTTCAGGTTAAGTCTATTATTGCTCCGATGCTGGTTGCAGCTGTGGGGATTCTTCTTTCGATAGCCGGTATCTATCTCGTGAGAGCCAAAGAGTCTGCAACTCAGAAAAACCTTCTGAATGCCCTGCTGCTGGGGACCGGGGGTAGTTCTTTTATGATCCTTCTGGCGGTTGCAGGACTTGTTATGGCAGGATGGATCACCTGGGGCGTTTTCGGATCAGTAGTTGCCGGATTACTTGCAGGCGTCATTATCGGTCAGTCAACGGAATATTATACTTCAGATGAATATAAGCCTACACAGGGAATAGCCAAACAGGCTCTTACCGGACCGGCTACCACAATTATTGATGGAATGGCCGTAGGAATGTTCTCAACATGGTTGCCGGTACTGACTATTGTGGCTGGTATTATTGCTGCATTTGGTTTTGCAGGAGGGTTTACAGATTTTGCCAGCGGCGTTTACGGAATAGGATTCGCAGCTGTTGGTATGCTGTCGACACTGGGCATCACCCTGGCGACAGACGCTTTTGGCCCTATAGCCGACAATGCCGGTGGTAACGCCGAAATGGCTCAACTGCCAAAGGAAGTTCGCGAAAGGACAGATGCACTTGATATGCTTGGAAATACAACTGCTGCAACCGGCAAAGGTTTTGCAATAGGTTCGGCTGCCCTTACCGCTATGGCCCTGCTGGCTGCCTACATGGAGGAGGTGAAATTGTGGATCGGAAAACTGGCCGATAAGGCACAGGATGGAATAATTCAGATTGGTGATGTGATATTCTACAGAACAGTCGAGCCTGTACTTCAAGAGGGGATGGAGGCAGTATTGATTACCACCGCTACGATTGCTGATTTCTCAGAGGCCTATAACCTTTCGCTGTTCAATCCTCTTCTCCTGGGAGGGGTATTTATAGGAGCAATGATGGCTTTCGTATTCTGTGCCATGACTATGAAGGCTGTAGGCAGGGCTGCAGGCAAGATGGTTGATGAAGTCAGACGCCAGTTCAAGGAGTTCCCCGGAATTATGGAGGGAACACAAAAGCCTGATTATGCAAGATGTGTTGCTATTTCAACCAAAGGTGCACAGCGAGAGATGATGGTGCCTTCTCTGATGGCCATTACGGTACCCATACTGATTGGTATCTTCTTCGGTGTGCCGGGCGTTGTAGGCCTTCTGGCCGGGGGTCTGACGACCGGATTCACACTTGCATGCATGCTAAATAATGCAGGTGGTGCATGGGATAATGCAAAGAAATATATTGAGAAGGGCAACTACGGAGGCAAGGGCAGCGATGCCCATAAAGCCGGAGTAGTTGGTGACACTGTAGGAGATCCCTTCAAGGATACCTCAGGCCCTTCGCTTAATATTCTTATCAAGCTGATGACAATGGTCTCTGTGGTCATGGCCGGGCTGACAGTAGCATACAGTCTATTTTAATAACAGGGTACAAAACCATTCTATATAACCGTCCCGTAATGAAAAACGGGGCGGTTTTTTTATTAATTTTGCCTGTTCAGGAGCAAACCAAATATGCAATTACCGACAATTATCGAAATATCAGATGCCCACGACAGAATAAGGCCTTTTATTCATAAAACGCCTGTGCTTACATCGGGTCAGCTAAATTCAATATTCAAAGCAGATCTCTATTTCAAATGTGAAAATTTTCAGAAAGTGGGAGCTTTCAAATTCAGGGGCGCCACCAATGCAGTTCTCTCTCTCAGCGATGAAGAGAGGGCAAAAGGTGTTATCGCTCATTCTTCGGGGAACCACGCGGCAGCTTTAACGCATGCTGCAGTGAGTCGCGGGGTGAAGGCATATATTGTAATGCCTGAGAATGCTCCTGCGGTGAAGAAGAATGCTGTTCTGGGGTACGGTGCTGAAATAACCTTTTGTAAACCAACACTTCAGGCAAGGGAAGAGACAACTGCAGCAATTATTGAACGAACCGGGGCCACACTGATACACGCCTATGACAATATTAATGTCATATGCGGACAGGGAACTGCCGCAAAAGAGTTGTTGGAAGAGATAAGCGATCTTGAGATGGTAATTGCCCCGGTAGGGGGGGGCGGTCTGCTCAGCGGCACAGCTACCGCAGTAAAGGGAATCAACCCCGCAGTTCAGGTTATTGGGGCGGAACCGAAAAATGCAGACGATGCCTGGAGGTCATTTACCTCTGGAAAACTGGTGCCGTCAGTCAACCCGAAAACCATTGCCGACGGCCTTCTCACATCACTAAGTGAACGTACATTTAATATAATAAGGAACAGGGTTGATGATATTATTACTGTCAGTGAGGAGAGTATAGCAGAATCAATGTTGTTGATATGGGAGAGGATGAAAATTGTTATTGAACCTTCATCGG
Organism: Bacteroidales bacterium; assembly: GCA_046484805.1. Classification (GTDB taxonomy): domain Bacteria; phylum Bacteroidota; class Bacteroidia; order Bacteroidales; family VadinHA17; genus SLNP01. Next base: position 7,814 of record JAWOIF010000157.1, read on the forward strand.
CAACGGTATTGGCAGTGATAAGAGAGAATAGTGCCCGTTTTCAGGGCAAGAGGGTAGGCCTGATAATCAGCGGAGGCAATCTCGATTTCAGCAAACTGCCATTCTAATACATTACTACGAAGCCTCCTATCACCGGGTAGTGATCTGAATATCTTACGCCTATCACCCGGTAAGATGTTGACTTAAGCCTGCTGTCATGAAGTATGTAATCAATCCGGTTTGGAGGATAATTACCTTTATAGGTAAACCCGGCCCCATAGCCTGATTTCAGGAAAGTGTCAGTAAGTCCTTTTCTTATTCTCCTGTAGGAATATGAAACCGGAGTATCATTGAAATCACCCGTAACTATAACCGGGTAAGGAGAAGTATCAATAAATGCTTTAATCACATTAGCCTGTGCAGCCCTTTTGACGAAACCATCCCTGAGGCTTGCAAAGAGTCCTGACAGTTCTGAAACCCGTTGTTCCTGAACTCCGATCATCTCAGAAACGAACGACCGCTCCATCCTTCGAAGCCTGAATGACTGCAGATGGTTGTTGAATACCCTGAAGGTGTCAGACTCAATTAGAATATCGGTATAAATTGTCAGTCCGGGTGAATCGGGATGGATGATCTCGCCCCTGTTCACTATCGGAAACCTGCTGAAGGTAGCAATACCATAGAAGCTTCCCCGGCCTCTTCCACTCATCTTCACATGTGACTCAATTCCCGAACCCATAGAGGCTGCAAACAGATTAGTCAACTTATCCCAGTCACTCTCTGCATAGTACTCCTGAAGACAGAGAATATCGGGCTGAATATCTGCCACCAGCTCAACTACATCATTCTCACTGCTTTCAGTGCCCGGTCCTTCATACTTATTGAATAACCTGACGTTGTAGCTCATCAGTGTAAACTGGTGATCATTATTGGTCGCCGGCCGGGCAGGTCTTATGTAATTGCTGATGTGATTAAACCCAATGACAATGCATACAACCGATATGAGAGCATAGAACCTCAGATTGACGGCCCAGATTACTGCCAGTATTATGTTTATTATCAACAGATAAGGATATAGCAGCCCGAAAAAGGCAGGCAGTATGAAGTCTTCAGGATTTATGTGGACAGCCAGATAGGAAATAAGCAACGACAAAGCGAGGAAAATGTTAATACCCAGCAATATATTACTAAACAGCTTTCGCATATCTACCGGTTTCTTTATCTGCCCTGGCTTGCAGAAAAAAGCTTTTGCTTTTCCTCTTTTGTCAGCGAATCATACCCACCCTTGCTTATCTTATCGAGAATAATGTTTATCTCTTCCTGATTCTCGGCCTTCATTTTGTTAAACTGATAGTCATCCCTTGGGGGCTTTTTGTGTTTCACCTTAAGCTTCTGCCTCGGCTTGAAAAGGGTGGCAAAAAAATCAATAACCCTGTTTATTCCCGTACCGAGGTCAACTCCTTTTTTAAGGTAGCCTGCATAGATGAAACCGAACAGAGCTCCGCCAATATGAGCTATCTTGCCACCGGTGTTGACTGAAAAATCAAACACCGATGTAAGTAAGAATATGATAAGTGCCAGGTATTTGAGTCTTACCCTGCCGATCAGAAACAGATGTATCTCATATTCCGGCACCCATACTGCGATTGCAATAACTATGGCCATCACCGAGGCTGAAGCCCCAAGGGCAATCGATAGGGGGAGGGTGGTGCTGAACGCAGGGAAGATGTTGAAGAATCCAATGTACAGCAAGGCTCCTGATAATCCTCCCATAAGGTATACGGCAACAAGCTTGCGCTGATCGAGATAGTGCATGAATATCCTTCCGAACCAGTATAGCCATAACAGATTGAAGAGTAGGTGAATGAAGCCCTGGTGAAGGAACATGTAGGTGATGGGTGTCCAGAACCTTGCTGCCAGTGTCGGAAGATATGCCGGCACTGCAAGAAAGCTCAGGATTTTTTCGGCAAATAGTGGTGATGATGACAGGACACCTATCATTTCAATGATTTTGACAATAAGGAAGACAGCTCCGTTAATATAGAGCAGCTTTGTCAGATTACTGCCGTGCCTGAAAGTGGTCTTTATCTCATCCCAGAGGCCCATTAATACAGTGTTTTAGTGGTTTTCCTCCATATTCTTATCAGTATGTATCCAAAGACCATTCCTCCAAGATGTGCGGCATGTGCCACATTACTGCCGGGCTGTGTTACTGCCAGGTATAATTCAATGGCTCCGTAAGCAAGCACAAAGTATTTGGCCTTTATGGGAATGGGTGGAAACAGCAGCATCAGCCTGGTATTCGGAAACAAAACCCCAAAAGCCAGGAGTATTCCAAAAACAGCACCTGAAGCACCAACGGTCGGCACATAAAGTATCAGCTGCAACTGACGCATCACCTCATTCGTGAATACCCTGCCGGAATTGAAATATACCAGTCCATCATCAAGTACCATCTGCAATTGCTGGGGAGATATCTCATTCATTACCTTGCTATACTGATACCATATTACGGCCTCGTGTACCAGGGCAGCACCAATACCACTGACAAAGTAGTATATAAGAAACCGTTTCGGACCCCATACTGATTCCAGCACCCTTCCGAACATAAAGAGGGCAAACATATTGAAAAACAAGTGAGTAATTCCTCCGTGCATGAACATGTGAGATATGAGCTGCACCGGTCTGAAGAGCTCTGATTTTGGGAAATGAAGGGCGAGGTACTCTGTCAGTCTTATGTTAAATGCATTCTGGGCGGTAAAGTCGGCCAGCAACATAAAGATATTCAGCAGTAAAAGATTTTTTACCACAGGTGGCAGTCCGAACATTCCTCTCGTTGAACCAATCATCATTCTGTTTTTGTTATGAGTTTTATATCGAACAATTTGCGGGCCAAAGCAGGCTTAATCCCTTTCTGGTCGACAAATTGGCAGACTATTTCTGACTGAACTTCCTGTCAATTTCATCAATCGGTGTAATTATAATAACGGGTTTACCTGTGGGAGAGTAGTTTGGAGCATTGCATGCGAAAAGCCTGTCAAAAAGTTCCTCCATCTCAGGAGCGGAAAGGGGCCTGCCATAAGGTATGGCTGAAGCCCTGGCAAGTGACGCGGCCAGCTTCTCCTTTTCTCCCATCGACGGATCTGTAAGCGTCTCACGATACCCGGCGATGAAAGCTTCAATAATATTTCTAATCTCCCCGGGAGGTATATTGCCCGGATGCCCGTTTACCGTTATCGTAGCAGGATTGAGCATAGCAATGTCATAACCAATCTGTTCAAGGTCAGTCTTCAGGTCCTCGATGATAAGCATCTCCTCTCTGTTCAGTTCTACGGTAACCGGAAAGATTGTCTTTTGAACCGGCCTCTCTCCTGATTTCAACATTGCAAGGTATTCTTCAAACAGTATTCTCTCATGTGCCCTCCGCTGATCGATTATCATTAGTCCCGACTTCACAGGGGTGAGTATATATCTGTTTTTAAGATTAAAAAAATTACGGGTTACAACTGAATCCTCCCTCTCTCCATCTGGTGCGACAGCTCCTTCTTTCCTGAAAAGGCTTTCTGTATTGCCCCGGTGCCATTGTGGCGGATTATCAACTCCCATCATCGTCATATGCGATTTGTATGCATCTTCGCTTTCGAACGGATTGTAGGCGCTGTTAATACGAATTTCAGGGTGATGGGGGAACCCATCGTTCCCGTTTGGAATGGGAATTTCGATACCGCTTTCCGGTCCGAAATCAAGAGAGGGACCAACGTTGAAACGTCCCAAAGATTCACGGACTGTGGCATGGATGATCTGCCATATCGATCGTTCATCCTCAAATTTTATTTCGGTCTTCGTAGGATGTATGTTGACGTCTATTGAGGCGGGATCGGCGTTGATATAGATAAAGTATGAGGGGGTGGTATCCGGAGCCAGTATGTTATGGTATGCTTCCGTAACCGCCTTGTGGAAGTAACCGTGTCTCATAAACCTGCCATTAACAAAGAAGAACTGTTCACCACTGCTCTTCCTGGCAAACTCAGGCTTGCCAATGAAACCTGTAAGGCCAACAATACTTGTTTCGGCAGAAATGTTTACCAGATTCTGATTTATGCTCTTGCCGAAGATGTTGGCTATCCGTTGGCGATAGTTGCTTTCCGGAAGGGAATAGAGTTCATTGTCGTTATGTATGAGTGAGAACCTGATATCGGGATGTGCCAGGGTGATCTTCTGGAATTCACTTATTATGTGACGGAATTCTGTTCCCTCTGTTTTAAGAAATTTCCGGCGGGCAGGAACGTTGTAAAAGAGATTTTTTACAGAAAAAACTGATCCCCCTGGTGAACCGCATGGTTCCTGGACTTCCACCTTTGATCCGGCGATCCTGATCCAGGTTCCTGCCTCTTCACCGTGCCTGCCGGTTTTGAGTTCCACCATAGCGACAGCAGCAATTGAGGCAAGCGCCTCACCGCGGAAACCTTTGGTGGAGATGGAAAATAGATCTGCGGCACTGCTTATCTTCGAAGTAGCATGTCTTTCGAATGCCAGCCTGGCATCTGTTTCAGACATCCCACAGCCGTTGTCAATAATCTGTATCAGCGTCTTACCGGCATCGCGTATTACAACTTTTATATCCGAGGCCCCTGCGTCTACTGCATTTTCCATCAACTCCTTGACAACTGAAGCAGGTCTCTGAATAACCTCCCCAGCTGCTATCTGGTTCGCTACTGAATCGGGCAGTAATTTAATTACATCAGGCATGCAAAAACAATTTATAATCGCCAGAAGATGTATAGCAAGAGGATAAGCACAAGAAGAATTATAACGATGCGGGTAGGTGTATTGCGCTGAAATCTTTCCTGTTTGGACATGAACTTAGGGTTGAATGACCCCCGGCGGATAGACGACCTCCTTTGTGCCTGCTTACCGTCGTTCTTTTTCACCTTTTCCTCCTCATCACTGATTCCCAGTTCATCTTTGATCCTGCTTATACGCTCCTCACGTTCTTCCTTTTCCGGGTCGTAATACCTTGGAACATACTTGAAGTGCCTGGGTTTATTCATCCTGAAAAAACTTGGAATAGCCATCTTCTGTCCTTTGATTTTTGGCAAAAGTACTACTTTTTTTGCCATTTTTCCGATTAATGAGCTAACTTACATACTGGTTCCCGCATGAAGCGGACTACCCTTCGTGATATATAAAACGATATGAGAATCAGATTTTTAAATTTCATGATTGCAGCGCTGGTGTTAATCCTGACAGCATGTTCAGGAGATGTGGAGCTGAAAGTCGTTACCTTCAACATCAGGTTCGACAACCCGGGCGACAGCCTGAATGCCTGGCCCAACCGCGCCTCCTTCGTTGCAGAGTTCCTGACTGGTGAAAAGCCTGATTTGATTGGATTACAGGAGGTACTGTGGCATCAGTATGATTATCTCAGTACGGAACTGAATGGATACGGATCAGTAGCGGCCGGAAGAGATGACGGACAAAAGTCCGGTGAGATGTGCCCTCTCTTTTATCGCTCCGACAGGTTTGAGATGATTGAAAATGGTACTTTCTGGCTTTCAGATTCCTCTGATGTGCCCGGCAGCAAGGGACCCGGAGCCGTCCTGCCCCGTATTGTGACATGGGTGCACCTGAAGGAAAAATCATCGGGACGGAAGATGCATTTCTTCAATACCCACTTCAGCCATGTCTCCGATTCAGCACGACGGATGAGCTCAATGATTATCGCAGGTGCTGTCAGAAATGTAGCCGGCGATGGATTCTATATAGTTGCCGGCGACTTTAACCTTCTTCCCAACAGCAGGGCATATGAGGTTCTTACCGGGGAAGGAGCCCCGTGGCATATACTCTATGATTCTTATCTTATGTCTGAGACTCCTCCGGAAGGTCCTGATTATACTTTTAATGGTTTCAGCGACAGACCGGGCGCGGGGCGCATCGATTATATATTTGTTCCGGCAGCAACGAAGGTGTTGTCGCACGAAACCGTGGTTGCCAGTAGAGATGATCTGTTCATATCTGACCACTGGCCGGTAATGGTAAATATTCTCTGGTAGTTGATTATGAATGGGGTTTTGAGTCCTCTAAATTCTTTTCCTGTAGCTCCACACAGCCAGAGAGGTAAAAGCAATTGCAATCAGGGTAAGGGCCCTTAGTTCCGGGGCTATGTCAGCGATACCCGAACCTTTCAGCATTACCATCCTGTTTATTCGCATCAGATGTGCAACCGGATTGACGATATTGAAATTACGGGCCCATTCCGGCATGCTCTCGGCCGGAGTAAAAATACCACTCATCAATATAAATATCATGGTGAAGAAGAAAGCAATGAACATGAACTGCTGCTGGGTATCAGAAAAAGTTGAAATGAAAAGGGCCAGACCCAGCAATCCGGTCATGAAAATAACAGCTCCCAGAAACATGGTCAGCAAACTCCCCTCAAATGGTATGTTAAAAGCAATCTTTCCAATCATCAGACCGAGTGACAGGTCTGCCAGGCCTATCAGCAGAAACGGAATCATCTTTGATATAATGAACTGATACTTTCCAACCGGAGTTACATTTATCTGTTCAATAGTGCCGCTCTCCTTCTCCTTTACCATGTTGAGACCCGATAGTAAAAAGCTGATGGCTGTAACAAGAATAACAAGTATTCCCGGTAGCATGTAATATTTATAGTCAAGAATGTCGTTGTACCAGTAACGGCTTGAAATGCTTACAACAGGGGGCTGCCGGAGTGTTTCCGGTGATACGGATGTTGCTGCCAGTTCACTGTTGAGGTCGCGTATAACTCCGTTGAGCCAGGCCCATGAAAGCTGTGCCCCCACGGCGTTTATGGCATTAACAAGAATCTGCAGTCTGGCCCCGCCTCCGGTAATTATCTCCTTCTCAAATCCTGATGCGAAAGTAATTATCATATCACACCTGTCAGCCTGCATCGCCCTTTCAGCCTGGCCAGCCGATTCTGCATAGCCCTCAATTATGAAGAACCCCGAACTGCTGAGCCTGTTTATCAGGCTCCGGCTGGTCTGCGAAAGATCCTGGTCGACCACAACTATTCTCACGTTTTTTATCTCGAAGGTAACTGCCGGTACAAGTATCAGCATCTGAAGCAGCGGCACAATAAATACAGCCCTTAAGATCAGGCTGTTGCGGCTTATCTGGCTGAATTCCTTCCTTATGAGGTATAGTATGGTTCTCATATCTTATCCCTTTATTCCAGCCTTGTTTTAAACTTCCTGACACTGACGCCTATGAACAGGAGGGTTGCCCCGGCCAGAAACAGTGTCTCCCGCCATATGTCAGCCAGGCCGCTTCCCTTAATCATAATGCTTTTGATTATTACCACAAACCATCGCGGAGGCAGTATAAAGCTCACATAGTTGTACACCGCGGGCATGTGCTCGATAGGATATATGAATCCGGAAAGCAGCAGTGACGGAAGTAATAATCCCAGGAATGAGATGAATATAGCCTGCTGCATTGTTGAGGCCATGGTCGATATCATAATTCCCAGAGAGAGGCCCATCAGGATGTAAAGCATGCATTCAAAAAGCAGAAGGATCAGGCTGCCTCTGACCGGTAACCTGAAGACGAACCACGATAGCAGCAGTATGATAATGACATTGATGAATGAAAGGAAGAAGTAGGGTGCCACCTTTCCAAGTATTATCTGCACCGGTTTGAGCGGGGAGACGAGAAGAACTTCCATGGTGCCGAACTCTTTTTCACGGGTAATCGTAACTGAGGTCATCAGTGCGCATACAAGTATGAGTATCAGTGTAATGACACCCGGCACGAACATGTAGTGGCTGCGCATTTCCGGATTGTAAATCATTCTGACCTCGGGTATTACCGGCATCATATGGTCGCCTGTACCGGCAGCAATTTCCAGAATGCATTCGGTGATTATCGCGCCTGCATAGTTTGTCACCAGACTGGCCACATTGGGTTCAGAACCATCGGCAACAATTGCGATGTCGGCCTTTCCTTCAGAAATCAGCCTTCTTCCGAAGTTGTCACCGTAAGTAATCACAGCTTTGACATCGCCGGCTTTGAAAAGAGCATCTATCTCTGATTCTGAGCGCAGCTCTGTCTCCAGATAGAAGAAATCAGAGGCCAGAAGCCGTGATGTTATGCTGCGGGTTATTTCATCTTTTGAATTATCGAGTATTCCTATACCTGCATCTTTAAGTTCGTTTGTTACAACATAGCCGAAGAGTATTATCTGGGAGGCGGGTATGCCAAACAGAATTACAAGGGTTCTGTAATCCCTGAAAATATGGAGGAACTCTTTCCTGACAAATCCCAGGAACCTTTTCATGATGCATCTTTTATTGCCGGACGGGCTATTTTCACAAAGACCTCATCAACAGATGAAGCATTCCATTTTTCCCTTAAGGCGGCAGGGGTGTCAAGAGCCACAATTCTGCCGGCGCTCATCACGGAAACCCTGTCGCAATATTCTGCTTCATCCATATAGTGAGTAGTTACAAACACGGTTATCCCCATAGAGGAGGCCTCGTAGATCAGTTCCCAGAAGTTGCGCCTGGTAACCGGATCGACACCGCCTGTAGGTTCATCAAGGAATACAATAGATGGCGTATGGAAAATGGCAACTGAGAATGCAAGCTTTTGCTTGTGTCCTGTCGGCAGTCTTCCTATTAAGGTGTCGCGGAATCCGGTAAAGTCAAGTTTTTGCAGCAGTTCTTCCGTCCGGTTCCGGATATCACCCCTGCTCATCCCGTATATGCCGCCGTACAGCAGTATGTTCTCTCTGACAGTAAGGTCCTCATATAGTGAGAATTTCTGGCACATATAGCCGATATTCCTCTTTATCTGCTCGCTCTGGCTGTAGACATCAAATCCTGCAACAACAGCTTCACCCGAAGTAGGTTTTGAAAGACCGCAAAGTATTCTTATTGCAGTTGTCTTACCGGCTCCGTTTGCCCCGAGGAAACCAAATATTTCACCGCGTCTGACATCAAAGGTCAGCCTGTCGTTGGCGGTAAAAGAGCCAAACTTCTTAACCAGATCACTTACAACTATCACATTATCATTCATATACCATTCCTCCGCTCATTAGTTGCAGGAACCTGTCCTCTATAGAAGGTTCGGCAGTTGTGATTGTAAAGTCGGAAATATTCATTGACTTCATGTAATCTGCGAGTTCAGTTCCATCAGCTTCATTTTTGAATGTTACATGTACCGAATCTCCAAAGGGATAGGCAGAAAGAGTATTTTTCCAGCTACGCAGAGCCTTCAACAGCAGATACTTGTCTATTGCAGTGGCATGCCAGACAACTCCTTCAAATCTTTCTTTAATAGAACCGGGGGTTCCGTTTTCAAGTATTTTACCATCCTGTACCAGGGCAATGGTATCACATTTCGTTGCCTCATCCATATAGGGTGTCGACACCATTATGGTGATACCGTTCTCTCTGATGGAACCGAGCATTTCCCAGAACTCCCTTCGTGAAACGGCATCGACGCCTGTTGTAGGCTCATCGAGTATTATCAGTGACGGACGGTGTATCAGGGCACACGACAATGCAAGCTTCTGTTTCATTCCTCCCGAAAGCTTACCTGCCGGCCTGTTTCTGAATTGTTCGATGTGCGAGTATATATCCTTAATCAGATCGTAATTCTTCAATACAGTTGTACCGAAGACCGTAGCATAAAAGTCAAGATTCTCTTCCACAGTCAGATCCTGATAAAGACTAAATCTGCCCGGCATATAGCCGGTTATCTTCCTTAGTTCTCTGTAGTCTTTTACCGTATCATTACCAAATATCGTCATAGTTCCACTATCAGGAACCAGAAGGGTTGCTGCAATACGGAACAGGGTTGTCTTACCGGCTCCGTCAGGACCAATGAATCCTGCAATGGCGGCCTCCGGAACCTCGAATGAGATCTCACTTAACGCCCTGACACTACCGAATGACTTGGTGATTCCGTATGCAGAAACGGCGATACTCATGCTAATCCCCTTATTTGCTGAATATGACTTCGCCAGGCATGCCTGTACGTATATAGCCGTCGTTCTTCACCTCTATCGTTACAGCATAGACCAGATTTACACGCTCCTCTTTTGTTTGTATCACCTTGGGGGTGAATTCTGCCCTGGATGAAACGGTTACTATGGTACCCTCGTAATACCTGAACCCCTTATCACCTTCATCTATCCGTACGGTACATGCAGCGCCCGGTTGTGCAAGCCCCAGTTGTGACCCGCTTACCCAGGCCTTTAGTTGTATGATTGTCAGATCTGCGATCTTTGCCAGAGGCTTGCCGGGTGCAGTGATCTCTCCCTCCTCGATATATCTGGTCAGTATGGTTCCGGTTACCGGAGACCTTACGGAACACCTTGAGATTTGTTCCGCCAGGAGTGTCAGCCTTGCCTCCATAACCCTCTTTTCGGTCTCTGTTGCAGCAGCCTGTGAGTCAGTGGCCTGTGCCTGTTTTTCGAGTACAGACTTCTGTCCGGTAAGATCGTCAAGCTGCTTTTGAGTGGCCGCCTGATCATCCATCATACTTCTCGTTCTTTCAATGTTGATGTCGAGGTTTGCTATCTGTTGTCTTATAACAGAATTCTGTGACATCAGGGCATTCACCTTTGCAGCCACCGTGCCTATGCCTGCCTTAAGTTCATCTTTTTGAAGGCTGAGCATTGTTGTGTCAATTATAGCCACTATGGCTCCCTTTTCAATGACCGAACCTTCAGGTGCATTCAGGAAGATTATCCTGCCTCCCGATTCTGATGATACCATTGTTTCGGTTGCCTCAAAATTGCCCCAGGCATCGGCTCCGGTGTCTTTCTCCCTGCATGATGTGGAGAGTATACATAGGAGCGGCAATAAGATGATTATAGGATTTTTCATATAGGCACCATTATTTGAGTTCATTTCCGGTGATAAACAGATATTCATAACCTGCCTTTATAAGATTGATCTTTTTTATTTCAAGGCTAATAATTGCTTCCCTTTCCGGATTTGTTGCAATGAGATATTCTGAAGCTGTAATCGTACCGTTATTTAATCTCGAAGTCATGGCGGCAGAGACCCTGCTCCTGAGTGCAATGATCTCATTAAGTTTTTCAATCGATTCCCTGATGGTTTCTATTTCAGCCTGCTTGGCCTCCAGCATGAGCCGCAGCTTAACCTCAGCATCAGATTTTCTTGCAGTGGTTATATCTCTTCTGACATTCAGTATCTCTCTCTCGCGACGCGCTTTGTCCCAGTCATAAATGTTCCAGCGTAAAGCAGCACCCGCAACAAAGAAGGGCTCGGATGAATCGCTGAAAAAATTGTTGCCTGGCGGTTTCCCGTAACCGAAGGTGGCGAATCCGTATGCCTTTGGCATTCTTCCTGCTGCCAGCAGCTTTTCGCCGGCATTCATACTGCTGACAGTGAGATCGAAAAGCGTCAGTTCCGGCCTTCTAAGATCGATGCTTTCATGAACAGGCATGGCAGCAGGCTCGCTGATATGAAAGGATGTTGATTCGCTTATCTCTAAGCCAGTGATCTCGCCAAGAATATTCCGAAGTGCCCTGTCCAGGTTTCGGTTTTCGATTGACTGCTGCTCCATTTTCAACTTTTCTGCCAGCAAAATATCATGATCAGCAGGGGTCAGCACTCCTGATCTTACTGCCGAGGCCGCAGCTTCGATCTGCGATTCAATTGTCTCTACAAATGTTTTGATAAGCCGGTATTGTTTGTCGAGCAGCACTATTCCGAAATAGTTTGCTATTACCTGCTCCTTTATAGAATAGATCTCAATTTCGGTAAGCTGCTGATTGATCTTCAGGGCTGCTTCTTCATTACGAATGAGCTCGCGTGTCATTCCACCATCGTAGAGTAGTTGACTGATCTCCAGTGTCAGCCTGTACTGGCTGTGGGGTATGGGAGCGATAGCATCGGCCAGACCCGGAACGGGAATACCGGAAAGTGCGCTGCCAAGGTCAACCACGTCAGAATTATATATTATTGAAGCACCTGCGTCGGTGACGGGCATCCAGGCTTTTCTGAGGATCTGTGACGAGAGGTCGCTGATTGCAGCGTATCTCTCCTTTTCTAATGCGAGCTTGTGGTTCGCGCCTGCCTTTTCGAGGCATTCAGCCAGTGTCAGTGATTCCTGGGAGAACAGCCCCGAAGCTGTTACTGACAGGATTGAGATAAGGGTTGCAATTCTGATATTATTCATTCTGATCATGATTTTGCGATGTCAGAAAACCAATAACGAATCTCACGGCGAACTCCTTTAGTTGACTATCTCAGAACTTTTACCCTGACATGGGAGGAAAAATTGTTATTGTAGTATATTCTATGGGTTGCCTTTTGGAAATCCTCTTCCGAACACTCATAAATGTTGACGAATTTCTGGGGGTTTCTGTCTACGAGGGGGAACCACGAGTTCTGCACCTGGATCATAATACGATGTCCTTTTTTGAATGTATGGGCTACATCCGGAATTTCGTATGATACTTTCGTAATTATGTCTGGCTTGAAAGGCTCAGGGTTTTCGAAGCTGTTTCTATATCTGCCCCTGAGCACTTCTCCCCTTACCAGCATCTGATATCCTCCCAGGGGTACATTTACCTCTTCGCCATCACGGGCAGTCATATCAGGAGGGAAAACATCAATCAGCTTTACCACATAGTCGGCATCGGTGCCGGTTGTGGAGACGAACAGATTGGCAGTCAGAGGGCCTGTAATAGTGACATCCTCAGTCAGCACATCGGTTTGATAGACCATTACATCGGGCCTTCTTGATGCGAATCTCTGGTCATCGGTCATATATTCAGCAGTTCTGCGGGTGTGAATATTCTGAGTGTATGGAACGGGTTTCATAGGATCGGAGACATATTCATCATAACCTGTTTTTCCGACCCATGGTTCGAAACCCAGTTTGCCGGAAGGATGAAAATATAGGCTCTTTTCAATGGCATCTGACGGGGGCCATGAGTCGAATTCTCTCCATTCATTTGATCCGGTAATAAAAATAGCAGCTTCGGGGAATTCAGGATTACCTTCCCCCTTCAGGTAATGGTTGAAAAACTCCTGTTCGAGCCTGATAAACCTTTCATTGGCATCTTTTCCCCAATAAATGTTTCCGACATTGGTTCCTTCACCAAAGGCCCACTGACCGTGTGACCACGGACCCATAACGAGGAAATTCTGCAGCGTAGGCGGATTTTGTTTCTCAATAGCCTCATAAGTGCGTAAGGCACCGAAGAGGTCTTCAGCGTCGAACCATCCGCCAACCGTCATTACCGCCGGGGTAACGTTTTTAAGATGCGGCCTTGGGTTTCTTGACTTCCAGAAATCATTATAGTCAGGATTGGCAAACGCGTCATTCCAGAATTTTACACTGTCTCCGAAGAATTGGGGTGAAATGTTCCTGATGGCACCCAGTGAGAGGAAGAATTCATAGTTATCGGTAACAGGCCACCTGAAACCGGGAAAGCCCTGCCTTGACGGTGTTCTGAACTGATGCCCGGTGCTATGGAAAAAGCTGAAGCAATCGATCAGAAAGAAAGCACCGTTATGGTGGAAGTCGTCACCGATGAACCAGTCTGTAACAGGGGCCTGAGGCGAGACAGCCTTAACAGCAGGGTGAGCATTTATCAGTCCCATTGTCGAATAGAAACCGGGGTAAGAGATGCCGAAGATACCAACATTGCGATTGTTATTGGCGACATTTTTTACCAGCCAGTCGACGGTGTCCCAGGTATCTGTGGTTTCATCAATGTCGTCAACACCGGACTTATTGGGAATGACGGGCCGGATATCCTCATATACTCCTTCACTCATAAACCTTCCCCTGACATCCTGGAAGACCATAATATATTCATCGTCAGTGTATCTGCCATAAACCTGCATAAAGAAATTGAAATTGCCGGGGCCGGAGGGTTCAATATTGTAAGGGGTGCGGTTAAGGAGTATCGGAGATGACCCTGACGGGTTCCTGGGCGTATAGATCGAGGTAAACAATCTGACTCCGTCTCTCATGGTTATATACACCTCTTCCTTATTATACCTTTGCATCAGCGATTCAAAGCTATGAGGGTCAGGTTCGATTGGCTCGCGGGTAAAAATAAGCGCCATTTGTTGCTCATTCTGCTCAAATGTGCCTGCAATCAGAGTATAGGAACTATTTACCTCTCCTCTGTAAACGAATCGGGCACCTTCATGTGTAAAACTGAAATCGGGAAACTCAAAGGTGGTTGAGGATGAGGGAATACCAAACGCATTCTGGTCAGGACTGTCCCATGTTGATGAATAACCATCCTCTGTCGATGTTACATGCAGTGATATTCTGAGTTGTATCCCCTGAATATCTACTACTCCGTACCAGTCACCGGTTATTGACTGTGCTCTGATGGCTGAAAAAGAGACCATCAGCAGCAACGCAGTGATTACTGCCTTCGTAATTGAATAACTTGCTTTCATGAAATTTTGGTTTTAATGATCAGATGTTAATTTTAAGCACCTTAATGACCTGTCATATCAGCAAATGATGCATTGTGCAATTTTGGACGTCCATTTTCGCTAAAGGTTTCATTCATTGATCAACTATCAAAACTAATCATTTGCATGCTGATTGTCAAGTCTGATATATAGAATAAGAGTCGCATACCTTTCACCCATGCCATAACTATTCGTTATATTTGTTGTGGTAAAGGCTGGTTGAATTGAAAAAACTTTATTGAAATGAGACAGATAAAGATCATTTTGAGTGTTATTTTGCTGATCCTGATCCTGATATTCAGTTTTCAGAATCTTGGTATAATGACTATTAAACTATTGAACTGGAGCCTTTCACTGCCCAAGGCACTGGTAATAATACTTTCGTATATCCTTGGTATGATGTCGGGAGGAATGCTGGTTTCACTGTTCCGTTCCCTTTTTTCGTCAGCTGTTACAAAGGAGGAGGAACCCCATTCAAACAGAAATCACTAATGAACACCAGTTCATTATGCCGCCAGCCGGTTTGAAATTAATAAGTGTTAAAATAACACTTACGTTAAATATTTTTTTTAACTTGCAATATGTAAGAAGAGAGAGATGAGGTCTGTTCAACACATATTTTAAAATATTAATGTTATGGAGAAAGGAATCTTTAATGCATTAGTCCCGTTTTCAGTGGGAGTTGCCCTGATGTTCACCTGTGCCTGTGGGGAGGCGCTTACAGAATTCCCCGAACCAATAGATATGCAGGTTGTGCAGGATCAGGATGATATGACATGGGATGACTACAAGCCCATACCCGGCATCAACTGGGCTGATCCCTCGCTCAAGCCGGAGCGTGAATTCAAAATGGCACTGGTAGCGGTAGATTTTTCCGATCAGCCTTTTGTGATCACCCAGCCGAAGCATTCCGATCTGTTCGGGAACCCTCAGGTTGACCCGATAAAGAGGGAGGAGGTTCCGCAGTTTTATGCTGATTTCTGGCTGAAGCCCAATGAGTATAACTATGGGCAGACGATTAACGGATACTGGATGGAGCAGTCAAGGGGAAAATTCGGTATTACGGTGCTCGAGCCTTTTGGGCCCTACAGGATGCCGAGGCCCCACTGGGCGTATGGTCTCAATGAACACAGGCAAAATGACCAGACCCCTGACGGAAGCATAGCAAGGTACCGTATGGAGCCTGATGTTGACTCTCTCTGGAGGGCCGACAAGGGAGATATTAAGTCAGACTACGATGCCATTCTTCGTATATATGCAGGATATGATGAAACCGGAGTATGGCAGGAGTTTGGGGAGATGAAGTTTCAGACAAAGGATGATATACCTCCTGAGTGGGGGAATCCAAATCCTGATATGCCCCGCTGGGTTCCAACAAGATATGTCGAGTGGACATCATGGAAGGCAGGTCAGATGCAGTGGGGTCTCTCCTCGATAAGGCAGGGAGAAAACTCGGGGACGATAACCCATGAGCTTGGGCACTTTGCCTTCAGAATAGGAGACAACAACAATAATCCGTATGTTCAGCCCTACAGGCGTGTCGGTTCGGGTACGTGGGACATGATGGACCGTGGCTGCTTTAACGGTCCGGGCGGCCCTCATATGCGGTGGGTGGTTCCTCCGGCACAGGGTGCAGCCATGCCTGCGGGGCTTATGCTGAGGAACAGGATGGTGAATGGTTTCATCACAGATGATGATGTTATTACCCTCAGCCGCACCGGTTTGGCTGAAACCGGCCTGGCCGTGGCTGAAATTACAGCACGTGCCGTTGAACCTCTTCCCGGCTCATTCGCAGGGCTGATAGTAAGACTCGACGGAGAAGAACCTCATGACAGGACTCCATGGGACGACCCTGCAGAAAATCCCTTATCACAGGGTAATCCGACCTTCAATTTCTACTCGATGGAGGTTGTTCAGCGAATAGGGTATGATTCCTTCTGCCCGGATAACGGAGTGCTGCTTGCCAAGAACAAGGACAGGGAAGGACGCAATGGCGGTCCCAATCAGTTCAACTGTTTCAACTGGGTAATTGATGCACATCCTGAAGATATAAATATGGTTGATTTCGTCAAGCCTGATGGTACTCCGGTGATGAGGACAATTGCCGATTACAGGCAACTTAATGATGCCCTGTTTCATGCAGGACTCAATTCAGGCAGTAAGTTTGAGTATATTGACAGTGACAACGCTCTTCATTTTTATATAATTGATCTTAAGAGGGATAAGGATGATATACTAACCTATACCGTTGGGGTACGTTCAACAGAGGAAGCAAGTGGCAGGACGCGCTCCTTTTCTCTGGCGGCACCGCGTGTATCGCGTATAGGGCAGAAGGTTGCCAGTGTTCAGTTTACCCTGGCAAATATCGATTCTGATGCAGGGGTGGACGGCTCGGTGCACAAGGTGAAGGATGCCTCACTATGGCTCGCCAATGATATTTACAGGTTGAAGGTATCGGTATCGGGAGATGGCTGGGAGGCCATACTGCTTAATGAGCTTTGTACACTGAAGCCGGGAGAATCATCGGAGATTCCGGTGTATATCAAACCCCCGGCAGAGAAGGGCAGCAGTGCCACCATTACCCTGACTGCTGTTTCGGAAAGTGATTCGTCGGTCATCAGGGAAGCAGTACTCAGTGTAAGAAACTAGATCAGGGGATAAGTATAGATTTTAGAGGGCAGCGGTATCATACACCGCTGCCTCTTTTTTAATTCATTTTTTGGAAATGAACACTGCAGATCATACTTTTGACGATGTGAAATTACGATTTGATAAACCTGAGAGTTATTCTGACTGTTTTTTTCCATCCTCTTTACTACTAATGTAATTTGTTATGAGACGTTTTATTATTGTATTCAGTTTGTTGGTGGGTTATTCTGCAATTGCGCATTCTCAGTTTCTGAATCTTTCAGATCTGGCAGGTATTGTTAAGGGCGGCAATACCGAATCGGCCATAGCCAGGCTCGGGGCTGCCAACTGGTCGCTGATGGAGACTGAAACTGATGAAGCAAATGGTTTAAGGTATGATTCATGGTCGTACGGAATTGATTACTCAGAGTACAATGATGAATACACCTCCACGCCGCCGGCATATCTTAACCTTATTTCACGTGAAGGTACTGTAACGGGACTCTACTATACTATTTTTGAATTTGACCTCTACAACCGGATATTTAATTCTCTAAAGGATAATGGTTTCAGGAAGGATCGGTCGAAAGAGTATAAAAATTCGGGTGTTAACATATATACAGATGGCAGTCTGATGTTGTTGTTTAATGCAGAGGAGGTTACCCCTGAGGAGGATCCGGAATATTCATACACGGCCTACACGGTATATCTGGCCGACAAATCGGCAGGTTTGACGGAAGGGGGTGATGGACCCAGGCAGGAGTTTTATCCTTCCGGTGAGCTGTTGGCAGAATATACGCTCAGGGCAGGAGAGCCTCACGGTTTTGTAAGAATATACGATCAGAAGGGTCATATCGTTCAGGAATCGAACTACCGCGACGGAGAGCTTCACGGTACACGTAAGTTTTGGTTCCCCTCTGAAGACCAGAATACCGGACTGCCAATTGAAGAGGCGGGTGAATTGTACCTGGTGTCAAATTATTCGAAGGGGCTTCAGCATGGAACGGAGACCTGGTATTACCAGGCGGCCTATGAGCGTTATCCGTGCGAGACCACTGACAGCACAGGGGCAGTTATAGCCGACACCTGCAGAAGACTGGTGATTACCAGGGAGAAGGAGATAATCAACTATCGTAATGACATGCTTCACGGCAAATACATTAAATACGACGAGCAGGGGGAGGTTGTAAGCAGGGGCCGTTATAAGAAGAGCATGATGGTGGGCAAATGGTTTAACAAGCCTGAGGAGATCGATTTTTAAGGTGTAAAAAGTACATTTATTCAGTACTTTTCTTATCTTCGTACAGTTGTGCCGTTACAACTTACAATTTGTTATTTCATATGAGGTCTGAAATAGCTCTCTTTTCCCTCGCAGCGGTCTCTGCAGCAACTTCAGGGGAAGTTGAGGCCCGTGCTACAGACGATAAGCCAAACATTCTGTTTATTACTACCGACTACCATGCCGGGCTTGACGTTCCATGGGAGACGCCCGGTCTGGAGATGTCTGCACTGGCGGAACTCGCTTCTGAAGGTATAGTATTCAATAAGCATTATTGTACGGCGCCGATATCGATGCCTGCCAGGTATACATTAATTACCGGAATGTATCCGCACTATCATGGTGAATGGGATAATCAGTCAAGATGGATACCGGAGGGCACACCGACAATGATTGAAATGCTCAGGGAAAATGGTTACATGACAACGGCAGTCGGCAAGATGCATTTTTATCCATGGGACAGGGATGTCGGCTATGATATCTGGATATCGGCTGAACGAAAGGGCAATTCGGCTGCAGACACGGTTAGGAAGGATGACTATTCCCGGCACCTTGCCGGGGCTGGTCTGTCACGTGCCAGTTACCTTAACCTGCAGGGGAGTGCAGAGATTTACGGTGTTTATGACTGGCCGTTTGCCGACTCCCTTCATATCGATCATTATGTAGGAACCCAAGCCTCGAGACTCATAGAACGCATCGGAGAGTCGCCCTGGTTCCTGTGGGTGTCGTTCAACGGTCCACATAATCCGTGGGACCCGCCGGAACGCTATTCCCGGATGTATATGGAGAGGAATATGCCCGGGGCCCTGTGGCGTGAGGGAGGGCTTAAGCAGCAGCCTTACGACTATACCGACCTAAGGTATAACTACACCAGAAGGATGGTTGATCTCATAGATGAATATCCTGAGAATCGTGAATACTATATAAGGCGGGTCAGGGCGGGGCATTACGGCGGACTTACTTTCATTGACGAGCAGGTGGGCCAGATAATTGAGTCGCTACGGCGCAGCGGGCAGCTTGAAAATACAATTATAATTTTTACAGGCGATCACGGGGCTTCGCTCGGCGATCATGACCTTATACACAAAGGGACCCACTTTGAAAGGTCAGCGAGGGTTCCGATGGTAGTATGGTTCGGTGACCGCCTTGATCATGGCAGCATTGACTCATACTCTTCGCATGTGGATATTCTGCCTACCTTTCTTGAAATAGCAGGAGCCCCGGTTCCCCCAACCCTTGAAGGAAGAAGTCTGCTTCCGGTAATCAGGGGGGAAGAGGCAGGTGCCGATCATGCGATAATCGAGATAAGAAACAACTATAGCCGGATATGTGACAGATACATTTTCGGGGTTTTTCCGTCAACCAGGCAGGAGGTTTTGGTTGACCGACTTGCCGATCCGGATGAGTATATCAACCTTGCGGGCTCGGCGTATTACAGGGAGGTGGCCGACAGCCTGCGGGCGCTGTTGACCGGCTTCTGGCCCGCTATTGCAGAAAGGGTATCTGAAGGCCGGACTCTTGAGCCTCTTCCCCTTCATCTGCAGCTTGACAACGGCAGGCAGAGCCTTCCAGGCACAACTCCTTATCTTATGGGCAGACCATTTATTCTTAAGGTTGAATGCAGCGCCGCCGGTAATGCTTCAGGGGTATTGGTGTCATATCATCAGGCTGCGCTGCATGCCTTTGAGGTAAGGGTTGCCGGCGGAAAGGTTTTTATCGGAATCCGCAGGTTCGGAAAGGATTCGGTTTATGAAATCAGAAGACCATTGAGAGACGGAAGCAACACTTTGGAGATCAGGTTGTCGGGTTCGGGAGTGATGCGTGTATATGTCAATGGTAAGAGAAGGCAGAAATTTCGTACAGTATGGCCCATGCCGGTACAGGCGGGGTCGGAACATTACCTTAGCGGCTTGTGGTTCTGTGGTATTGACCCGCCTGCACGCTTCTCTCCCGTTGTGTTAAATACTCCACGGATTGCCAGGGAAGGAATTCTGCACACTTCGATGAATCTTGATGTTTTCACCAGATAATAATCGATGACCATGAAGCTTAGAAACAGCGGACGACTACTTACTATCTCCTCGCTTGCATGTTTGGCAGGTGTTACCGGTTCCTGCGAAAAAAAGGTACAGCATCCAAATATCCTGCTGATTATGGCAGATGACATGGGGTATTCCGATCTGGGCTGCTATGGCGGAGAGATAGCTACTCCGAGTATTGACTTGCTTGCAGAAAACGGACTGAGGTTCACCCAGTTTTATAATAATGCACGAAGCTGTCCTACCAGGGCTGGCCTTCTGACAGGTCTTTATCCGCACCAGGCCGGGATAGGGTATATGGTTTCGGAGGACAGGGGAAGGGGTTATGAGGGCAATCTGAATGACAACTGTGTTACCATAGCGGAGGTTCTGCGTGAAGCCGGATACTACACCATCATGACGGGCAAGTGGCACCTGTCGCGTTCAATCACTCCCGACGACAAGGGAACATGGCCTTTGCAGAGGGGATTTGATACCTACTACGGCACGATCGATGGTGCAGGCAGTTTTTATCAGCCTCATTCACTGACCTATAACAATGAGCAGGTGGCCGGGGTTCCTGAAGGGTATTACTATACTGATGCCATTTCCGATTCTACAGTCGCTTTTATTGAACGTCATGGCAGGAAGGGGAAAAGAACACCCTTTTTTGCCTATGTATCCTATACTGCGCCTCACTGGCCGCTTCATGCCCCGGAGGATGTAATTGTCAAATACCAGAAGCTTTACGAAGAGGGTTGGGACCGGCTTCGGGAAGCACGAATGAACAGGATGATAAGCGAAGGCCTGGTCAGGGAGGATTGGCAGCTTAGTGCGAGGGATGTAAGGGTAAGTCGCTGGGAGGAGATTGCTGACAAACCGGGCGAGGCAAGGAAAATGGCTGTATATGCGGCACAGGTAGAGATAATGGACAGTGGGATAGGCAGAATAATGGATCAGCTTGAAAAAAGCGGCCTGAAGGAGAATACTATTGTGATTTTTTTAATGGACAATGGAGGATGTGCTGAGACATTCAATTCCGGTACTGAGTGGATAAGGCGTTACGGACCTGAGTTTACTCTGTCGGGAGATACAGTACTTTATGGTAATGATGCTCCGGTTCAGCCCGGGCCTGACAACAGTTACCAGAGCTATGGAATAGCATGGGCAAACCTCAGCAATACACCATTCCGGTACTACAAGCATTCAGCCTATGAGGGCGGTATCGCAACACCATTAATTGTACACTGGCCCTCGGGCATAAAAGGCAGAGGGAGGCTCGTAACAACAATTTCGGGTATAATTGACATCATGCCGACGGTGCTTGGCATCACCGGAGCTCATTATCCGTCCGTTTACAGAGGAGCATCAATACATAAGCCTGAAGGGATTGATCTTTCACCTGTTTTCAGGGGGAAGGAGATAGAGAGGGAGGGCTGCTATTTTGTGGAGCACGGCAATGCAAGGAGCGTGAGACGTGGCATCTGGAAGCTTGCGGCTCAAGGTGGTACCAGTATATGGAGTCTATACAATATGGAGAATGACAGGACTGAAACCACAGACCTGTCATCGGAATACCCCGAGCTGGTGAAAGAACTGGCAGACGAATATGAACTGTGGGCATGGAGGGTACATGTTTTACCCCGTCCGCGATGAATTTAATAATTTATTCAGGGGTTTTCACATGATTTTCCTATCTTGGTAAGGCATTTCCTTTAGTCTCTAATTTCATACGTTACCGTTATGCTGGTAAAGACTTATACCGGTACGGTGATCGGGATTGATGCCGTTACCATTACCGTTGAGGTGAATACCTCGCAGGGCGTAAGGTTTTTCCTTGTAGGGCTGCCTGACGTTGCTGTGAAGGAGAGTCAGCAGAGAATAGAATCGGCGCTGAGGACCCTTGGCTACCGGTGGCCGGGCCGGCAGGTGGTGATCAATCTTGCGCCTGCCGACATCAGGAAGGAGGGTTCCTCCTTCGATCTTCCGCTTGCCGTTGGCATACTGGCTTCAGATGAGAAGATTCTCTCTTTCAATGGTGACAGGTTTATGATGGTTGGGGAGCTGTCGCTTGACGGCTCCATAAAGCCGGTTAAGGGAATACTGCCCATTACCCTGCGGGCAAGGGACGATGGTTTTCAGGGTGTCATTGTGCCTTCTGCCAATGCCTTGGAGGCCGCAGTTGTCGATGGCATTGATGTTTATGGTATGTCGTCACTGGCTGAGGTGATAGATTTCTTCAACGGATACCGCACTTTTGATCCGGTTCGGATTGACATGGCCTCCTTTTTTGAAGCTGAGGCAAACCGCTATGATATAGATTTTTCAGATGTCAAGGGTCAGGAGAGTGTGAAGCGCGCCCTTGAGGTTGCCGCTGCAGGCAGCCATAATCTGATTATGGTGGGCGCGCCTGGTTCGGGTAAGACCATGCTGGCCAGACGACTGACGACGATAGTGCCACCGCTGACGCTGAACGAAGCCCTTGAAACCACAAAGATACACAGCGTTGCCGGTAAACTCGATGGTAAAACATCGATTATGGTAAGCCGTCCTTTTCGCAGTCCGCACCATACAATATCAGATGTAGCGCTGGTGGGAGGGGGCTCCTATCCTCAGCCGGGCGAGATATCACTTGCTCATAACGGGGTGCTTTTTCTTGATGAGTTGCCTGAGTTCAGACGTACCGTCATGGAAGTTATGAGGCAGCCACTTGAGGACAGAATCATTACTATCTCAAGGGCTAAATTCTCGGTTGTTTTCCCAGCGAGCGTAATGCTTGTAGCAGCTATGAATCCCTGTCCGTGCGGGTTTTATAACCATCCTTCTCGCGAATGCGTCTGCCCTCCCGGAGTGGTGCTGAAATATCTCAGCAGGGTCTCGGGGCCACTTCTCGATAGAATTGACATGCACATTGAGGTGGTACCGGTTGAGTATGATAATATAGCGGGAGGGGATAGAACCGAGACTTCCGCAGCAGTCAGGGAGAGGGTTGTAAAGGCAAGGAAAATACAACAGGAGAGATTCAGGGATATACCCGGCGTATATGGTAATGCCCAGATGAACAGCAGGTTGCAGCGTAAATACTGTGTTGTTTCAGAGGCCGCCGCCCGCCTGCTAAAGACAGCCATGGAGGTACGCGGACTATCGGCCAGGGCATACGACAGAATACTCAAAGTCTCAAGAACTATTGCCGACCTCGACAATGAGGAGGCCATCGGCGCAGACCACGTTTCAGAAGCCATCAACTACCGCAATCTCGATCGCGAAGGATGGGCCGGGTGAAAATTTATTTTGATGGTTTGAGCGGTATCTTTAATAATTATCTATATTTATAGACTGATTTTGATTTATCTGATCATTGGTGCATGGACTTCACACGCAGGATACGTGACAGAATGATGCGCAAGCGCATGATGTTTGTCTATCGCGGAATAGTTACCAACGTTAACTCACTGTCACTTCTGATGCTTCTCGAAAGGGAGATGGAAAGCAGTGCATTTGGGTTTGCAGGCCGTAAACGGCTTTTCATGTTTGTACTTGAGTCGCTGCAGAATATTTCACGCCATACAAGTCATAATGACTATGCCAGGATGTCAGTGGTTGCCTATTCAAGAACCGACAACGGCTACAGTGTTGCTACCGGAAATGTAATGGAGGCCGGCAACGTACCTGATCTGAGAAACAGACTCAGACATATTAATCGTCTTGATCCGAAGGATGTAAGGTCTGTATACAGAAAGATGCTTGATGCAGCAGAGTTCAGCAACAAAGGAGGCGCGGGACTGGGCCTGATGGAGATGGCAAAGAAGACCGGCAATAAGCTCGATTATGATTTTATCAAACTTAATGATAATTATTACTATTACGTTCTGAGTAAAACTGTTGATTCTGCCGGAACGGGCATTAACAGCAAGCCTGAAGGGAAGAAATTCAGCGGCCGCACAATACATGGCTTTGAGAAGCTGCTATCTGAAAATAATGTCTACATGGTTTGGTCAAACCATATTACCCCCGACGTGGGTAAAGAGATGCTCTCCTTTACAGAGACGAAACTAAAGGAAGATGAAGTCGACTCCGGAACCAAAAGGAAGGTTTTCAGCATCCTGGTAGAGATACTCGAGAACATAGCCAAGTATAGTCCGGGTAAAACCGCGGAACAAAAATATGGTATGCCGGTGGCCGTAATAAAGATGGAGGGGGAATCATTTTTCGTAACTACCGGTAACCTGATCAGGAACAGTAAGGTGAAAGATCTTAAGTCAAAGCTCGATCTTGTAAACAGTTTTGACCGGACCGGCCTGAAGGATTTTTACCGGCAACAGCTGGCACAACAGAAGAGCGGTACCGACAGCACCGGCAATATGGGCCTGATTGATATCGCCAGAAAATCAGGTAACAAGCTTGATTATGCCTTCAACAAAATCAACAACTTGTACTCATATTATATTCTGAAGGTAAAGGTTGAGGATCAGGAAAACTAATCCTTAACTATAAGACTCATCTCTTTTCCGTCCCATTCTGCATAGGAACTTCCTGAAAGCCAGTCGCCTAGTATAACCATGGTGCTGCCGTTAGCCAGTTCGTACTTCATGGCCAGATGTCTGTGCCCGAAGACGAAGTAATCGATCTTCTGGTCGGGGGAAACTGAATTTGCAAACCTCACAAGATCCTCCCTTTCTTCACCCATAAATGGAGTGCGAACACCTTTTCCAAGCCTGCTTCCCAGCGACCACCTTTGCCCTACTGCCACTCCAATACGTGGGTGCAGCGCTGACCAGAATCCTTGTATCAGCCTGTTCCTGAATATGAAAAGCAGTATTTTGTAACCTGTTCCGGTGGAACCAAGGCCTTCCCCATGCGCAAGGAGGAAGCGTTTGCCGTTAAATTCGCGTTCCACCACTCCCCTGTTTATTGTCATGCCGCATTCTGTTGAAAGGTAGTCACCAACCCACATATCATGGTTCCCGGTAAAAAAATGGACCGGAATGCCTGAATCGGTAATGGCCGCAACCGCACCGAAAAACCTCGTAAATCCCTTTGGAACCACCAGACGGTATTCCCACCAGAAGTCGAAGATATCTCCCATCAGAAATATTTCAGAGGCATCAGTTGCAACCGACTCAAGCCAGGCGATGACCCTTCTTTCTCTTTTTGCAGGATCACTTCCGGCTTTCAATCCGAGATGAAAATCGGAAGCAAAATATATCTTACCCTGATTATGCAATTTTACGGTAGTTGTCCAAACAGCTGTTCAAGCTTAATAGCGAGTGTCCTTCCGAAAAGGTTAGTTCCTATGATCTCTCCCTGGGGGTCATAAAGATAGTTGGCCGGCAATGACTGAACGTTGTAGATATAGGCATATTTCAGGTTTGACGGATCATCTTCTCTTACGCTTATCCATGGAAGTTCATCGAATCTGACTGCCGCCTTCCATCTCTCCTCATCAGCGTCAATATTTATCTGGTAAATTTCAAATCCCCTGCGGTTATAGGTCTTGTAGTGCTCTTTAAGCTCAAGATTATTACGGATGCAATCAGGTGATTCTGCCGACCAGAATGTGACAAGTACATATTTTCCCCTGAGTGACGAAAGAGCTATTTGCCTGCCGTTGATGTCGGTAAGTTCGGGATTTAGCTCTGAAGGCTCCATCGATTCAACCATGCGGCTGAATTGCCTGACCTGCATATTGTTGAGCTCCCTTTTCAGGTCTTCTTCCATCGCCTTCACCTGCTGTGATTTCGGATACTTAACTGTAAGAGTATCAGTTAGCAGCTTCATGAGCTGAAGGTCGCGTGTTTCATAAAGGACATATGCCTCTTCGTTGAATTTCTGGTATATTGCCATAATTGAGGAAAGGGAACCGAGATTCTTCAATATGAAATCAATACTGAAATTTCTCTGGCCATTTATCACATCAACTATTATTGCCTCAATTGAGTCTGCTGCCTGTTGTCCGGCCGGATCATCAGATAATGCTTCATAATCGGTCCTCAGGGAATCAAGCTGTCGTCGGGTATCGCGTAGTCTTGCATCAAGAAGTCTGACCTTCTCTGAATCGTCAGATCCGGTAACTGTATAGTCGCGATGCAGGACGGGCCCATTGAAACCGAGTAATATCCTTTCTCCGGGATGAATGACAAGGGTTATGAACTCCGTTGCTGAGTTGCCAACCTGGTAGAAATTGGACTGTGGTACTGAAAATTTAAATCTGAAGCTGCCGTTGCTCTTTATTTTAGCCGAATCAAGGGCCTCGGTTTTGTTGACATCGACCCTCCATAGTTTCATATACTTCCCTTTCGGGTTTTCTACTGTGCCGTTTACGATAACAGTATCGTTATTTCGGCAGCCTGCTGCGAAAACTGCAAACAGTAAGAATAGAAGACACCTTTGCAACATTATCTGCGTCAAAGTTTAATTCTGGTTCATTACAGCCTCTAGTGTGCTTATCAGCTGTTCTCCCCTAAGGTTGGTTTGAATGATCCTGCCCTCCTTGTCGAGCAGCATATTGAACGGGATAGCTTCAATCTTATATAGTGGGACTACCACGGAATTCCAGTACATTACATCACTAACATGTATCCATCTACCCAGCTTGTCTTCTTCTATCCCCTTTAGCCAATCTTCCCTTGTTCTGTCAAGACTGACCTGAAATATTTCAAAGCCTTTGCTATGGAACAGATCATATGCCCTGTTAAGGAAAGGACTCTCTTTACGGCACGGCGGGCACCATGCAGCCCAGAAATCGAGGAGAACTATCTTGCCTCTTGTTGATGACAGCTTTATGGTATCGCCATCTGCCGATGGTAATGCAATTTCAGGTGCAATTTCCCCGGATGATGGAATGCTTCCTGACGGATCCATTTCTGACGGATCCATTTCTGACGGATCCATTTCTGACATGGCAAGCTTCATCTCAGTTACCTGGTCGTGGAAGTATTTTACCGGTTCTGAATTGGGATAAAGTGCATATAGTATTGAGTCTACCTTCAAAAAATACTCAAAGTTATCGGCGGGATGAAGTATCGGGGCTCCGGGTGTCAGCTGCTGGTATAATGCAAGAAGAGAGGCTAGTGATGTTGGGTTGTCATCAATGTATCTCCTTGTGTACTCCTCCATCTGATCGATTATGGAAAAGGCCCTTTCGTCGAGTTCGCCAATAATGTTTTCAAGATCAGGATTGTCGAGGTTATCCATATAGACATCCTGTAGTTCCTGAAGCGCGGTTATTGCTCCGCGGAGTTCCTTGTTAAACTTCATCATCAGTTCGGTACCCTCTGCACCTGATAGTTTTGTAGGAACATTGAGTGAATCAAAATCGGCCTCAATTTTAAGATGTTCGCCCGGATCAATAAGTATGGTCAGGAAGCTGCTATTTGTTGCTTTCATCATATAGAAAACGGGACTGTCGGATTTTCTCTTGAATTTGAAGTCTCCGGTACTGCCAATCAATACCGAGTCGACAGTCTCAATAGCATCAGACTTTAGCTCATCGAGATATATGTAAGCATCGGCGGGAGCCCCATTAATCTTTCCTGAAATCATGTGTGAGTTCTCTTTGCAGCTAAAAGCAACGATCGCTATCAGTGTCAGTATTAAAACCCTGTTCTTCATTCTCTCTCTGTTTTATTATTGAAGTGCAAATATAGCCTTTTTGAAACACTTACCATTCCTGCCAGCTTCTAAATTCATTCTGTATAATCAATACCGATAGTACAAGGTTATATTTTCATGAATTTTTCTGTTTACTTTGCAAAATCGTTCAAAAAGTGTTAATTTTTAGAACTATTAAAATCAGTTAATTAGTCACTTCTTATGGGGTATGTTATTTTCGATAAATCGCAGGTTGTCAACCTGGAATACTCGTTGCCGCGGGAGATCGTTAGAACAAACAGGGCGGGTTCCTATTCATCGACAACAATTGTAGGGTGCAATACCAGAAAGTACCATGGGCTGCTGGTTTGTCCGGTCGAAGCCTTCGGAAACGAAAGACACGTACTTCTGTCTGCACTTGACCTGACGGTCATTCAGAACGATAAATCTTTCAATACCGGTGTGAGGAAATATGAGGGGGAATACTATAATCCGAAGGGGCATAAATATATTGAGGATTTTAGCATTGAATATATACCGATGATGACTTTTCGGGTAGGAAATGTATTGCTTCGTCAGGAAAGGCTGCTCGTTCATTATGAAGAGCAATTACTTTACAGGTACACAATTCTTGAAGCCGCTGAGCCCCTGAAGCTTCAGATAAGACCATTTCTGGCCTTCCGGAGTATTCACGGCCTTACAAAGGCAAACATGGCAGCCAATACCTGGGTGGGCACGATTAAAAATGGGATTGATATTTGTCTTTATGATGGCTTTCCGACACTGAACATGCAGCTTTCATGTAAGGCAGAATTTGTGCACATGCCAGACTGGTACCGTGATGTTGAATATATTGAGGAAAAAAACCGGGGTTATGATTGCAATGAAGACCTTTTCAACCCCGGGTTTTTTGAGATAAAAGCCACAGAGGGAGATGTGATTTTGTTTTCTGCCTCGACAAAGGAGGAAAATACAACAGGCCTGAAATCCAAATTCACCAAAACAATCAGGAGGAAAGTACCGAGAAACAGCTTTAAACATTGTCTTGAGAATGCTTCTCAGCAGTTTATTGAGAAGCATGGCAATTCAACTCTTATCATAGCTGGCTACCCGTGGTTCGGGGCGTGGGGAAGGGATACATTTATAGCTCTGCCCGGGATTGCTCTGGGCAGGAAACGGGAAGGTTTTTACGAAGAGGTTCTCGACACACAGGTCTCACGCATGAAAGATGGGCTTTTTCCGAATATGGGCAGCCCTGATAATCCTGCATTCAATTCCGTAGATGCACCACTATGGTTTTTCTGGGCCCTTCAGCAATATGAACTTCAGACCGGCCGTGATCCCTGGCTCAGTTATGGCAATGCTGCAAAGTCGGTATTGGGCGCATATCGCGACGGAACACATTATAATATACACATGAGGGAGAACGGACTAATATACGCCTCAGCTGAGGGGAAAGCCCTCACCTGGATGGATGCTGTTGTTGAAGGAGTTCCCGTTACTCCCCGTGGAGGATATGCAGTTGAGATAAATGCCCTGTGGTATAATGCTGTCTGTTACACCCTCGAACTGGCAAAAAGGGCCGGTGACAGGAAATTCGTAAAAGAATACGAAAAATTGCCGTCACTGATAGCAGAGTCTTTTGTCTCCCTGTTCTGGAATGAGAAATCAGGTATGCTGGCAGATTACATTAGTGATGAGGAAGGCCCTGACTTTTCTGTGAGACCCAATATGACAATAGCCACTTCACTACCTTACTCTATGCTTGACACAACTCAGATGAAGAGTGTGCTTGACAAGGCAGCCTCAGAGCTGCTGACCCCACGCGGACTAAGATCATTGAGCCCCAACAATGAAAAATACTGCGGAACCTATTACGGCAACCAGAAAGAAAGGGATAATGCATATCATCAGGGAACAGTATGGCCGTGGCTTATTGGTCCCTTCTGTGACGGTTGGCTGAGGGTATATGGTAATTCCGGCATGGAAAAGGTCAGGAAACTGATAATGGAATTTGAGGAGGTGATGACAGAGCATGGTGTTACAACAATCTCTGAGATCTATGACGGAGACCCCCCTCATCAGGCCAGGGGAGCTATCTCACAGGCATGGAGTGTAAGTGAAATACTTAGAATTTATGCTTTGATCAATGATGAATAATTTATACCGGCGGTTATGAGAGTACTGATGTTCGGGTGGGAGTTTCCTCCACACATCTCGGGAGGTCTGGGGACGGCAAGTTACGGCCTTACCAAGGGTATGGCTTCTCTGGGAAGCGTTGGGGTGATCTTTGTGGTGCCAAAAGCATGGGGTGATGAAGATCAGGGTGTTGTCAGACTGGTTGGTGCCAACAATATTCCTGTTGCATTCAAGACAATAAATTATGCCGGCGTAAAGAAAAGCGTCGATAAGATAGAAGTAGAGTCACGCATTATACCTTATACTGATCCGGAGGAGTATTGGAAATATACAAGGACAGAGTCAGATGAAAGAAAGATATATGTAACTACTGATGATAAGGGAAGGATTGAATTTACCGGAAAGTATGGTCCTACCCTTATGGAGGAGATAAGAAAGTATGCAGTAGTGGCTTCGGTGATAGCTACTGAATATGATTTTGAGATCATTCATGCACACGACTGGCTGGCTTATCCGGCCGGGATAGCAGCAGCAAAGGCATCGGGTAAGCCGCTGGTAATACATGTCCATGCCACAGACTTCGACAGGAGCGGTGGCAATGTAAATCCTGAAGTGTATGCCATAGAAAAAAGCGGGATGGAATTTGCCGATAAGATCATTACTGTCAGTAACCTCACCCGTGACATAGTAATCAATAAATATGGCATCGACCCCAATAAAGTTGTAACTGTTTACAATGCCGTTGACCAGGTTGAGTTTTCTGAAAGTAGCTCATTGATAAAGGGTTTCGATGATAAAGTGGTGACTTTCCTTGGCAGGATTACCATGCAGAAGGGTCCTGAATACTTCATCGAAGCAGCCCACAGAGTCCTGAAAGTGATGAATAACGTCAGGTTTGTGATGGCAGGGTCGGGTGATATGATGGATAGAATGATCAGGCGTGCAGCAGCCCTGCGCATTACAGACAGGTTCCATTTCACGGGATTTCTTCGCGGAAACGATGTCTTCAGAATGCTTGCATTGAGCGATCTATATATTATGCCATCGGTTTCTGAACCTTTTGGCATATCTCCTCTGGAAGCAATGCAGTCGAATGTGCCGGTAATCATAAGTAAGCAGTCAGGAGTTGCAGAGATACTCACGCATGCCGTCAAGGTTGATTTCTGGGATATTGATGCCATGGCAGACGCCATATACGGAATTTTGAAATATCCGGCTCTCTCACGAATGTTCATTAAGAACGGAAGGGAAGAGGTTATTGCCCTGAAATGGGAGAACTCTGCCAGGCAGGTAAGGAAAGTATACAATGAAGTATTGAAAAGAATATAACATGATACATAATGAAGCAAAGTACCAATAAAGCGATTTGCCTGCACTTTGTGGTTCATCAGCCTTTCAGGCTGAAGAGGTACAGGTTTTTTGACCTTGGGAATGATCATTACTACTATGATGATTATACTAATGAGTCAATTATGAGGAGGGTGGCAACAAGATGTTATCTGCCTGCCAACAAGATCATTCTTGACCTGATAAAAAAGCATAAGGGGAAGTTCAGAACGGCTTTTTCGATCAGCGGACTGGCGATTGACCAGATGCAGTTATACGCACCTGAGGTAATTGAATCCTTCAGGGAACTGGCCGCTACAGGATGTGTGGAATTCCTGGCAGAAACAAATTCTCATTCGCTGGCATCACTAAAAAGCCGTGAGGAATTTGAGACACAGGTAAATCTCCATATGTTGAAGATGAAGACCCTTTTCGGTGTGGAGCCTACGGCGATAAGGAATACAGAGATGATCTATTCCGATGAGATAGGTTCATGGATGGCTGACATGGGATTCAGGGTCACTCTTACTGAGGGGGCCAAACACATTCTGGGATGGAAAAGTCCGAACTTTGTTTACTGTAACTCTATCAACCCCAGGCTTAAGGTGCTTTTACGCAATTTTGTACTGAGTGATGATATTGCATTCAGATTCTCCAACCGGGGATGGTGCGAATGGCCGCTCACAGCATCAAAATATGCAGGTTGGATTAACCAGGCTGCCACATCAGGTGAAGTGGTAAACCTGTTTGTTGACTACGAGACATTTGGAGAGCACCAGGTAAAGGAGACAGGTATAATGGATTTCCTCTCTCATCTTCCCTCCGCAATTCTTAAGTCGACGCCCTTCACCTTCATGACACCGACCGAAACAGGGAATAGATTTCAGCCTGTAGCTGCTGTCCCGGTTCCTTCGCCTGTTTCATGGGCAGATGAAGAGCGCGATTTGACAGCATGGCTGGGTAATGAACTCCAGACAGCTGCTTTCAGTAAACTCTATGATCTGTCAGGTAAGATCGAAAAATGCGCCAGCGATGAGCTTAAGAAAGACTGGGTTTATCTGCAGTCGAGCGATCATTTCTACTACATGAGCACCAAGTTCTTTTCTGATGGTGCGGTTCATTCTTATTTCAATCCTTACGATACTCCATATGAGGCGTTCATGAACTACATGAATATTTTGAGCGACTTTGAATTGCGCATCAATCTGGAGGTACCGTGCAGTGAAGATTACATTTTGTCACTGAAGCTTAGTGAGGCAGCAAGAGAGAAGGATGCATTGATCGAAAAGCTTCAGAATGAGATAGAGAGCCTGAGGAAAAAAACCTCCTCAGGCAAGGTTACAAAAAGACCTGCAAGGGGAAAGGCCACTAAGGGAGTTTCGGCAAAAAGTGCCGGCAAGACTCCAGTGCAGGATGGAGCTTCCGGGCGTACCAAAGGCAGGGTACAAAAGAATTCAAAGTGAGTAAGAATAATTTGTAAAGATGATAACGAAGATGAAGCCTGATTTTTTATTCGAGACCAGCTGGGAAATTTGCAATAAGGTAGGTGGTATCCATACGGTCATATCAACAAAAGCACTGAATATTGTTAATGAATTAGGGAATAATTATATACTGATAGGCCCGGATGTGTGGCGTGAAGATACCAAAAACCCTGAATTCATACCCGATGAGACTCTGTTTGCGGCCTGGAAAGGATTTGCTGCGGGTGAAGGTCTCAGAGTCAAGACGGGGAGATGGAACATAGCAGGAAAGCCAATTGTCATGCTGCTGGACTTCACTCCTTATTTTGGTCAGCAGGACGAGATATTTGCCAGGTTCTGGGAGACATACAAGCTTGACAGCATCTCGGGTCAGTGGGATTATGTTGAGCCGGCACTTTTCGGATATGCTGCCGGCAAACTAATTGCCAGCTTTACCACCTTCTACAGGGAGAGTCAGGCAGTAGTCGCTCAGTTTCATGAATGGATGACGGGTACAGGAGTATTGTATCTCAAAGAAACTGCTCCATGGGTGGCAACCTCATTCACAACCCATGCAACCGTGCTGGGTCGCTCTATAGCAGGGAATAACCGTCCCCTTTATGGTCAGATGAAGCAATATGTGCCTTCACAGGTAGCTCTTGAATTCAATGTTACGGCAAAACAATCACTGGAAAAATTGAGCGCAGTTGAGGCAGACGTATTTACTACTGTAAGCGGTATAACTTCCAAAGAGTGTGCTCACTTCCTTGGGAAGGAGGTTAACTATGTTACTCCAAACGGTTTTGAAGATTCATTTGTTCCGCCGGCTTCCGAATTCGGAAAGAAGCGTGAAGCAGCAAGAAACAAACTTCTTGATGTTGCTGAGGCGGTCTTTGGTTACACACCATCTTCAGATGCCTTACTGCTTGCACTAAGCGGCAGGTATGAATTCAGGAACAAGGGAGTGGATATTTTTATTGATTCACTGGGCTGTCTTAACCGCGACACTAAACCGGGAAAGGAGATAATCGCTTTTATCCTTATGCCGGCTTACCATTCCGGTCCGCGTGCCGATATCCAGTCAGCCCTCAATGACAGTAATTCGAAGAATACCGGAGATAAGTATCTTACACACGGACTGCATTATCCTGGCACCGACCCGGTTTTGTCAAAGATAGCAGTCAATAAACTGACCAATGAATCAGGTTCAAGGGTGAAAATAATCTTTGTGCCCTCATATCTTAACGGTGATGACGGAGTATTCAATATACCATACTTTGATCTGCTTATTGGATTCGACCTTACTTCTTTCCCATCCTACTATGAACCATGGGGCTACACTCCATTGGAAAGCCTGATGTTCTCGATTCCTACAATTACCACTACCCTGGCCGGATTCGGACTATGGGTGAAGACCCATTTTGAAAACCCCGGCAAAGGAATTGCAGTCATTGATAGAACCGATGAAAATGAACAGGAAGTAATAAAGGAGATGTGTAAATTCATTTCTGAATTTACCCGTCTCTCATCTGACAAGGTAGAAGAGGCAAGGGGAAAAGCCCATGAGATATCAAGGATTGCGATGTGGGATACTCTTGTTACTCATTATTATGATGCTTATTCCTATGCTCTTGTTTCCTCTGAGGTCAGAAGATCAGAACCGAGAGAATTTGCCATTGCACTTGCCGGTCAGGCTGGCGAAAGCAGGAAACCTCACCAGGTTCCGGTGTGGAAAGATATCTTCGTTCAGTCTGATGTGCCGGAAAGAATGACATGCCTTAAAGAGATAGCCTGCAACCTTTGGTGGTCGTGGAATAATGAAGCTGAAAATATGTTCCAGAGGATGGCCCCGTCACTATGGGAAGCCTGTGGTCATAATCCAAGGCTCCTCATTGAAAAGATAGATTACAAGAGGTTGAAGGTGCTCTCGGAGGATGAGGATTTCATCACGGAAATGGACAGGATATACGCGATTTTCAGGGAGTATATGGACAGACCCGATGATGCTTCCAAACCAAGGGTCGCATATTTTAGTATGGAATTCGGTATACACCATTGCCTGAAGATCTATTCAGGGGGACTTGGTATTCTGGCAGGCGATTATCTTAAGGAAGCAAGCGACTCAAATGTGCCGCTGGTAGCAATAGGCCTTCTATACAGGTACGGGTACTTCAGGCAGAAACTTGGTCCTAAAGGAGAGCAGATCGCAATTTACGAAGCAGAGGATTTCTCACATCTTCCCCTGTGCCCGGTAAAAGATCAGGAGGATAACCATTTGTCGGTCAGCCTTGTCTGGCCGGGGAGAAACGTGCTGGCAAGGGTTTGGGAGGCAAAGATCGGAAAGGTAACGCTCTACCTGCTCGATACAGATTTTGATGAAAACAGCCACGAGGACAGATCAGTAACCCATCATCTGTATGGTGGAGACAATGAGAACAGACTCAAACAGGAGCTGGTACTTGGTATTGGAGGAATAAGGGTTCTCAGAAAGCTGGGGATAACACCCGATATCTATCATAGTAATGAGGGACATTCAGCTTTCATTGGAATGGAGAGGCTGTTCCATCTTATCGGAGATAATCACCTCAGGTATGAAGAGGCGGTTGAAGTTGTGAGGTCCTCTACTCTTTTCACAACACATACTCCGGTGCCGGCAGGACATGATGCATTTGATGAAGATCTGTTAAGGAGATATATATCTCATTATCATTCCCGACTGAAGATATCATGGGATGAACTTATGGCGCTCGGGAGGTGTTCGTCAGAACCCGAACGAAAGTTCAATATGAGTTATCTGGCAACAAGGCTTTCACAGCAAGTCAATGGTGTAAGTAAGCTTCACGGAGAGGTTTCAAGGGCAATGTTCAACAAGCTCTGGCCGGGTTACCTTAAGGAAGAGCTTCATATCGGGCATGTGACCAATGGTGTTCACCATCCGACATGGTTGGCGCCACAGTGGCGTGACGTTTATGAGGAGCTTACCGGGCAGCGCTACTTTGACCAGACAGACAGAAGCCTTTGGGAAAGAATATACTCGCTTGAAGACAAAAAGGTATATGATATCAGAAGAGAACTGAAATCAGCATTGTTCAAGGCAATCAGGAGTAAGCTTCAGAGTGAAATGATCGACAAGCACGTTAGCCCGAGGAAGCTGCTGAATATAAGTACCCATCTTGATGAGAAAGTATTGACAATTGGTTTTGCCAGAAGATTCGCAACCTACAAGAGAGCTCACCTTCTGTTTACTGATCTTGACAGGCTTGATGCCCTTGTTAATAATCCCGATCAGCCCGTACAGTTCATATATGCAGGTAAGGCTCACCCTCAGGACGGAGGTGGACAGGGTCTTATACAACGCATAAATGAAATATCGCAGATGCCGAGGTTTGCAGGAAAGATTCTTTTCCTTGAGAATTACAACATGGAGCTTGCAAAGCTATTGGTCAGAGGTGTTGACATATGGCTTAATACTCCTACGAGGCCACTGGAGGCTTCGGGTACAAGCGGCGAGAAGGCGGTTATGAATGGAACCCTCCATTTCAGCGTACTTGACGGATGGTGGGTGGAAGGCTTCAGGGCATTTGCGGGCTGGGCCCTGCCTCAGAAGAGAATTTTCACCAATCAAATCCTTCAGGATGACATAGATGCTGAAACTATTTACAATATGCTTACATATGAAATTGTGCCTGCATACTATTCATTTAATGAAAATAATATTCCGGTGGAGTGGATCAGCCTGGTAAAAAACACCATGGTAAGGATTGCTCCGGAGTTTACGATGAAGAGGATGATTGATGACTATATTGAAAAATACTATCAGCCACTCTGGAACCGTAGTCGTCGCATAATTTCAGATGAGTTTGCCCTTGCAAGGGAGATGGCCTCCTGGAAGGAGGAAATGGTAAGAGAATGGGATAATATTGATATTCTATCCTATAATATCGAGAAACCTGATGGAAATGTTTACAGGTCGGGCAGAAAATACAGGGCAGAGGTTGTTCTCGATGTTAATACTATTCAGCAGGAGTTTGTCGGGGTCGAGTATGTTCTGACAAGGATGAAGACGACAGGGGAGTATGAATTTGTTGCCAGTGGAGAATTCAAACCAGTGGGCTTCAAGAAAGGTAAGTGCTATTTCAGGGCAGAGCTGACACCTGAGAAGGCTGGATCATTCTTCTATGGAATCAGGATATTCCCCAAGCATAAGATGCTTCCCCACAGACAGGATTTTCCCCTGCTGAGATGGATTGTTTAAAGGTTCGGAAGCCTCTTTTTTTGATAGTTATTGAATGAAGTGCATCGAAAGTTACCGGATTGCTCTACAGTTAAAAACTGTTTAGGTCTCTCACGCTTCTTAATGGTATTCTTCTGAATACCAGCCCAGTACGTGCCGGAAGGTATATTTTGACATAGAATGGGGCGTTTACCGGGTACCTCCCGCCGGGATGTTCGGCTGCATATATAATGCTTCTGTCGATACGGTTAAAGCCACCGAACCGTTCGTCGTCGGTATCGAGTACTATTTCAAAGCGTCCTTTTGCCCTGATGCCGTAATCTGACCATGACTTGTCAGGGTGAAAGTTAAATGCAAAAAGAAGATCACCCCTCATAAATGAAATTACCTTATCACTGTCATTTTCTGTTGCGGTTTCGATATTAAGTGTTTCGAGGAACCTGAATTTCTGCTGAAGACTTAGCATTTCCTCATCGAATAGCCTGAGATAATCAAATTTAAGATCAGGATTATCACTCAGGGACCATTGTCTGCGGGCATGTTTATAGCTCCAGTTGTTACCCTCCCTGGGGAAATCTATCCATTCGGGATGACCAAACTCGTTACCCATGAAATTAAGGTATCCTCCACCTGCGGTTCCGAAAGTTATAAGTCTGATCATCTTATGGAGGGCCATTCCCCTGTCAACCACAAGACTTACACTGCTCTTATTCATTGATGTGTACATCTCTGCGTCGATCATCCTGAAAATAAGAGTTTTATCCCCCACCAGCGCCTGGTCGTGAGATTCGCAATAACTGATAACCTTTTCTTCCGGTCTCTTTTGCTTAAGTTCATAGAAGAGGCGTCCGGTGCTCCACTGTTCATCCGGTACATCCTTGACCAGTTTTATCCAGTAGTCGGGTACGCCCATAGCCATTCTGTAATCGAAGCCATAACCCAAAGTTTCCACAGGCGCAGCAATTCCGGGCATCCCGCTCATTTCTTCAGCAATTGTAACTGCTGAAGGTTTAACTGTATGAATCAGCTTGTTCGCCAATGCCAGGTAGATAATTGCATCTTCATCCTGCCCGCCGTCATAATACTCTTCGTACGAAAGAAAATCCTTGTTGAGCCCGTGATCATAATATATCATGCTGGTTACCCCGTCAAACCTGAAACCGTCAAAGCGGTATTCATTCAGCCACCAGGCACAGTTTGAAAGCAGGAAATGCAGAACATGGTCCTTTCCATAATCGAAGCAGAGGGAATCCCATGCCTTGTGTACCCTTCTCTCTCCGGCATGAAAGTAGAGACCCGGGTTTCCGTCAACGAGAGCAAGACCTTCATTTACATTACTTACCGAGTGGGAGTGGATTATATCCATAATAACTCTCAGTCCATATCCATGGGCTGTATCAACCAGTTCCTTAAGCTCTTCCGGTGTTCCGAATCTGGAAGAGACAGCAAAGAAGCTTGAGACATGATATCCGAACGAGCCGTAGAAGGGATGCTCCTGTATAGCCATCAGCTGCAGCGTGTTGTATCCTAACCTCGCTATCCTCGGCAGCACACTTTTTGTAAACTGCCTGAAGGTTCCTGTATTTTCTTCTTCGCTGGCCATTCCTACGTGTGCTTCGTAGATAAGAGGCGGCCCATCAGGGGGTTTGAAACGGGTGTTTTTCCATTGGTAGGCAACTGCCGGTGACCACACCTGTGCCGAGAATATCTTTGTGTCGTCGTCCTGGAAAAGTTTTGAGGCGTAAGAAGGTATTCTCTCTCCGTTGCCTCCCTTCCAGTTGACGCTTAGCTTGTAAAGATCTCCATGCTTCAGAGCCTCCTCAGGCAGAATAATCTCCCAGTTGCCAGGTTCTCTGGTTTGAGAAAGGTGGTATTCCTCTGATTCCTTCCAGTCACTGAAGGTTCCTATAAGGTATACTGATGTGGCATTGGGGGCATATTCTCTGAAAACCCAACCGGAATCTGTCCTGTGAAGACCGTACCAGAGGTACCCCAATGCAAACTCTGTCAGATCCTTTCCCCCGGTAAGGGTTATTTCGCGTGACAAGAATTTACGATAGCGGTTTTCAATGACGCCGGAATAAGGGCGAAGCCATGAATCTACTGAAAAGAAAGGTTCGGAACCGGCCATGGATAAATTAATTATCAGGATAAAATTAGCACAGAAAAAACATCTTCCAAACCAGCTACTAAAAAATCAGCACTATAAATCATTATATATCCTGTAAAGGCAAAAAAATATATAACATTATTAAATTTGTCGCGGAGTTTATGAGAATTTTCGAAATTGATAATGTTTCGGGAATTAAATCCCCGGTAGTTACTATGGGTGCCTTTGACGGTGTCCACCGGGGTCATACTATGCTTCTTGCCAGGCTTCGCGAAAAGGCCCGTGAGCTTGGAGGAGAGTCTGTCGTCGTTACCTTCAGACCGCATCCAAAACTGGTTCTGGGTAAGTTCAGCAGCAATATCAGCCTTCTTACAAGCAATGAAGAGAAACTTTTTCTGCTTCGTGAAGCCGGAATTGACAATACAGTTATTCTTGACTTTAACGATGAACTCATTCAGATGGAAGCCTGTGAATTTATTGAGAAGGTTCTTGCAGGGCGTCTTGGCATGA
Organism: Bacteroidales bacterium; assembly: GCA_046484805.1. GTDB lineage: Bacteria > Bacteroidota > Bacteroidia > Bacteroidales > VadinHA17 > SLNP01. Next base: position 47,555 of record JAWOIF010000157.1, read on the forward strand.
AGCATCTTGTAGTAGGATTTAACCACCGGTTTGGGAGAGGGGGCAGCGGTGACTTCAGCGAGATATCAGAGTGCTCAGGTCGCTTTGGATTTGGGGTGGAACGTGTCGGTAGTCTTGAAACCAACCGGGGTGTAATAAGCTCAACAGGTATAAGAGAAGCTCTTGCCGGTGGAGACCTGGCCGGTGCTAACGAGATGCTGGGGTACATTTATTTTTTAAGAGGTACGATTGTAGCTGGCCGGCAGCTTGGACGCTCCATTGGATTTCCGACTGCAAATGTCAGCCCTGACTTTCCGTTCAAGATTCTTCCCGGAGTAGGGGTCTACGCTGTTACAGTCAGATTCAACGGCAACCAGTTTGGAGGTATGGCCAATATAGGCTTCAGACCCACTTTCAATGAGATATCGGCTCCAAAATCAGTAGAGGTCCATATATTCAATTTCGACCAGCAGATTTACGGTCAGTCAGTTACGCTCTCCTTTCATCACCGTTTAAGAGATGAGATGAAGTTTTCTTCAGCAGAAGACCTGCGGCAACAGTTGATCGCCGATAAGAAGGAGGCAGAAAGGGTGCTAAAGGGTATATGATTTAGTCGGATAACCCTGAAATTTTTGTAAATTTGCACCTTAAATTAAATCACTAATATTATGGCAGTAATTGCAGAAGCATTATCATACAAGGTCAGTGACATTTCGCTTGCCTCATTCGGCAGAAAAGAGATTGAGATAGCCGAAATGGAGATGCCTGGTTTAATGTCGCTAAGAAGGAAATATACATCTTCCAAACCTTTAAAAGGAGCCCGCATAACCGGGTCGCTTCACATGACAATTCAGACAGCAGTGCTGATAGAAACCCTTGTAGAACTGGGCGCTGATGTACGCTGGGCGAGTTGTAATATCTTCTCAACTCAGGATCATGCCGCTGCAGCCATCGCTGAAAGAGGTATTCCGGTTTTTGCATGGAAGGGAGAGACCCTTGAGGAGTATTGGTGGTGTACTGCCCAGGCTCTTTCATTTCCGGGGGGGAAAGGTCCACATCTGATAGTTGACGATGGAGGGGATGCTACCCTGATGGTACACAAAGGTTATCAGGCTGAAAATGACCCGTCGTTGCTCGAGATTAAACCTTCCAGCCGTGAAGAGTCGGTCGTAATTATGACCCTGAAGAATATTTTTAATGAGGATCCTCAGAAGTGGCACCGTGTAGTTGAAGATCTCAGGGGAATTTCAGAGGAGACAACCACTGGAGTACACAGGCTTTATCAGATGCTTGACGAAGGAAAGCTTCTTGTACCGGCAATAAATGTCAACGATTCGGTTACCAAGTCAAAGTTTGACAACCTTTATGGTTGCCGGGAATCGCTCGCTGACGGCATAAAAAGAGCTACTGACGTGATGATAGCCGGCAAAGTGGTTGTCGTTTGCGGTTATGGTGATGTTGGCAAAGGTTGTGCCCATTCGATGAGAATGTATGGTGCGAGGGTTATTGTTACTGAGATTGATCCGATCTGTGCCCTGCAGGCTGCTATGGAAGGATTTGAGGTTAAAACCATTGAGGAGTCTCTGACAGAAGGTAACATTTACGTAACTGCTACGGGTAACCTTAATGTCATTACTGTTGAGCATATGGCTGCAATGAAGGATCAGGCTATTGTCTGCAATATTGGCCATTTCGATAACGAAATTCAAATGGACCGGCTTGAGATATGGCCGGGCATAGAAAGGATGAATATCAAACCCCAGGTTGATAAATACATTTTTCCTGATGGTCACGCCATCTTCATATTGGCGGAAGGCAGGCTTGTGAATCTGGGATGTGCAACCGGACACCCTTCTTTTGTAATGAGCAACTCATTCAGCAACCAGACGCTTGCCCAGCTTGACCTCTGGGAAAATCATTATGAAGTTGGTGTTTACAGGCTTTCAAAGCAACTTGATGAGGAGGTTGCGAGACTGCATCTTGAACAGCTTGGGGTTAAGCTTACAACACTGACCGACGAGCAGGCCGCATACATTGGTATTCCTGTAAAAGGCCCGTTTAAGCCTGATCATTACCGTTATTAAACCAGGGCGCCGGTTCAGTATTTATTCCAGACGGTTATAATCGGGGATGTGAAACTTACCTTGTAGTTCTTTAATGGGTATTTGCCTGGCCCTGACGAAGGTGTGCCGAATGAGGGAAGTGCGTAGTTTGTACTGCAATCGGGACAGACAGCGTAAATGCCATCAACGTTTACTGCAACGGCTTTTCCGCTGGTTACAAAATCGTGGGGACATGTGCGGTCGAAAGCAAGGAACTCCCACATTGTTGCATGATAAATAATAATACCATTACCGGAATATCCGGCGGCAGGGTAACCGATGTTATTTGTTGATGCGTTTACCAGAGCATGATTGCCCGGAGCTGACAGATCAGCGAATTCAGGATCGTTGAGCGATATCGAGAAATTGACGTATTCATCAGGTATAACGTCATTTTTATTACGTTCGCAACCCGTCACAGCAATCAACAGGATAGCCGTTAATAAAAAAATATGTAAATTTGAGGCTGTTCGCATGCAAGGGTGTTTCTTTTGCAAAGATATCTACTCTGGAGGTATGAACGTGAATTTTTGATTATTATTACATGAAATAGCTGATGAAGAGGATATTGACAAGAATAGCACCCCTGGTTCTGATATTACTTGCATTTTCGGTGAATGATACTATGGCACAGGCATATAAGCCCCGGCCATTCAAGAAGGTGAAAACAAAAGAGACCAAAGTTAAGGAACCAAGGGCTGTCGTAAAGGCCAAAAAGGAGCAGGATAAAAACCAGAGAAAGCTTAAAAAACAGGAGAAAAAGGCAATTATAGATGGCAAAAAGCGTCATTTTCAGATACAGCCGGCCAGCGTAAAGGAACGTATGAAACAAAATGAGAAGGAGATAGCACTGCGTGAAAAGAGCAGACAGAAGAATATTAAAAAAGCCTCACGGGCGGCAGCAAAAAAATATAAACAGTGAAACACCATGGAAGAAGAAAAGGGATTCGGTAATATTATTTTCTACATTATTCTGGGAATAATTGCCATAGTCAGTTCAATCAAGGGAAAAAAGAAGCAGCAACCAGAAGTTCCGGGAGGCTCAAAACCATCTGAGACCGGACGTAGCTACTTCCCTGATGAACTCTTTGATGATGAAGAAGATGAGTCTGCTCCTGAAAGAGGGTACTGGGAAGAGACAAATCGCAAAGAACCTGTCATTGATGCTCCCGGCCGTACAGCTGCGGCATATTCGCAAGAATTGGAAGGTAGATATGAAGAACCAATGGCCGGGAAGTTTGCCAATGAAGGAGTCTCAGCTCTTGACCATCAGGCAACAGCAAGAAGATTCGAAGAACTGCTTAAGGAGCCTTCAATACATGACGGCTTTGACTGGAATGAATCGGAGCAGGAGACTGAAGATGAGACAAGCTTTAATATTGACCGGCTTTCAGAAGAGTTTGACGCCCGTCAGGCAGTTATCTTTTCTGAGATCATTAGCAGAAAAGAGTATTAACAGACAATGATTTAACCCGGTTTTTAACCGGTATTTTGTTTTTTCGTAAAGAAATTATATATTTGTAGATATACGAAGAGTTCCGACCAGTTCGGGATTCTTCTTGTTTTTAATGCAGAGAAGAGAGATATGGCAGACATTATTTACGTGACAGAAGAGGGTCTTCAGAAACTTAAGGATGATCTTGAGCAATTGAGAGGTATCGAGAGGCCTAGTATATCGGCTCACATTGCGGAAGCAAGGGATAAGGGCGATCTTTCTGAGAACGCAGAATATGCTGCTGCCAAGGAAGCCCAGGGCATGCTGGAGCTGAAAATTGCCAAACTGGAGGACCTGATTTCAAAAGCAAGAGTGATTGATGAATCAAAGATAGGAACCTCATCAGTGAAGATACTTAACAAGGTCAAAATAAAAAACCGCAAGACAAACTCTGTGATGGAATACCAGCTGGTTCCCGAAAGTGAAGCCGATCTGAAGCAGGGTAAAATTGCCGTTGGTTCGCCGATAGCGCAGGGACTCATAGGCCGCAAGGTTGGAGAGGTGGTTGACATTACGGTCCCCTCCGGTGTCCTTCAGTTCGAGATAATGAACATTTCTCTTTAATATCACTCGATATGGCAACAATATTTACCAAAATCATCAACGGAGATATCCCCTGCTACAGGGTTGCCGAAAACTACAAGTTCATAGCTTTCCTCGACATAAATCCACTGCGAGAGGGACATACACTTATCGTCCCCAAAAAGGAGATAGATTATTTCTTCGACCTCGATGAGGAGACCTTATCTGAAATCATGGTATTTGCCCGAAGGGTTTCGGTTGCCATAAGGGAGGTTATTCCATGTAACCGTATTGGTGTCGTTGTGCTTGGCCTTGAGGTGCCTCATGCACATATCCATCTTATTCCGATGGACCGTGAAGGTGACATCAGCTTTACAAATCCGCGCCTGAAACTTACTCCTGATCGTTTCACTGAGATTGCAGCACTGATAGAAGAGAAGGTCAATCTGCGGGACTGATAAATTGCAACCTTACATTTTCTTTATTATCTTGGCGGAAGTGGAAATTACTCTCGCTTTATGAACATTGCAGCCTCGTTGGCCGATGATCTCTTTTCGTTATTGTTCCCGCGTCTGTGCCATGCATGTGGTGATCACCTGGTACGGAATGAGAATGTTATCTGTACAGGATGCCGGGTGGCAATACCTAAAACAGGGTTTGAGGCGGTAAGAGACAACTTTGTTGAAAAACTCTTCTGGGGCAGATGCAGACTTGAAAAGGCAACGGCTCTTGCATTCTATATCAAGGGAGGTAAAATGAGCAGGCTGGTCTACAGGCTGAAGTATGACGGCTACCGGGAAATAGGTGCTGAGATGGGCAGGATGCTTGCTGTCTCTTTAATGTCGGCCGGGTTCCTTGATGATATTGATTGTCTGGTTCCGGTACCACTCCACCCGGCCAGGGAAAGAAAGAGAGGTTTTAATCAGAGTCTCATAATTGCTGAAGGGTTATCATCACTATCAGGTATAGAGATTGTGTCAGGAAGCCTGGTGCGAATATGTGGGGCTGATACCCAGACTGTCAGGTCAAGAACCGAGAGGTGGAGAAATGTTGAGGGTATTTTCGCTGTAAAAAATGAAGATGAATTACTCCACCGGCATGTCCTGCTTGTCGATGATGTAATAACCACGGGGTCGACCATTGACGCATGCTATGCCGCACTCTCCGGTATTCAGGGAATCAGGGTCAGCGCAGCATCACTGGCTGTAGCCATGGCTATAGTATGATTACAGGGTTAGCGATCGTTACCTGAGATTCTGCCGGGATTCTTTCCTATGAAGTCTTTCCATCCGCTGTAGCCTTTACCCGACACCGGCCTGTTACTCTGGTAAAAATGACAGAGAGCGGCACCGAGAGCGTCGGTAGCATCCAGAAGTACCTCCTGTTCATGGAAGTTGAGGATATGCATGAGCATACCGGCAACCTGCTCCTTTGATGCAGCCCCTCTTCCTGTGATTGACAGCTTTATCTTACGTGGAGCATATTCAAAGACGGGGACAGACCGGTAAAGGGCTGCAGCTATGGCTGCACCTTGTGCTCTTCCCAGCTTGAGCATCGATTGTATATTTTTACCGTAGAAAGGAGCTTCGATTGCCAGCTCATCAGGATGGTATTTGTCAATCAGTTCAAGCGTGGCCTCAAATATCTTCCTGATTCTTAGAAAATGGTCATCGGAGCGCAACAACTCTATCACTCCCATTGTAACCAGTGCGGGAGAATTGCCCTTTACACGGATAATACCGTAGCCCGTTGCAGATGTGCCCGGGTCTATGCCCAGTATTATCCTATCCTGTAGGGCAGTGCTCAATTATTTAACTGTTCCGGGATGTCTGATAAAAAAGTTCTTCTGCCAGTCGGGCCTTTCGTCGACTGTAATTGTCGGTTTGTATTCATACATCCGGCCAGTCTTGGTGCCCCCTGACTCCAGATACTCTATCGCAGCCTTCAGGCTAAGCTCATCAGGGTCGCCGAAATCACGGGTAATATCATCAGGAGAATACTGATGGGGAAAGAAACCAAGGAAATAGTCCCCATAGTTATCAGCGTTTACCAGCTGGAAGGTAACGGGTGCAAATACATAAAGCTTTTTATCTTCGGTAAAGGCATACATCCCGACGGGCTTACCATTGGTTGTGTCACCAAAACACTTTACATCGACATATGGCATCAGCCCGTTAATGATATTCTCACTGGCTGAGGCAGTTTCTCTTGTTGTAATGACAGCCATCCTGTTGATGTTCAGCGAGTAACCGGTAGTTTTAAGCAATACAGACTCATCTTCTGTTGTCTTTTTGTCATTATGCCTGGCTTTGATAAATATGTTTCCTGCTTCTGAATTGCCTGCAATGTAGCTCGCCAGGTCGATAGCAACATCGAGCATACCCCCGGAGTTGTATCTGAGGTCGATTATCAGGTCTTTTATCTGGTTGTTGATGAAGAGAGCGAACGCATCCTCCAGTTCCCTGAATGAAGGCTCTATGAATGCCTCAAATGCCAGGTATCCGGTTTTGCCGGAAGAAAGATCGAGAATGTCATACTTAAGTACGCTATTAACCTGAAACTGCTCTTTTGCAGAGGAGATGGTCACATCGTCACCTTCCGGGGTCGTAAATACAAATGTATTGACAATGCCCGGCTGTCTGAGACCCATTACCGCATCATACTCAGCGTATTTACCTTCAGCCAGTAATGCAGCAATATCTGTTCCGTTCACCGATTTTACTATCCATCCTCTTCTTACTCCCTCGGGATATAGGGGTGACCTCTCATATATCATTGCTATTCTTGCCTTTAATGTTGTATCAAGGCCTATCCTGATACCATGACCGGCGAAGGTGCCTTCATAATACGACGTAAAAGACTCGTAATCTGTCACAAAGCTCCATCTGTCGGCAGGCCGGTATCTCATTGCATTAAGGAGGGTATAGGGGTCTTCATAATCATTCTTTACCACAGTTGGCATATCCTTATACCAGAAGTACCATTCACCCATCAGGTTATAGAGAATATCCCGGGCTCTCATATCTTCAGTATAGGTCGGCTCATCATCTATCGGATCGACCTTTTTTTCACAAGCTGTCAGGATAATAGCTGAGGTTATCAGCAGAAATATAATTTGCTTTTTCATCTTATGATTATTATTAATTAATACAAAGTTACAATTATCTTATAACCAATAAACAAATTAACCCCCTTTCCGGTTCTGGAAAATTATACCTGATATTATCAGTACGAGCCCGATAAGGGTAGTATAATAAACGGGTTCTTTGACAATAAAGTGTATAAATATGAGAGAAAGAAACGGGGTCAGATAGACAAGATTACCGATTTTGTCGTTCGTTTTTGCGAGCTGCATTGCCCTAAGCCATAGATAAAATGTCAGCCCCATCTCAAATATGCCGGTATAGACAGATGCCAGTATTCCCTTTATTCCGACACTTAACACCGGGGAACCGGTTACCAGTGTTGCTATGATCAGGTAAAGAGATGCAATGAAAAAGTTGACAAATAGTTTTACTGCCTGGTCACGTCTGTCACGTACATTCATTATGAAGTATAGCGCCCACAGGATGGAACTTCCCGTTGCCAGTAATACTCCCTGGGTATCTGATCTGCCCGGACTGAAAGGAGCGTTCTGTGATGCTATAAGGTAAACCCCCGCAAAGCTGATAAAGAGTGAAACAAAGCTTCTGGCCGGAATTTTTTGTTTTAACAGCGGAACTGAAAGAAAAACAAGTACAATGGGCCAGATCATGTTCAGGGGCTGGGCAACCTGTGCAGGAAGCAGGTCGTAGGCCCTTAGCAGTATAAGGTAATAGATGAACGGGCTTAGCAGACCCAGTAAGGCAGAAGCCAACAAGTCACGCGGTGTGGTAGCCCTCAGTTGCGGTAGCTTACCTGTAATGACGACTATAAGAAAGAGAACGGTTGCTGAGACCACCGAAGCTATTGTCAGAATGGTTAGCACGGGGGCCTCAGCCAGGGCAGTCTTGAACGCCGTTGGGATGGTAGACCAGAAAAAAATTGCCATCCCGGCATATATATAGGACTGTTTGTTTTGTTCCATGCCGGGGCTTAACAGATTGTCAAATAATTTCAAATCCCGTGTAGGGTACAAGTATTCCCGGAATCCTGATCCCGTCGGGAGTCTGATTATTCTCCAGCAGTGCAGCCACAATCCTGGGCAGGGCAAGTGCACTTCCATTGAGTGTGTGTGCCATACGGGTCTGCTTCTCTCCCTTTATACGGTACCTGCATTTCAGCCTGTTGGCCTGGAATGTTTCGAAATTGGAGACCGAGCTGACCTCAAGCCAACGCTTTTGTCCGGCCGACCAAACCTCAAAGTCATAGGTAAGAGCCGAAGTGAAAGAAATGTCCCCACCACACAGTTTGAGAATCCTGTATGGCAGTCCGAGTTTTATAATAAGGCCTTCAACATGCTCTGCCATCTCTTCTAGGGCATTATATGATGACTCCCGGGTGGTTATCTGTACTATTTCCACCTTGTCAAACTGGTGCAACCTGTTAAGGCCCCTTACATGAGCTCCCCAGGAACCGGCTTCCCTTCGGAAGCAGGGGGTGTAGGATATGTTTTTAACTGGCAGCTGCGATTCGTCGAGTATTACATCGCGGTAGAGGTTTGTAACCGGTACTTCGGCAGTGGGTATCAGATAGAGGTTGTCTATGCCCACATGATACATCTGTCCGTCCTTATCAGGTAATTGTCCGGTACCAAATCCTGAATCTTCATTGACGACCACCGGGGGTTGAACCTCATGATATCCCGCCCTGGTGCCTTCGTCGAGGAAAAAGTTTATTAAAGCTCTCTGCAACCGCGCTCCCTTGCCCAGATATACAGGAAACCCCGCTCCGGTAATTTTGGTTCCAAGTTCAAAGTCTATTATATTGTGCTCTTTGATAAGATCCCAGTGCGCTTTTGCGCCTTCAGGCAAATTAGTGATTTTGCCTCCTTCACGTACGACCAGATTTTGCTCAGCTCCCTTGCCGGGGGGTACAGAATCGTGAGGCAGATTCGGCAACTTAACAATCTCCTCATTCAGTTTGACCTCAATGTCAGCCAGATGAGCAGCGTGAGACCTTATCTCCTCCTTCATCGACTGGGTCTTATCCTTAACAGCTGCTACTGCAGCACTATCACCCGATTTCATAAGAGAGCCTATCTCTTTCGAAATACGGTTTATGTCAGCCTGAAGTGACTCTGTGAGGGTGAGTAGTTCACGCCTTTCCCGGTCGAGTTTCAAAATCTGTTCAACAATATTGGTAACGTCGAGGTTCTTTACCTTCAGTTTTTTGATTACCAGTTCACTGTTTTCCCTGATAAGATTAATTGTAAGCATTGCCTGTGTTTGTTATTACGGAAGCCATCAAAAGTAACAAAAACTCCTGAATCTGTTCCGTTTCACGGACAAATCCAGGAGTTTCAATATGGGTTATAGTTCCTGTTATGCGCCGTCTGGACGAACAGAAACGAATGATCTGTTGTTCTTTCTTTTTCTGAATTCGACAACTCCGTCGATCAGTGCAAAAAGTGTATGGTCCTTACCCATACCGACATTATCCCCGGGGTGGTGTACGGTGCCCCTCTGGCGGATAATAATATTCCCTGCTTTGGCAGTCTGGCCTCCGAAAAGCTTGAGCCCTAGTCGTTTGCTTTCCGATTCGCGGCCGTTGCGTGAACTACCTACTCCCTTCTTGTGTGCCATGGTCTGATATTTTTATTCTTTTTCTATAATAATCCTGTTTATTCACTTTTAGGCTTACGTGCCGAAGCCTTCTTCACAGGCGGCTTCTTATCTGCACTTGCTGCCGTAGCCTTTTTTGGAGCAGCCTTGCTGGCCGTAGCTTTCTTTTCAGTTGCTTTTGGCGCTGCTTTTGTCTCCTTTTTTACCGTTGCTTTCTTAACCGTTGCTTTCTTTTCGGCTGGTGCTTTCTTCTCCGCAGTATTCTTTTCAGCCGGAGCTTTCTTCTCAGTTGCTTTTGTGGCTGCTTTTGTCTCTTTCTTTACCGGAGCCTTCTTTTCGACACTCTTCTTTTCAGCCGTAGCTTCAGCCTTTACTGCCTCTGCCTTCACTTCAGATTTGGGTACACTTTCCTTCGCAGCCGCCTTTTTAGGCTTCCTTCCCTCAGCCTTCTCATGTATGCTCACAATTTCAACGTGAGTGAAATACTGACGGTGTCCGGTACTCTTCTGATAACCTTTTCTCCGCTTTTTCTTGAAAACAATTACTTTGTCACCACGAACCTGGTCAATAACCTTCCCTTCAATCAAGGCATCCTTTATTAAGGGGTCTCCGACGATAATTTTGTCTCCGTTTTCAATAAGCAGAACCTTGTCAAATTCCACTTCGGTTCCCTCTTCAATCTCAAGCTTGTGAACGAAAATCTTCTTTCCTTCTTCAACTTTAAACTGCTGCCCTGCAATTTCGACTATTGCGTACATTATTAACTTGTTTTATGTTTCTCCGTAAGGCGTGCGGCATATTTGCAACGCAACTTCTTCAAGCCCTGGCGGATTTTCTCCGTTTTTCGGACTGCAAAGATAATAAAAACAGGACATATGCAAACCGCAATAGCTAATTTTATCGGGTTAAATCAATTATTTCGCCATCATAAGCTGTCAGTTTATAATCCTCCCCATTCTCCGTCAGATACAATATCCCAGGCTGGCTCTGCGGTGTTTATGAAAAAGCTACGGCACTTAATCGATATTACTTACAATATCTTTATATTTGCCGGGTGACACAACGGTTCACATCTTTCATTTTGTAGTTATGCAAAGAGTGAAACTTAAGGTTTTGGGAATTTCCTACAGCCAGACTCAATCGGGAGCCTATGCGCTGGTCCTTGCCGAAGAGACAGGCGAAAGACGTATGCCGATTATTATCGGAGGTTTTGAAGCACAGTCGATAGTCATTAAGCTTGAAAACCTGAATCCACCCAGGCCTCTGACCCATGATCTTTTCAAGAGTTTTGCCGACTCATTTGGCATTACTCTTTTTGAAGTTGTAATAGACAGGTTTGAAGATGGGGTTTTTTACTCGAAACTGATATGCAGTGACGGGGAGAAAGACTTTTCTATAGATTCACGAACTTCTGATGCCGTTGCTCTTTCCCTCAGGTTCAATTGTCCGATTTTCACTACCGAAGATATAATGGAAAGGGCAGGCATAATTATTGACCAGGCGACCGCAGAGCCTCAGCCTGAGAGTGAAGAGAACAGAGTTGCCGATGAGGGTGGTAAAGACTACGTCTCGCTCTCCGATGAAGAACTAACAAAGATGATGGAGGAAGCAGTCGCCCGTGAGGATTATGAGAAGGCAGCGGCGATGAAGAGTGAAATAGACAGAAGAAAGAGAAGAAAATAGAGAGACTACAGAGACTTCCCGCATGAGAAAGATAATTATTGTACTGGCAATTTTAATCCCCTCAATGGGGGTTTTTGCTGCTGTCGCTCCTGATACCATCGCTGTTAAGCAGGATACTCTTGAAGTTGCGGTTCAGACCGATCAGCAGGAGTCAACGGTTTCTGCTGCAACACCCGGTAGTCTGGCTTCGGGGGGGAATGTGATTGATACATCGCTTAGTTCGGGTATAACATTGACCGGTATTCTGAGGGGCCTCCTCGGAATGTTTGTGATACTGGCGATAGCATGGGTCTTCAGCAAAAATCGACGGGCTATAAACTGGAAAGTAGTAATTATCGGACTGACCATTCAGATTCTTCTTGCTGTTGGGATCCTGTATGTGCCGTTCATCAGGTTCTTCTTTGAGTTTGTGGGTAAGGTTTTTGTCAAGATACTCGATTTTACCAAGGAGGGAAGTATTTTCCTCTTCGGTAACCTTATGGATATTGACTCGTTCGGGATGATCTTTGCATTCCAGATACTGCCTACAATAATATTTTTCTCGGCACTGACATCGCTTCTTTTTTACCTTGGCATAATTCAGAAGGTTGTTTATGCCCTGGCCTGGGTGATGACCAAAACAATGCGTTTAAGCGGCGCAGAAAGCCTTTCGGTGGCCGGAAATATATTTCTCGGTCAGACTGAGTCGCCTCTAATGGTAAAGGCATATCTGCCAAAAATGAATCCTTCTGAAATTATGCTGGTAATGACAGGAGGAATGGCGACCCTTGCAGGAGGTGTGCTGGCTGCATACATAGGATTTCTGGGAGGAGGTGATCCGGTCCAGCGACTGATATTTGCCAAACATCTGCTGGCAGCATCCGTAATGGCAGCCCCCGGTGCAGTGGTGATAGCTAAAATGCTTGTTCCCCAGGTAGATGAGGTAGACCGTGAGATAGAGATTACCCGCGATAAGGTGGGAAGCAACATTCTCGATGCCGTGTCTAATGGTACTACGGAAGGACTGAGGCTTGCAGCAAATGTCGGAGCCATGCTGCTTACCTTCCTGGCTTTTATTGCATTCATAAACTATATATTCCTGAAGCTTGGACAGTGGACAGACATCAATGATGCGATTGCCGCAGCAACGGGAGGCAATTTCGACCGCCTGTCGCTGCAGTTCATCCTTGGTTATACATTTGCACCGATAATGTGGCTTATAGGCGTGGGTGTCGAAGATATTACACTGCTGGGCAGACTTCTTGGAGAAAAGGTGATAATGACAGAGTTTGTCGGCTACATAAGCCTTGCCGAACTTAAGGAGGCAGGTGCCTTCGTGCACAACAAATCGATTATAATGGCTACATATATGCTTGCCGGTTTTGCAAACTTCGCATCGATAGGTATCCAGATAGGCGGTATCGGATCACTGGCTCCAAACCAGAGGTTACTTCTTTCCAGATTTGGTTTCAGAGCCCTGCTGGCAGGAACCCTGGCATCACTGATGTCGGCTACTATAATCGGAACAATACTGGGATAAAAGATTATAATAGTAAATAGAGTTAGGTTTATGAGGGTATTAGTTGCAATAATTTGCCTTTGTGCGGGTACTTTCGTTACACTGCACGGCAAGCAGTATTCATTGGTTTCGCCCGACAGTAATATTGAGGTCAGGATTAGTGTTGAAGGTTCGGTAAGCTTTTCGGTTTACTGGCAGGAAAGTCTCGTGGCGGGTCCGTCCGAAATTGCAATGGAGCTTGATGGAGGCAGAATGATCGGCAGGAATGAAACTGTCTCACGTGCCTCAACACAGTCGGTGAACAACATGCTGAAACCTGTTGTCGCACACAAGAACGCAGTGGTAAGGGATGAATACAATTCGCTCTCATTGCGCCTGCGGTCAGGTTTCACAATAAGTTTCAGGGCTTATAACGACGGGGTGGCCTACAGGTTTGAATCCTCTCTCAAAGGAGACCTGACGGTTGTTAACGAAGTGGCTGATATCTCTTTTCCTGAGGGAACCACATCGTGGTATCCGCTTGAGGATAGTTTTTTGTCGCATAACGAACGTACCTATCTGAAGACATCACTCGATACTGTCACTGACAAACACCTGGCAAGCCTGCCGGCGCTCTTTGTGGTAAACGGAATTAACGTACTCCTTACGGAATCAGACCTCGAAGATTACCCCGGAATGTGGATAAAGGGTAACGGCAATGGAGGCATTCAGGGTGTCTGGCCGGCTTATCCTGCAGCAGAAAGGCTTATCCGTGACAGAACACTATCGGTTACTGAACGCAAACCATACATTGCAGCCACAAAGGGAACCCGTATCTTCCCGTGGAGGGCTCTTATCATCTCCCCGACTGACGGAGGCCTGATTGAGAGCGAAATGGTATTCAAACTGGCGCCTGAATGTAAGCTTAAGGAGACAGGCTGGATCAGACCCGGTAAGGTGGCCTGGGACTGGTGGAACGCCAACAACATATACGGTGTTGATTTCAGGGCAGGACTGAATACCGATACCTATAAGTATTATATAGACTTTGCCTCTGAAAACGGCATTGAATATATTATCCTCGACGAGGGCTGGTACAGGCTTGGTAATGTGCTTGACATCTCTCCGCAATTTGACCTTACCGAACTGTTCAGGTATGCTGAAGAGAAAAATGTAGGGATAATACTGTGGGTGGTATGGAAGACATTCTATGACCAGATTGATGAGGCTCTTCCAAAATTTGCAGAGTGGGGCGCAAAGGGTATTAAGGTTGATTTTATGCAGCGTGATGACCAGCCGGTCGTAAACTTCTATCACGAGATTGCCCTAAGGGCGGCAGAATATCAAATGCTGGTTGATTTTCACGGTTCCTACAAGCCCGTGGGAATGATCAGGACTTACCCCAATGTACTTACCAGTGAAGGATTGAAAGGGCTTGAACATTGTAAATGGAGCGATGATGCCAATCCTGAACATAACGTAACTATTCCTTTCATACGGATGGTGGCAGGCCCAATGGATTACACCCCGGGGGCGATGGTGAATATGGACAGGGCCAGTTTCAAGCCTATGTACAACAGACCTGCAAGCCTCGGCACAAGAGTTCACCAGATGGCTATGTATGTTGTCTATGAGAGTCCGTTGCAGATGCTCGCCGATAATCCTTCCAACTACAGGCGTGAGCCTGAGTGTACCTCTTTTATGGCATCAGTTCCGGTAGTATGGGATGAGACCAAAGTGCTTCATGCCAGTATAGGCGACTATGTTGTTGTGGCACGCCGCCATGGAGATGATTGGTATATAGGGGCAATGAGTGACTGGACGGCAAGGGAGTTTGATATAGATCTTTCATTTTTGCCCGGGGGTGACTATGTAGTTACTTCTTTTGCCGATGGCATTAATGCTGACAGGTATGCCAGTGATTACAAGAAGAGTATAACTACCATTAATGCGAATACCGCTGTAAATATAAAAATGGCTCCCGGCGGCGGATGGGTGGCAAGAATAGCCCCCAAATGATCTATTGAGGCATGAAGCAATATCTTGACCTGCTTAATCATGTAATTCACCACGGCACAGAAAAGAGTGACCGTACCGGGACAGGTACAAAAAGCGTTTTCGGTTACCAGATGCGATTTGATCTGCAGCACGGATTTCCGCTGATGACGACCAAGAAGCTGCATGTGAAGTCGATAATACATGAGCTTCTCTGGTTCATAAGCGGTGATACCAATATCAGATATCTGAAGGACAATGGAGTCCGTATCTGGAACGAATGGGCCGATGAAGAGGGCAACCTTGGACCGGTATATGGTTACCAGTGGAGGTCATGGCCTGTAGCCGGAGGCGGGTCGGTAGACCAGCTTTTACAGGTGTCAGAATCTATAAGAAAGAATCCTGATTCACGACGGCACATTGTCACCGCCTGGAATCCGGGTGAAATTGAAAAGATGGCACTGCCTCCGTGTCACATTCTTTTCCAGTTTTACGTCGCTGACGGCAGACTCTCCTGTCAGTTGTATCAGCGCAGTGCAGATATATTCCTTGGGGTTCCGTTCAATATTGCATCATATTCATTTCTATTGATTATGATGGCTTCTGTAACAGGACTTAAGCCGGGAGAGTTCATTCATACCCTTGGCGATGCGCATATATATCTTAACCATACAGAGCAGGTTAAACTTCAGCTTTCGCGTGAACCACTCCCTCTGCCAATCGTGAGTGTCAATCCTGCCGTGAAAGATATTACCGCTTTCAGGTATAAGGATTTTACAATAGACAATTATGAGGCACATCCACATATAAAAGGTGAAATATCAATATAAGGCTTAAGATGATATCAATTATAGTAGCCATAGCGCAGAATTACGCGATAGGAAAGAATAATGACCTTCTCTGGCATCTTCCTGCCGATCTGAAAAGATTCAAAAGACTTACTTCAGGGAATTGCGTGTTAATGGGCAGGAAGACATGGGAGTCGTTACCGGTAAAACCGTTGCCGGGGAGAAAGAATATTATCCTTACCGATAATCCTGAAGATTGCTTTGAGTGCTCATATACTGCCTTCACAATAGACGAGGCACTGGAACAGTGCAAGGGATGTGAAGAGGTATTCGTTATCGGAGGAGGGTCGGTATATCGTCAGTTCATGGATATTGCCGACAGGCTTTATATCACATGGGTTGATAAAAAGTTCGAGGCTGACACCTGGTTTCCTGAAATTGATCCTGCTGTATGGGAGGAGACAGAACGTGAAGGAGATTTTTTTGACGAACCTAACGGCTTCACATACAGGTATGTAACCTATATGCGCCGTAGCCGGCGGTAACTTTCTTCTCTTTTTTTCGTTGTAACGGTTAAACTATTTGCATGCAGGGTCATCTATAAGCATGTAAAA
This sequence comes from Bacteroidales bacterium, assembly GCA_046484805.1. Taxonomy (GTDB): domain Bacteria; phylum Bacteroidota; class Bacteroidia; order Bacteroidales; family VadinHA17; genus SLNP01. Next base: position 63,912 of record JAWOIF010000157.1, read on the forward strand.
AGTATTAACCTAATAAATGATCATTATGAAAACAAGGATTTTAATAGCAATGTCAGTAGTTGCACTTGCAATAGCAGCAGTCTCGTGCCAGAAGAGCGACCTTATTACCGAAAAGGATCTCGATATGGCTGAAGATAATGTTATTGCTGAAGCAATATTCGATGATATTTTCAACTCTGTCGATATAGCTTCATGGTTGCTGGAAGGAGCAATGAAGAGCGATTTTTCAAAAGGAATGGCGCTCTCTTCTGATTCCTGTCCGGTAGTTACGGTAAATTTCCCTGATGGTACGACCTGGCCGAAGGTAATTACTATAGATTACGGTGACGGCTGTACAATAAATGAAGTAACCAGGAAAGGAAAGATAATTATTGAGATCACTGCACGTCGTCATGTAACAGGTTCAATGAGAACAGTTACATTCGATGGTTACTATTTCAACGATATTGCTGTTGAGGGAACCAAGAGCATTAAGAACCTGGGCCCCAACAGTAGCGAGAACATTGTGATTGAAGTAAAGCTTGAGGGAGGAAAAATGACTCTTCCCGACGGCAAAACAATAGAGAGAGAGGTTAACCGTCAGAGGGAATGGATAGCCGGGCTTAATACGCCATTTTATATATGGGATGACGAATGCCTGATTACTGGTACTACCTCAGGTAAAAACATAAATGATGTAACCTACACAACCACTATTTCGACTCCGCTGCTCTGGAAGAGGGTTTGCAGATTCATTGTGTCGGGTGTTATATTAATTGAGCGGGAAGGCTTTGATCCGGTTGAACTCGATTACGGCGATGGGGAATGTGATGCAAAGGCAGTCTTGCGCCGGGGAGATGAGGAGAAAGAGATTCTAATCAGAGTAAGGCATAAGAGGATGTTGTAGAAACTAAAACAAAGAGAGGCTGTCTCAAAACAAATTATTGAGGCAGCCTCTTTTTTCCCCATGTTAACCAATTTCTCGTATTGAGATTAAAAAACTTTGGTTTTTATTTGTAGACATTCAACTGTGGGTTCTTTTCGCTTTTTCCTATCATTTCTGCAAGGTTTTTCCCTAGTTTACCCAGAACCTTGCAAATTGACAAATTATGTTTTCGATATATATTGTTAATTATCAACAATATAGACTGTTTATAAGGATCGACTAATTATTAGAGGCAAAGAATCAAATAATCTTTGCCTCTAAGATTTAATTTAATTCCCATATGGATAAGGATAAATTGGTCTTGGCGCAACATATGTATTATCTACTGGTGTTGTTGGTTGCGTTATATTTGATTTTGGTCAATTCTTATGTAATTCATAAGCTCCGGCGGTACTAATCGCAGGCCAAAACCATTTTGGAGGTCTACTTCCGGGAGGATAATACTTATCATTTTGTAATCGATTAATTTCTGGGTCAAAACTCCAATCAGTTGGATTGCCACGACTTGTTGTTGTTCTTTCCAAATTTGGATTTAAAATACTTTTACCTGCTAAGTGCAAAATTATTGCCGATGTAATTCCAAAAACTCATTCCCCTCCCTGTGAACCGACCTCTCTATAATTCAACCTCTAAATTATCTATAACCTCCTTTTTACCATTACAATATTTTACAAAAACAAACTCTAAATTCTCATATTTCAACTTAGTATATCCAACCACATTATCCGTTTTATCGAGTTCAGCTACTTTAACGCTATCTAACAGAGAAGAATTACTTTGAAATGCTACGAAAACAAACGTCTTTTCAGATTTATCTTTATACTTTACCTCAATATAATTCATTGAGGTATAATTGTTATAGTTAAAATTGTATTTAGCAATTTTGTATTCGGAAGCAACTTCACCAGTTAATGTAGAACAGACAATGTTTTTGTATAGAGATTCTGCTATATTATCCCAGTCATCATAAGCTTCTCCATCTTCCCATTTTATTTTTGCTTTTTCAAGCCAAGGAATTATTGCCAATAATGCGCCTCTGAATATTACTACTAAATCGGTTACAGATGTTTTCAATTTGTTGCTCATAATTAATTTCCCCATATTCGTTTTATTAGATTTAGTTGCTCTTGTGTCGGTGCCACTTTCGGTCCAAATCCTTGACCTGGTATTACTGACTTCGCCCTTTCCCTTGTTATATCCCAAATCACCTGTCCTTGTTGATTAGTAATAAGAACTCTACCTTCTACACCACCTTTAACAACCGAATTAGCGGGACCAGTAGCGTTCTTTAGCAATTGGCCACTTCTACCTCCTTTAATAACGATATCTGAGTGAGTTGCAAGATTGCTTACCCCCTTACTGGCAACTACTGTAGTTTTAGCACCAAAATTTATCGTAGAAGCCTTTCCTAAAGTAAAAACTTCCCCAGCACATACCAAAAACCAACCAGCTGCATTCAAGTAGTCACCAGCATAAATTGCATCCATTGTTCTTGCACTTGAACTTAAACCAGGCCAATTGTAAATGCTGTACCAAGCTTGCCCCCTTCCATTTGTGGCCATTACTGCATCCTTTGCGCGCCAGCGAATTGGTTTTTCAGGATTGACTACTACCTCAGGGATAACGAATGCATTTTCCCAATCAGAATTCTCGAAAGAAGCAGAATTGGTGCCATAATCAATTTCCGGGTTATCGCCGGTAGTACTTTCAGGGATTGAGGAAGATCCTCCTCCATTGAAAATTCTTTTCAAGAAATCCTTCAGCCATCCTCGCTTATAACCTGTTGGATCAATATATTTTAACGGGTTATTCAGGCAGTAAGTATACCTGTTGAAGTTCTGGACATTTGAGGGTGACTGTATGAACGGGTCAGGACTCAGGAACATAGCAAGCAACGGATCATAAACTCTGCCATTCATATTAATTATTCCGAAATCATCGAGATGCTGGTGTCCTGTGAAACCTCTGTCAAACCGAAATTCCGTGTTAAAGGTGTCAAAATCCCAGTCATCTGTGGACCTCCTGCGACCCCAGGGATCAAAGCTCAACCACTCTTCGGCAGTCCCTGAGCTGTTTGTAATAACATCAAATGAGCCCAGGATGTCGCTATGAATATAGAAGATGGAATCTCCCCCTGTCTTAGACTCCAGAATAGCAGATAGTCCTGATGGGGTATATATGTAGTAAAGCTCCCTTGTACCCTTTACCGTGTCTACTTCCTTTTCATAACTACCGAGTGCGAAGTATTTAGTAAGTCTGGTCACCGAGTTCTCTTCCTGAATAGTCTTTATTCTTCTCTGATCCGGTCCGTAGGTTATGGAAAGGTTCTTGTTAAGGATTCCATCCGAGACTGAAACTGTGTTTATCTTATTGAACTTTGTATATGTAATGTTCTGAGTGGGGAGGTTCTCAATAAGTGGGGTTCTGTCAGTAATGGAGTCAAGGCGGTGCACATAGGTTGGATTATAGCAAAATGTTCCGACATCGCGCTTCGATATTATATTGCCTAAGCCTCCTGAATCATATGTTAACGACAGAGTGTCAGTCCCTATAACTGCGGTAATTAACCTGTCCTGGCTGTCATAAGTAAAATACTCTTCGTTGTATGTGCCGGAAGAATTCAGACCTTTTCGCTTAACAATATTACCAAAGGTACTACTAAAATCATAATCCCAGTCCTGTATTTGAATAGTTCCTTTTACTGATTCAATCTTATCAAGGTAACCATACTGATCAAAAGAGATAGTGGTATTTACCCCGTTGCCCAAATCGTAATTATCTATAATTCCGTATTGGTTCATACTATTGGCTTGCCAAATCGTAGTAAGGCTTGAAGATACTTCAAGATTAACCTGGTTCAGATAACCATAGTTATTGTAATCATATGAAATGGTTGCAAAATTGTTAAATCCGGCAGAAGAGATGTCTCCATTTGCGAGGTAAGAGTACTGTGCAGTAAAGATGTTTCCAGGCTCAATCCTTTCAGACTTTGATGCAACCCTGAATAAAGAGTCGTAGGTGAAGGTATGTTCAGATCCGTTGGTCGATAAAATGCTTGTAAGATAGCTTGAGGAAGAATTGTAAGTGTATGTAATGGTATCCCCACCAAGCCTTGCAACCTTAGTTAATCTTCCAAGAGGATCATATTCCATATCAACAACACTGCCTTCAGCATCTGTTTGCCTTATAAGCTCTCCGTATATATTGTAATCATAATCTGTTATTCCGGCATCAATATCGATCAGCTCATCCTGGAATCCATACTGATCATAAGTGATGACGGTTGTCCCTGAGGGTGAGGTAATAGACGTTACCTTGCCGTCTGGATTATAAGCATATTGAATTGTTCCTCCTGGTTCTGTTGTCTCAACAATCAAACCGGATTCATCAATTTCCCGGGAAAAAGATCTGTTACCTTTTGTTATGGTTGTTTTCAGCGGTGTGTAAGTATAGCTGGTTGTAACATTCTGTGGAAAAACGGTTTCTGAGGAGAGCCTGTTTTTAGAATCATAATTGTATTCAACATACTGTGTTCTGCTTTCACCATCAAAATAAGGGGAATAGGCTTTATTAATCCTGCCATTAACGTCATACTCTTTGTCTGTAATCAGGAATGTTCCGTCAAAGCCCTGAGTCTTGGCTCTGACTTCTCTGCCAAGAATATCATAGAAAGTATATGTAACAGGATTGCCGGATGAACTGGTTTTAACATAATAGAGATCATCAGCATTTTCCACTCCACATGACCAACCCAGATTTATATATTCTGTATTGCCTGATGGATACTCTACCGTGGTTATATTACCAAAAGCATCATAAGAGAATTTTGTTGAGAGGCCATTATGATCAACACTGCTTTTGAGCCCTCCTGAAGATTGGAAGTAAGAATATGTTGTTGTCTTTCCAAGTGGATTGGTATTTGAGACCATGAATCTCTTCCTTGGAGATTCCCAACTCATTTCAGTAGTCTTTGACGTTGTACCATCACTTATCTGAATAGAGGTAGAATTACCATAGTTATCATAAGTATACGTAACCCTCAGAGTATCTGTTGTACCGAATAATCTCGTTTCTTTTTTTAGTTTTCCGGAAAGATAGTATTCATACAGGTTGTTTCTGACAATGGTATCACCCCCTCGGGTTGTCATAATTATTTCATTATGAGGCATTCCATGACCTGTAAAGTTCGAATATGCTTCTACGACACTCACTGTTATATTATCATTCAAATCCATGAATTTGGTTACTGTGGATGTTATGTTCCCAAGAGTGTCTATTGTTGCTGACACCTGATTTTTTACGTCGTTACTTATATCATAGTCTGTAGAGAGACTACGATATGCAAAAAATCTTTTCCCATCAAACAAAGAATCGATTGATTGTTCATATTCTTGCCTTTGCACGAGTTCGCCACCAAAGAAAATTCTTGTTTGTGAAAGGTAGGTATTGAAAAACAGGGTGTCATAGGAGAGTTCTATTATTGTGCTGTCTGTGGTTATATTGTCGCAGATGAAGTTTTTCGTAAAACCAAGCGACCCTTTGCCCCGAAGGTGTTCCTTTAGATTGGAGTAATAATATGTTTTTTCACCTAATAAGACTTCTGTATTATCATTATATATCTTTACATTATGAACTACTTTTTTAGGGTAAATAGCTCTTCTTACATATGAATGAAATGTTTCAGATTCTGTAAGATAGATACTGGAATTAGTAAGCAGGCCATATTGGATATGATGAGTCAGGTTCAGCCCATTGGTGATAGCAACAATCAAACCCCTTTTGTCTCCCGGGTAAAACTCCAAAACTTTGTCCCCTCCATTATTCATCATAATAAGAAGGTCTGTTGTTCCATCAAAGTTATTGTCCAGCAGATTCGAGTATCTCGGTTTTTGAGCCCCCGAATAAATGGATTCGGTTTTGAACTGAAGGCCGGTACTTATATACATGTCTTCTGTAAGAATGTCGGTATAGGTCATAGCCTCTCCCGGAATACCGGTTGCTTCTTTAATATATAATGATTTAAATATATCTGTTTTACCGTCCCTGTTGAAATCATGAACGAATAATTGAAGACTTAGCTCTTCGTAATAAGTAATGGGTTCAGGCTCGCCACCTAAAGGAGGTTCTCCGCCAACTGGCTGACCAACAAAGGAGTAAATAGATATTGGGCCTTGAACAGAATGGAAAGTTTCTCCGTCAGAAAAGGCAATTCTGGTTCGTATTGAGTCCGGTATCGAATACTTGTCAACTAACAACAAATCTGTCTTCCCATCACCGTTAAAATCACCACTATAGTATTCATCATTATAAGAATTATAATAATAACTGACGAGGATTCTAAAGTCCTCATCATATTTAACATATTCATATATTTTGAATACGCCGTTATTCTCAGTAAGAATATCCGACTTTCCATTACCATTAAAATCAATCACAGAAACATTTCTTACACCAGAAAAGGATAAAAAGTGCTGACCCTGAATGTTAATACCTTGTATGGTGCCTGATGAATAATAGCCTCCTGAGTAATTGACAAACATTCTATCTATATCTCCATCCCCGTCAAAATCTCCTGGAATACAGTATCCGACATTGTTTGCCGAAGTGTTATATCTGTAATTTCTGGCACTCACATTAACCAACTCCACTCCATCCAGCTCATAATACTTGAAGTCCTCATAATAAGTAGATCGGTATTGCCAATATGTATCATCATCTCCATCAGCGTCATAGTCGAAAACCACAATGCCAATGAAGGCTGAGTTCAGGACGCCGGAGTCAGTGTTTACATAATCATCTATATCCTCATTATAGAGGTATAATTTCCATACATCTGATGTGCTATATATGGTTTTCTTTGCCATTGTAATATAATCAGGTTTGCCATCACCATTAAAGTCACCTGTGAAGATGCGTTTATCGCTTGTTGTAACGGACCCGGCATCTACAAGCCTGGTCGATGGCAAACTATTAGTCCCCCACTGGAACCTGGTATTATTGAATGAAGATCCATCACCGGCAGATTCACTAATCTCAACTAATTTTGTGTAAAAGTTGGTATTATAATCGAAGTCATACCTTCTGACAAGAGTATCATCGCAAATAACTTCTATCTTGTTTATAAGCAGCTTCTGCGGAGTCTCACCGCCAGGGAAGAATACCTGGTTCTTGTTTTGTCTCGTTTCATATGAGAATGCAATTTCATTATACGGAATCAAATTCTCTGAATTATTTCCTGTATAGTGGATGCTTTCAAGAAAGGACTGACCGATAGAATAGTTGTATCCATAATTGAAAGAAATATAATTGCCATGAACATCTGTAATCATTGTAACATTCCAAACAATTGCCCGGGAGTTGTCATCCACTACCTTTGAGTTTGACGCATTGCCATACTCAATGACAGTACCATCTTTCATTATTACCTCGAACCATGCGGGACCACTTGTTCCATGTGATATAATGGTTGCAAAGGTTTCTGATTCAGTCTTATATGTTGAGTTGTCTCCACCATAAGCACCTGTTGCAGAAATCAGATAATTACCATCAAGTGCAAAAAGATCATCGCTATCCATATCAATTGCCTTAACAACTCCATTCATGTAATAGGGCGTAACAACCCTGTAAATGGAAGTAAGCCCTTTAAGATGAAAGTCCTTTCCAAATAAACCTTCTCCCGAGCAGCTATTGTAATCTATACTTAGCTGGGGGCTCATTCCTCCTGTTCCCGGGGAGGCAAAAACCGGTATTGTATAAGTTGATGCACCACTTAAAGACACGGAAAAGACTCCTTGTGCAGAGCCGACAATCCTTGTCGTATCAATGACAGAGGGAAAAGCAGAAATATTGAAAGATAATATAATGAATATTGCTACGGATATTTGTTTTTTCATAACAGGCTTTTTTATAATGACTTATTGTAGCATCATCTTATACATTTATCTATACCCCGATTTAATAATCTTCCAGTCATATACTTCTTTTTCCATTCGAATGCGGAGAACATAAACCCCATCCCTCAATCCTGTAAGGTCGACCTCCATTTCATTGGAGTTGATGGCTTTTGTTAAGAGAAGATTCCCATTTAAGTTGTATACAAAATACTTAGACCTAAATCCTACTTCAAACCCTGAGAGTTCAATTTTTATTTTGCCCCTGGTGGGATTAGGAAAGACTTTCATGAAGAATTCCTGTTCAACCTTTATTGGTTTAAATTCTTCAGGCGTCGTAACCGGAAATTCAAGAGGCATCAATTGCTCAATAACAATTTCCCTGCAAGTCCTGTTGCCATTTGCATCATAGGAATAAAATTGTCCTCTTCCCTGTCCTGCTAAATGTAAACAAGAAGACAGGAGGAAAATTAAGAAAATTAAGGTTCCTTGTTTCATGATGTGATATAGTATTGGTGACAGATCGAATTGTATTGCAGAAAGCAAATTACATCATAGATTTAGCTTTACCAAATCTTTTTTCAGATGAAAAACCCAAAATATAGTTGATATACAGGCCTGGTTGAAAATTTGGAATGACAACTATTAAGTTAGTATAACTCGGTCCAGCAGAGATAATGATATGCACTAAAAAGAAGAGAGGCTGCCCTTTTGAGACAGCCTCTGTGTTTTTATCTAAACTCTGTTTTCAGAATATTCCAATAAGATGTCAGGCTGATTTTAGCATTTTCATGTTTATCCTTTCAAGCTTTTTCATTGCATATTCGGTTGCAACCATAAATTCATTCTCATCGGTAGATGGGAGTTCGAACATGGCATCTATCATTATTGATTCGCATATTGCTCTTAGTCCCCGTGCTCCGAGTTTGAATTCTATTGCTTTGTCAACTATGTAGTCGAGGGCTTCATCACTGAATGAGAGCTTGATACCGTCCATTTCAAACAGCTTGATATATTGCTTGGTAATGGCGTTCTTCGGATCAGTAAGGATTTCCCTGAGAGCCTTGCGATCGAGTGGATCGAGGTGTGCCAGTACCGGCAGCCGGCCGATAATTTCAGGTATCATGCCGAAAGACCTGAGGTCCTGAGGGGCGATGTACTGAATCAGGTTTCCCTTGTCTACCCTTTCACGGTGCTTTGAGGCCCCGTAGCCAACAACCTGGGTGTTAAGCCGTGAGGCTATCTTCTTTTCTATTCCGTCAAAGGCACCTCCGCATATAAAAAGGATGTTCTTTGTATCAACGGGAATCATCTTCTGCTCCGGGTGCTTCCTGCCTCCCTGCGGGGGCACATTAACCACTGCGCCTTCCAGCAGTTTCAGCAGGCCCTGCTGAACACCCTCGCCGGAAACGTCACGTGTGATGGAAGGATTATCACCTTTGCGGGCTATCTTGTCTATCTCGTCGATGAAAACGATGCCTCTTTCAGCAGCCTTTACGTCATAATCGGCGTTCTGCAGCAGCCTTGTGAGGAGACTTTCGATGTCTTCACCTACATAACCGGCTTCGGTAAGCACTGTTGCATCGACAATTGTAAATGGTACATGCAGCATCTTTGCTATCGTCCTTGCCAGAAGGGTCTTGCCGGTACCTGTTTCACCCACCAGAATGATATTTGATTTTTCTACCTCAATATCATCATTTTCGGTTTTCTGTGTAAGCCTCTTGTAATGGTTGTAAACAGCCACGGCAAGGATTTTCTTGGCATCGTGCTGTCCGATTACATATTGATCGAGAAACTCTTTTATCTCAATGGGCTTCAGAAGGTTTATCTCTTCTACGGAGAAACCCGATTTACTGCCCATCTCTTCAACCATGATATTGTGAGCCTGCTCAATGCAGTGATCACAAATATGGCCATCGAGACCGGCAATAAGGATATTGGCCTCTTTCTTGGTTCTGCCGCAGAACGAACATTTGTCCATCACTATTTCTTTTCTTTTGGTCTGAAGAGGACTTCATCGATGAGGCCGTAAGCTTTTGCCTCTTCCGCTGTCATCCAGTAATCACGGTCCGAATCCTTTTCCACTTTTTCGGCGTCTTTGCCGGCGTGTAAAGCAATTATCTCGTATAGTTCCTTTTTAAGCTTCATAATTTCACGGGCCATGATTTCAATGTCGGCAGCCTGCCCTTCTGCACCTCCCGAGGGCTGGTGCAGCATCACGCGCGAGTGTTTCAGTCCCGACCGTTTGCCCTTGGTTCCTGCAGTAAGCAAGACAGCGGCCATCGAGGCAGCCATGCCGGTACATATAGTTGCAATGTCGGCTGTTATGTACTGCATGGTGTCGTAGATACCGAGCCCGGCATATACAGAGCCACCCGGACTGTTAAAATATATCTGTATATCCTTTCCAGGGTCTGTTGAATCGAGATAGAGAAGCTGTGCCTGTATAATATTTGCCACATCATCATATATCGGTAGCCCCAGGAAGATGATCCTGTCCATCATCAACCGTGAAAAAACGTCCATCGTTGCAATGTTAAGCTGCCTCTCCTCGATGATTGTGGGAGAGATATAACTTCCGGAAACGGTTGCATATTTGTGCAGCATCAGACTGCTAAGTCCTTTCTTGCTTCTTGCAAATTTCCCGAAATCATCAAAGTTGCTCATGATCAGTAGAATTGGTTCAGATTCAAAATTACTAAATTATCCCTAAAATATTGTATTCATGTCACTGCTATTCGAACAGTTTGTTGAACTGTTCGGAGGTAATCTTCTTTTCATCGAGTTTTACATTTTCCCTGATGAAGTCGGTAACCTTTGTGTCAAGCACCCTGTCTGCCAGTCTTCTGGCCTCTTCTTCCTTCTTGAGTAATTCACGGGCATAGACGGAAATCTGTTCATCTGTTGCATAATAGAGGCCATATTGCATGAATTGGTTGCGTGTTATAGCCATGGCTTCCTGCATAAGGTCCTCTTCAGAAACCTTTAATTCGTTCATGGAGGCCACCCTGTTTCTTATAAGCTGCCATTTCATGTCTTTCCTGAAAGAATCAAACTCCTTTTCAATCTGCTCTTCAGACAAATCTTTATTTGCAGTCAGAAGCCACCTTTTCAGGAAGGCCTCGGGAAGGTCAAGCTTAGTTTTCTCAACCGCGTAATCTATAGCATCGACCCTGAAACGGTAGTCACTCTCTTTTCTCAGGTTCTCAGCAATCTCTTCCTCAACCTTACTGATGAATTGAGTTTCGGTCATATCTTCTTCACCGCCATATACTTTTTTGAAGAACTCAGCATTGAGACTGGCAGGTTCGAAAGTGCTTACAGACTCGATCTCCAGAGCGAAATTTCCAACTGCGTAATCTAAGTCATCTTTCGCGATCTTGAGGAAAGAAGAAATCTCCGTTTCGTTTTTCAGTGTCTTCCTGATATCGAATATTACTGTTTCTCCCACTCTCTTACCGATAAACAGGTTCTTTTCAGACTCTTCATCTACCATCGAAAGAAGCAGAGAGACGTTTTCAGCCCTGATTCCGCCCTCGGCGGGTTCGTTGTCTTCGTTTAGTGATACGGTAGTCCCCTTTATCATTGACTGTTCCCCAACAGTATCATTTTCTATGAATTCTCCGTGGCGGCGGCGGTGGTTATCAATGAAACCATCCTTCATTTTTTGGTCAGGGGTGATAATATAATATGGTATCTTACTCTTCTTTGAGAACTGAGGCTCAAACTGTGGAGTCAGGCCAATGTCAAAACTGAAGGTGAAATCTGTCATATTGTCGAATTCATCAGGATCAGCTTCATGAGGAAGAGGATCTCCCAGAATATCGAGTTTCTCTGTAGTAATGTAGTCAGACAGCTTATTCGAAACAATACCGTTCAATTCCTCAAGCAACACGGCCTTGCCATACAGTTTTCTGATCAGTCCCATAGGCGCCATTCCCGGGCGAAAGCCCTTTAGCTGTGCATTGCGGCGCTGTTTTTTCAGTGCTGACTCAACTTCCTCGTGATAGTCAGGTTTTTCTACCGTAACCTTAACAACTGCATTTAGTTCATCAATCTTTTCAAGCGTGATATTCATCCGTTTAAATTTTTTGTTTTGCAAAAAACCGCCCAAACCCTCTTTCTGTCGATCCGTTTAAGCGGTTTAAATCAGGTGCGGATGAAGGGACTCGAACCCCCACGCCCTAAGGCACAAGATCCTAAGTCTTGCGCGGCTACCAATTACGCCACATCCGCGTGAAATTCCGCGCAAAGGTACAAAAATAATCATTATGGCAATGAGGATCTGACTATCTTCTAAGTTCAAAATTTTTGCCCAGGTACACTTTTCGTACATGTTCATCTTCAGCGAGTTGATCGGCTGTACCCGATTTCAGGATGTTTCCTTCAAAGAGAAGGTATGCCCTGTCGGTTATTGACAGGGTTTCATGAACGTTATGATCGGTTATAAGAATGCCGATATTTTTATCCTTAAGACTGGCTACAATCTCCTGTATATCCTCCACGGCTATAGGGTCAACGCCTGCAAATGGTTCATCTAGCAATATGAATTTAGGTTTCAGCGACAGGGCTCTGGCTATTTCAGTGCGCCTGCGTTCGCCTCCCGAAAGCTGATATCCTTTGCTTTTCCTTATCCTGGTGAGCCCAAACTCTGACAATAGCGTTTCCACCCTCTCTTTCTGTTCTTCGGCGGGCATATCAGCCATTTCAAGAACGGCTTTCAGGTTGTCTTCAACCGACAGATTCCTGAAAATCGAGGGTTCCTGTGCAAGGTAGCCAATCCCCTTCCGGGCTCTCTTGTAGACCGGCAGGTCGGTTATTTCTTCCTGGTCGAGGAAGATTCTGCCCTCATTGGGCTTTATCAACCCCACGATCATATAAAACGAAGTTGTCTTTCCCGCTCCGTTGGGGCCGAGCAGACCTACAATCTCTCCCTGTTGAACCTCGATTGAAACATGGTCGACAACGGTCCGTTTTCTATATCTCTTAACCAGATTTTCGGTATATAGTCTCATGTGTCTCTATAAAGATCTGTTTTCACCCGGGTTTGCCGAATACTCTGCTTCTCTTCTTCTGTCCTCCTCAAGGCGTCTCCTCTCTACCCTTCGCGAAATAACAATCCCAGCCTCGTACAATATCAGCAGAGGCAGGCATACAAGTACCTGGCTGAAGATGTCAGGAGGCGTAATGATGGCAGCCAGCAGAAGGATGACCACCAGGGAGTGCTTACGGTATTTTTTCAGGAACACAGGGGTTACCAGCCCGATTCGCGACAGGAAATAGATAACGATTGGCAGCTCAAAAATGAGACCGCTGGCAAGCGATATTGAGGTTATTGTTCCGATATATGACCTGAGGAATATCTGATTGGTTACCTGAGCACTCACGGTATAAGAACTAAGGAAGTGTATCGACAGAGGGGCAATTATGAAATATCCGAACAACACTCCCGTAAGAAACAGTACCGAAGAGTAAAAGACTGCTCCCCTGGCATGGGTATATTCGTTATCATAAAGAGCCGGTTTGAAAAACCTCCAGAATTCCCAGAAAATATAGGGAAACGCAACTATAACACCTGAAATCAGTGAAATTGCTATATGTGTTGTAAACTGGCCTGCCATTTTGATATTGATGATCTCAAAATGGGTCCGGTTGATGCAGAGAGCCTTGATGTTTACCAGTTCACCAAGGCGGCAGAGTAACCTGTTCGTAAGGAATCCGGGATCCTTCGGTGATAGTATTATCTTGTCAAAAATAATATCCTTGAAGAGGAAGGCAACAATGGCCATAACGAAAATTGCAAGCACTGCTCTGATAATATGCCACCGCAACTCCTCGAGATGCTCCAGGAATGTCATCTCTCCTTCACTTTTCGTTTTTCCACCTCCTCTTGGTGCCATCATCAATAGAGAATTAAGCTGTTGTATAGCAGCATGCAAAGATGCGAAAACTAATTTACCTTTACAATACAGGCTTAAAATACCTCACCAGCGGTTGTCTGAACAATTTTCAATAAAAAAACCATACCATTGCATATCTCATTTTGGTTTTTATCTAACAATAAAATTGTTTATATTTGGTTACATGTACTTGTGATCATTAAAGTACTGGTGTAATTATTATAATTGAGTACTGAAAGGGGTGTTTATTTGATTTTTTGCATTTATATGGTTTGTTATTATGTTCGATGACTCTTCCATACATGGGTATCTGAAGAAATATTTCGGTTTCGACAACTTCAAGGGTAACCAGGAACCGATCATCAAGAATGTTCTTGCCGGCAATGATACTTTTGTTCTGATGCCCACGGGAGGAGGTAAGTCTCTATGCTATCAGTTACCTGCCGTGATGGAATCGGGAACGGCAATTGTCATATCTCCGCTGATTGCCCTGATGAAGAATCAGGTTGACGCCATGCGTAATTTCAGTACCGATGATAATGTGGCACACTTTCTCAATTCATCGCTTACAAAATCGGCAATAAGCAAAGTGAGGAAAGATGTGCTGGGTGGAAATACCAAACTGCTTTATGTAGCCCCCGAGTCGCTTACAAAGGAGGAAAATATCGATTTCCTGCGCAACATTGAGGTCTCTTTCTATGCCATTGATGAAGCCCACTGCATATCTGAATGGGGTCATGATTTCAGACCTGAGTACCGCAGGATAAGACCTATGATAGATACGATAGGCCGCTCGCCTATAATAGCGCTCACTGCTACTGCTACTCCCAAGGTGCAGCACGATATTCAGAAAAACCTCGGGATACTTGATGCTGAAATCTTTAAATCCTCTTTCAACAGGGCAAACCTCTATTATGAGGTGAGGCCCAAACAGGAGGTCTCCAAGGAGATTATAAAATATATTAAGAACAATGCCGGTAAGTCAGGCATCATATACTGCCTGAGCAGAAAAAAGGTGGAGGAACTTGCCGAGATGCTGAAAGTCAACGGCATCAAGTCGTTGCCTTATCATGCCGGCATGGATTCGGCGACCCGTACAATGAATCAGGACAAATTCCTTATGGAGGAGGCAGATGTGATAGTAGCCACTATCGCATTTGGAATGGGAATCGACAAGCCTGATGTGAGGTATGTAATCCATTATGATATTCCCAAGAGCCTCGAGGGCTACTACCAGGAAACCGGAAGAGCCGGCCGCGACGGCGGAGAGGGCCGGTGCATCACATATTACAGCTATAGCGACATTGTTAAGCTTGAGAAATTCATGCACGGCAAACCTATTGCTGAGCAGGAGATAGGCAAGCAACTGCTTCTCGAAACAGTCTCCTATGCCGAGTCATCGGTCTGTCGCCGCAAACTGCTGCTGCATTATTTCGGTGAAGAGTATGAACCTGAAAATTGTGAAGCCTGTGATAACTGTCTTCACCCTAAAACCCAGTTCGAAGGCGCCGATTACGTGGTTAGCATTCTCGAGGCAGTGCTCGCAGTCAGGGAAAAATTCAAGGCCGATCATATTGCCAACATCCTCGCAGGGAAAGCCACAAGTGCCATCAAGTCATACAAGCATCATAAACTCGAAATATTCGGAACAGGTGATGAAAAAGACGAGAGGTTCTGGAATATGGTTATCAGGCAGGCTCTTATTGCCAGGCTACTGACAAAGGATATAGAGAACTACGGACTGCTGAAGCTGACAAAGAAAGGGAATGACTTCCTCGAAAAACCCGAGCCGTTCTTGCTGACCGAAGACCATGATTACAGCGAGGCTTCAGAAGAGGATGCAGCCTTCGGGGCACGTACAGCCGCTGTTGATGAAGAGCTGGTAAGTATTCTGAAGGATCTTAGAAAAAAGATCTCAAAACAGAAAAATGTACCTCCTTTTGTTATTTTTCAGGATCCCTCTATTGAGGAGATGGCTATTCAGTACCCGGTTACAATCGAAGAGCTGCAGAACATTTCAGGGGTGGGAGCCGGAAAAGCCCAACGGTACGGACATGAGTTCGTTGAAGTGATAAAGAGGTATGTGGAGGAGAAAGAGATCATCAGACCTCTTGACATGGTTGTAAAATCAGTGGTCAATAAATCGGGGCTGAAGGTTTACATTATCCAGAGCATTGACAGAAAAAGATCGTTTGAAGATATCGCAAATGCCAAGGGACTCGACCTCGATGAACTCATTTCAGAGGTTGAGGCCATAGTTCACTCCGGAACCAGGCTTAATCTCGATTACTATATAGACGAAGTGATAGACGAAGAAAGGCAGGAAGATATTTTTTTGTATTTCAGGGAGGAGGCCGAGACCGACAGCATCGAGGAAGCCATACAGGAACTGGGTGGCGAATTTGAGGAGGAGGAGATAAGGCTAATGCGCATCAAGTTTCTCTCTGAGCTGGGCAACTGAGGCTTCCTGTTCGGGGATACACGCTCACCACTTTTTTTTACTGAAAAGTCCGCCAAAAACAGATATTAGTGCGTAAAACGGATATATAAGCTGCGCGACCGGGAAATACCAGATAAGATCCGTTCTGTTATGGAAGCGCAGCCTGTTTATAATGACCAGCGAGTCAGGTATCGATTTTACCAGAAGCAGTATAACGGCTGTTCTGATAAATACCGGGTCGATGAATGACAATACAATGTATGTTGCGGTGATTGCACAGGCAAGTAGTACCGCCAGGCCTGCAAAAATGGTTGAAGGATCGTTGTAGAAAAGCGACTTCGATGCCCAGCGTGATCGCTGCCTGATGAAACCGGAAATAGTTCCGGCAACTTCTGTCCTGACGGTTGCGCTTTCAGATTCAACCCATTCAACCGGTATACCTTTCCTCTTCAGGTAGTGAAGAAAGAAGATATCGTCGCCTGATGGCATGTCACTGCCAGGTAATTGTTCCAATCCCGGGTATAAATCGCGCCTGAATGCCAGGCCGGCACCATTGCACAACAGGGGATCGCCCAGCAAGGCTGATCCCGCAGTAACTCCCTGAAGGCTAATAAACTCAAGCTGCTGAAGTTTGCTGAACAGGGAGTTATTGCCAGTGAGTTCAACCGGACAGATGATCATTCCGGCTTTGGACATTTTGTAATGTGACGCGATCGCAAGTATCCAATCTTTCCCCACCCGGCAGTCATCATCAGTAGTAATAATAAGTTCACCTTCAGCCTCACTTATAGCTGTATCAATAGCGCCCTTCTTGCCTGAACCCCTGTTAGGCACTACTCTGAATCCGGGCAGATCGGCCTTTTGGGTATACATTTCCCAACTGCCACCCGAGTCGTCGGCTATAATTACCTCATATGCATTATGATTATAGATCTGAAGAGTAAGGTCAGATAATAAATCCTCACTCGCCTCCGGGCTCCTGCAGGTGGTAATTATTACCGAGACTTTCACTGATGATGCGGGCCGGGGATAGGAGGGTTCAATCCTGCTGAGCCCCTGGCATACCCGAACAATTACAAAAAGATATGGTACAAGAAATATAAAAGAGTACCATGCAATATCAATCCCTGAGCCATTCATACATTTTGTAGTGAGAACCGTCCATTCCCATCGACTCATATGTCTTCTGCGCCCTCAGGTTCCCGGTCTCGACATAGAGTCTGAGGCCCCCCACACCCTCTTTCATCGCAGCTTCCTTTATGAATTCATACATCTTTCTGAAAACACCCCTGCGTCTGAATTCCGGTAAGACATATACCGACTGGAACCAACAGATATCCGTATTTCTCCAATCGCTCCACTCATATGTCATCAGCAGTGATGCGATTACCTTGCCGTCTGCCTCGGATATAAAATACCTCCCTTTCCCCCTGCCGGAGAAAATTGCGTTTACACCTCTGGTGACCCTCTCCATGTCAAGTTCCAGGTTTTCTGTCTCCCTGGCCATGGCCAGCTGGAAATCGCGTATTATCGGTGCATCGCCTTCACTGGCGGCTCTTACAACTATATTTTCCATCGGTGATTAGTAATTATGATTGCAATTTACCAAAAATAATCAGACCGGTTAATATTCGTCCCAGCTCCTGATGGCTATATTATCTTCGGTCAGCTTGCAGAATGCGAGAATAAATGCAGATGCTAGCCTTGCGTTGGTAAGCAGCGGAATATTGAAATCAATGGCGCTCCTCCTTATCTGGTAATCATTGTTCAGCTCCGTGGGTGACAGATCCTTGGGTATGTTAACAACAAGGTCAACTTCCCTGCTGCTGATCAGCTCAATGGTGTTTGGTGATTCTTTTTCATCAGGCCAGTAGGCGACCTCCGCTTCAACTCCGGCATTTTCGAGGAATAGCTGGGTCCCTCGGGTTGCGAACAGCCTGTATCCTTTCTCCTTCAGGGCTCTGGCACTGTTGAGCATTTCCACCTTCGAGCGGGCAGGACCAGTTGAGAGAAGGATGCTTTTACGAGGCACCCTGTAACCCACTGAAAACATTGCCTTCAGTATGGCTTCATAGAATCCTTCACCTATGCATCCGACCTCTCCGGTTGAGGCCATATCGACACCTAATACCGGGTCGGCCCTGGCAAGTCTCGAGAAACTGAACTGCGGAGCCTTTACTCCCACATAGTCAAGGTCAAAAACCGATTTATGAGGCTTGGCGACCTCAACGTTCAGCATGACTTTGGTTGCCAGTTCAATAAGATTGACCTTTAAAACCTTCGATACGAAGGGCATACTTCTCGACGCCCTCAGATTACACTCGATCACCTTTATGTCGTTATCCCTTGCCAGAAACTGAATATTGAAAGGCCCCGTTATATTCAGTGAACCTGCAATAAGCCTTGATATTCTCTTAATTCTTCTTGCTGTCTCAAAATATATCTTCTGTGCCGGAAATACAATTGTGGCATCTCCTGAATGGACCCCCGCGAATTCGACATGCTCACTTATAGCATAGGCTACTATTTCCCCACCCGAGGCGACTGCATCGATCTCAATCTCCTTGGCATTCTCAATGAACTCTGATACCACCACGGGATACTGCTTTGAGACGTTTGATGCAAGCTCCAGAAAATGGGTTAACTCGTTACGGTTAGAGACCACGTTCATGGCAGCTCCTGACAGTACGTATGACGGTCTGACAAGGACAGGGAAGCCTATACGGTCGACAAATCCGAATATTTCATCTATACTGGTCAGCTCCATCCACCGGGGCTGATCAATACCGAGCCTGTCGAGCATTGATGAGAACTTATGCCTGTTCTCTGCCTTGTCGACAGAGGAGGCGGAGGTGCCCAGTATCGGAACATGCTCTTTATGGAGCCTCATGGCCAGGTTGTTTGGTATCTGGCCACCCATTGAGAGTATAACCCCGGCAGGAGTTTCCAATTCGATTATGTCCATGACCCTTTCGAAGGAGAGCTCGTCAAAGTAGAGTCTGTCACATATGTCATAGTCGGTACTTACGGTTTCAGGATTATAGTTTATCATTACTGACCTCAATCCCTGCTTCCTGATTGTTTCGATGGCATTTACAGAGCACCAGTCAAACTCTACGCTTGACCCTATCCGGTAAGCACCTGATCCAAGCACTATTACCGACCGCTTGTCATTATGGTACCATATATCATGCTCAGAACCACTGTATGTAAGATACAGGTAATTAGTCATTGCAGGATATTCAGCAGCCAGGGTGTCTATCTGCTTTACCCATGGAATAATGCCATGCGCCTTCCTCTGTTTCCTTACCCTGAGAAGCGCTTCCTGAATCTCTTCAGGTTCAGATCTGAGAACATATCTTGCAACCTGAAAATCACTGAAACCATGTATCTTAGCTTCTCTGAGCAACTCTGCAGGAAGTTCCGAAAGGGAGTTGTATTTCGACAGCCTTTCTGCTATGTCGTTAATATTTCGTAGTTTGTACAGGAACCATCTGTCAATTTTGGTAAGTTCATTGATTTCATCAATTGAGAAACCAAGCCTTAGAGCCTCGGCAATCGAGAAAATCCTCATGTCAGTAGGCTCGGCCAGCTCTTTTCGTACATCTTTGAATGTCAGGTTCCTGTTGCCGACAAAGCCGTGCATGCCCTGACCTATCATCCGTAACCCTTTCTGAATGACTTCCTCAAAGGTGCGGCCTATTGCCATAACCTCACCCACACTCTTCATGCTGCTACCCAGTTCATGAGAAACTCCTTCGAACTTATTGAGGTCCCATCTGGGAATCTTGCATACAATGTAATCCAGTGCGGGTTCAAAACATGCTGTGGTAGTTTTGGTGACACTGTTTTTAAGTTCATGCAGACCGTAACCAAGGGCGAGTTTGGCTGCGACAAAGGCAAGCGGGTATCCGGTAGCCTTCGATGCCAGTGCGCTTGAGCGTGAAAGTCTTGCATTAACCTCTATGACCCTGTAATCTTCCGAGCCGGGATCGAGTGCATACTGCACGTTACACTCACCGATTATACCGATATGCCTGATAATTTTGACAGAGAGTTCCCTGAGCTTATGGTATTCAGTGTTGGTGAGGGTCTGAGACGGTGCCACCACGATGCTTTCGCCGGTATGAATTCCAAGGGGGTCGAAGTTCTCCATGTTACAGACGGTGATGCAATTGTCGTAGCAGTCCCTTACAACCTCATATTCAACCTCCTTCCATCCTTTTAGTGACTCTTCAACCAGTATCTGGGGGGAAAATGAGAATGCCTTTGTGGCAATGTTTCTCAGTTCCTCACTGCTCGAGGCAAATCCGCTTCCCTGTCCGCCAAGGGTATATGCCGCCCTTATTATCACAGGGAAACCAAGCATTTCAGCTGCCTTCAGTGATTCTTCTACAGAACCGGCAGCTATGCTTCTTGGTGTATCAATATTGATTTCATCAAGTTTCCTGACAAACAGCTCACGGTCTTCGGTATCCATAATAGCCGCTACCGGCGTTCCCAATACCTTTATGCCATATTTTTCAAATACCCCGCTGGTGTAGAGTTCCGTTCCGCAGTTAAGTGCCGTCTGTCCCCCGAAGGAGAGAAGTATCCCGTCAGGTCTCTCCTTTTCGATTACCCTGGTCACATATGAGGGAGTTACAGGCAGAAAGTAGATCTTGTCCGCTATCCCTTCTGACGTCTGAACTGTTGCAATATTGGGATTGATCAGTACTGTAAAGACACCCTCTTCCTTAAGCGCCTTGAGCGCCTGCGAGCCTGAATAGTCAAATTCGCCTGCCTCTCCGATTTTCAGTGCGCCTGACCCCAGTACGATCACCTTTTCGATTCCGTTTTCCATCGATCACCGTTTGGGAGGCAAAAATAGAAGAAAAAACAATATATATCATTTAAGATTAAAATAAATGTATAAATTTGCATTATGAATGCATAAATATGCATACGTAAAACGAACATGAAAATTTTTAACGGATGAAAAAGCCTGAGAGATTAAAGCTGATTGAGGAGATAATTGCCGGAGGTAATATTTCGTCACAGGAAGAGATTCTCAGGATTCTGGAGGGTTCAGGGATAAAGTGTACACAAGCTACGCTTTCCCGCGATTTAAGGCAGATAGGGGTGGGTCGCTTTTCCGATGGCGGCGGTACCCCATACTACAGGGTGGTCAGGAGTGGTCAGGTCTCACCTGACAATGCCTCAGAGATTTATCATCGCGCCATAATTACTCTGCTGTGGGCCAGGGAGTTGATGATTATTAAAACATCTCCGGGTTTTGCGGCTGGAGTGGCCTCGACGATCGACACTGCCTGTAAGGATGGGATAGCCGGTACTGTTGCCGGTGATGACACAATAATCCTTATCCCTGCAGACGGCTTCTCCAAAGCTGAGGTAATGAAGAGCCTGGGAGATATATTTCCGGGCATTGATGCTCTAAGGAGGGTCTGACCATCCGGTTTTGCTCACTCTGCCGGATCTCCCTGAAAATATCGGTAACAATCAGGCGATGCTGATAGCTTATCAGTAAATAAATAATTATTCATATTTTATTATAAAACAAAATGGACAAAGTAATTCTTGCATACAGTGGTGGATTGGATACATCGGTGATACTTAAATGGCTTGTCAATAAGGGTTATTCAGTAACGGCATATGTTGCTGACGTGGGTCAAAACGATGATTTCACAGAGGTTAAAAGGAAGGCTCTGGAGATCGGTGCTGAGAAGGTGGTGATATCAGATCTGAAGAGGGAGTTTGTAACAGATTATATTTTCAATGCTGTCAAGGCCAATGCCATATATGAGGGAAGGTATCTTCTTGGAACTGCACTTGCACGACCTCTGATAGCTAAAAAGCAGATAGAGATTGCCGGTGAAGAGGGGGCACGATATGTTGCTCACGGGGCAACCGGCAAGGGAAACGACCAGGTAAGGTTTGAGCTTGCCTATTATGCCCTCAGGCCTGACATCAGTATCATTTCGCCGTGGAAGGAGCATGATTTCCTTTCCAGATTCGGGGGAAGGACAGACCTGTTGAGATACGCTGCAGAGAACGGCATTCCGGTTAAGGCTTCGGTTGACAAGCCCTACAGTGAGGATGATAATCTTATGCATATAAGCCACGAAGCCGGCATACTCGAAGACCCTCTCTATTTTGCCGGTGACGGTATTCTTTCGAAAATAAGGAGCCCTCTGAATGCCCCTGACACAGGTACGCATATTTCAATAGAGTTTATGGACGGTCTGCCGGTGAAAGTAGTCAACAGGGATGATGGTTTTGCTGTATGCGATCCGCTTTCGCTCTTCACCTACCTTAATAGTCTTGGTTCCGCCAATGGTATTGGACTGACAGACATGGTTGAGAACCGTTATGTCGGTATCAAGTCGAGGGGTATTTATGAAACACCCGGGGCAACGATATTGATGGCGGCTCACATGGATATCGAGGGAATTGCAATGGATCGTGAGGTGATGAAGCTGAGAAATATGCTGGCGCCGGTATTCTCGGAACTGGTATATAATGGTTTCTGGTTCAGTCCTGAAATGGATTTTTTGATGGCGGCACTCAATAAAAGCCAGGAGATGATTGATGGTACTGTCCATCTCTGTCTTTATAAGGGCAATGTGATGATTGAAGGACGTGAATCGCCATCATCGCTTTATGACAAGGAGCTCTCAAGTATGGATATTGAAGGTGGGTTCGACCAGACCGACAGCAGGGGCTTTATTCGCATCAATGCCATCAGGCTAATGGCTCACAGGGCGATTGTGGGGGCCGGGTCAGAACAAAAACAACCTGCTTATGAAACTTTGGGATAAGGGTTTAACAAGCGATGGCAGAGTCGATGATTTTACTGCCGGCAGGGACCGGATTCTTGACAGAAGGCTTTTGGTATGGGACATTGCAGGTACAATGGCTCATGCCGTTATGCTTTATGAATCCGGAATCATCTCGCGGGAAGAGAAGGTTATATTACTGGAGGCTCTGCACTCAATTTTTCAAAAAGCTGAAGCCGGTCTGACTGAATGGGACCCTGAGTTTGAGGATGTACACAGCATGGTTGAAGCTGAGCTTGTCAGCATAACCGGAGAGTCGGGGAAAAAGATACATGCCGGCAGGTCAAGGAATGATCAGGTTCTGGTTGATATCTCGCTGTGGTTGCGCCATGAAATAGCCCTGATTGCGGACGATGCCTTTGGTCTTCTTGAAAAGATTGCATCACTTGGAAGGAGATATTCCGGCACAATGATGCCTGGGCATACTCATCTGCAGCCTGCCATGCCATCGACTTTCGGTCTTTGGTTCGGTTCGTATGCTGAAAGCCTGGGGGAGGACCTGCTGGCTCTTTCCGGTGCATGGTCTGCAGTTAATGTCTCTCCTGCCGGTACGGCAGCAGGATACGGCACCTCACTACCTCTGAAGAGGGAGGTTGTTGCCTCGCTTCTAAAGTTCGAAAGGATGGTTGTGAGTTCTCCTTATGCCCAGATGAGGAGGGGGAAAATGGCTAAGATTGTTGCAGATGCAATCGCTTCAACGGCCTTTTCTCTGAACCGTCTTTCCGGAGATATATGTCTCTTTCTTTCCGGCGAGTTCTCCTTTCTGGGTTTGAGTGACTCTTTTTCAACGGGTTCCTCAATAATGCCCCAGAAGAAGAATCCTGATGTCTTCGAAATAATCAGGGCACGAACCAATCTCCTTTTATCTTTGCCCGGAACCATCATAATGATGACCACTAACCTGCCACCCGGGTATAACAGGGATTACCAGGTAATTAAGGAGGTACTGTTCCCGGCGGCAGATGAAATAAGATCACTTATCTCTATGACAGGCTATATGCTTGACGGGTTGAGGGTGCGGGATAATATAATGGAGGGCAGATACAATGAAGTATATGCTACGGAAGAGGCAAACCGTCTGGTATTGAAGGGTGTGCCTTTCAGGGATGCATACCGTAAAGTGGCAGGTGAAGTTGGCACCCGCAGCTTTAGGGCTACAACTCCTGCCGACTATACTCATCTTGGCAGTATTGGCAACCCCGGTATTGACGAGATACTTGAATTCGCCGGAAAAGTCGCCGGCACCATTGCCCTCATACCAGCATCTGAAATTGTTTCCGGGATCATGGATTAATAGCCCGCGCTTCTGCAATAGAAATCTGACGGGGAGGGTTAGCGACTCTCCCCGTTCTTTTCTATCATTTCTATGAATTCGTCGAAAAGAAAATCGGTATCGGTCGGTCCGCCGGAGGCTTCGGGATGGAACTGAGTGGAAAAGAACGGCTTGAATTTGTGTCTCATACCCTCGTTTGTGTTGTCATTCACGTTGATAAACAACGGCTCCCATTCGGGAGGAAGGGTTTCGTTATCGACTGCGTAGCCATGATTCTGTGAGGTGATGTAGGCCCTGTTAGATCCTGCCCGAAGAACAGGCTGATTGTGACTTCGATGCCCGTATTTAAGCTTGAAGGTATCTGCGCCGGCAGCAAGGGCCATCAACTGGTTACCAAGACATATTCCGAATACCGGTTTTGATGAATCCAGCGATTTTCTTATGTTATCGATAGTGCAACCGCACATCTTCGGGTCACCGGGCCCGTTTGAGATAAATAACCCGTCATACTCTTCCCCATGGTAGTCATAATCCCATGGAACCCTTATTACCGTAGTGTCACGCTTTAGCAGATTCCTGATAATATTGTACTTGACCCCGCAATCTATCATTACAATGCGGTGTTTGCCATTACCGTATACCTTTACCTCACGACTGCTTACCTCACTTACCAGATTTATTGAGTTAGGATCATAAAAGGAGGTTTCACTACCTTCAGGTTCTATCTTCCCAAGCATCGAACCCTTTTCCCTGAGCCTTTTGGTCAGGGCCCTGGTATCGATACCATAAATACCAGGTACGTTGTTCTTCATGAGCCAGTCACCCAGGCTCTCGTCAGCATTCCAATGGCTGTACTCAAACGAGTAATCAGAGACTATCAGTCCAGATATATGTATCGACGATGATTCATAAAATCTTAGCAGATCATTTTCATTATCCCTGCCCGGAGCCCCGTAGTTACCTACAAGAGGGTAGGTAAGACATAAGATCTGCCCACGGTAGGACGGATCAGTAAGGCTTTCCGGGTAACCAGTCATTGCTGTGTTGAACACGACCTCGCCAGAAGCCGGACAGGTAGCCCCGAATGATCTGCCGCTGTAGAATGAGCCGTCTTCAAGGGTTAATTTTACCGGAATTCCTTTCTTCATTTTTGAAACAGACTTCTTTAAATATGCATCTCTTTTCCGGGTTGTAAAGATACTTAAAATAGCACACCCTCTAACCGGTAGTCCTGCTGCTCTACAATTTAAGCCTAAACTTTAAAATGAATCATATATTATTCTTACTTTTATGAGCGATTTCATTTATGTAAACTAATTAATATTGATATATGAAACAAATCCGTAATTACGTAATTGTATCTGTTCTGGCGATTATTACAATCGGTGCAGGTGCCTGCAGGAACAGGTCAACTTCTGAGCAGAGTCAGATAGAGCTTGACCAGAGAGAAATGATTGAACAGCAGATAGAGGAGAGCGTCTACCCGCTGCCAACATCTGCAGACGTCATTAAAATGCTTACAGAGCTTGACGTAGGCTATATTATCGGCATTTCCAATCCGGTTGATAATGCCCCGAGATATCTTACCAGCAGAAGCAGGGCGATCAATCTCGGTATTTACGGTGCTGATCTCAGCTATGCAACTCTCTATAATATACAACAGGCTGTTATCAATTACCTTAATGCAATCCGCATTCTTGCTAATGAGCTTAATATGAGTCAGATATATGATGAGGCTCTTTATAATGAAATTAGAGATAATTTTGATAACCGCGATGAGCTGGTAAATATTCTTACTGATGCATTCAACAACACATTCACTTTTCTGAATAATAACAACCAGGAGTCCCTGGCAATGCTTGTAGTTGGAGGAGCCTGGCTGGAGGGGATGTACATCACGACTAATATTTCAGAGTCGGTCTATCACGTTGAAGGTATAGTAAGGGTTTTGCTTGAGCAGAAGAAATCGTTTGAACTCTACCTTGAGATTGTAAAGCCTTATGAAGATGACCCGCTGCTAAGTGAATTCGTCAGAGAACTTAAACCGATTGAAGAAATATATGCCGGTATAACAACATCTCTTTCGCTTGATAACGTAGAGGATCTTACGAAAGCAATAGCAGAGGTTAGAGATAAGCTTATTTTCTGAGGGTTATAAGTAACATTGCCGCAAAGCATAATTCTTTGCGGTTTTTTTCATTGTATTTTTATGAGAGACTCTGTATTACTTGCCCTGATACATATATTCGCCATTATCTCAACTGTTAAACCGGGGAGTGTAACCGCCAGGGGCAGGAAGATACTGAGGAGCTATCTGCGCAGATACCTTAACAGGGAGCTTGAGGAGAAATACTATGAAATGTTTGAGAGCAACCTTGATTTCTATGCCTCCGAACTCAAGACCATTGACGAGCAGGATCTTTTTGATGACAATTCTCTGATAACTTTCCAGATAACCAACATCTGTCGTCAGATTAAGAAAGGGCTGTTGCTTGATGAAAGAATGGTAGTCTTTCTGCAATTACTCGAGTTCGCTTTTGAAGACAGGGTTGTTACTTCACAAGAGAGGATAATAATCGATATTGTAGCCCGCACCTTTAATATACCTCCGGCCGAGTTCGAAAATGCATATGCCTTCATGATAGGCGGAGATTTCGATAAGGTAGCTCCGTCAAATATGCTTTTAATCGAAGGCATCGGTGATCAGAATGTTGACAGCAAACCTCAGTTCAAAAACTTTCATCTATGGAACCATATGAAGGTAAAGGGGTTCAGTGGTTCTCTCTATTTGCTTCTTATCGAGAGTACCGGCTCTATTCTGCTTACCTATGAGGGGAACCAGGAGCTCTATTTCAAGGGGCGAGATATTATTCCCTACCGGGCATACCTGCTCGACAGGGGTGTGAATATAAAGGGACCCGGAATTGAGCCGATCTATTATTCAAAGGTTTACAAGTCGTTTATTGTAGGCAAGTTTGCACACAAGGTTGTTTTCGAAGGTCATGGGATAGAATACCGTTTCAGAGGGTCGGTGTATGGGTTGAGGAATATGAGTTTTTCTGTTGAGTCAGGAAACCTTGTGGGGATTATGGGTGGCAGCGGAGTGGGTAAGACGACCCTTCTAAAGGTCCTTAACGGCAAGTTCAGTCCTTCATCGGGGAATGTTTACATAAATGGTTATGATCTTCATAACGAAAGTGATGCCCTTGCCGGTCTTATAGGTTATGTGCCTCAGGACGATCTGCTGATTGAGGAGCTGACAGTATATCAGAACCTATACTATAATGCCAGGCTCTGCTTTGGTGATTTCAGCGAAGAGCAGTTAAAAGACGTGGTCGATAAGGTGCTGGCTGATCTTGAGCTGTCCGAAATCAGGGATCTGCAGGTGGGAGATGTACTCAGCAAAAAAGTGAGTGGAGGACAGAGAAAAAGGCTTAATATCGGTCTCGAACTTATGAGGGAGCCTGCTGTACTTTTTGTCGATGAGCCGACTTCGGGCCTTTCATCACATGATTCGGAAAAAGTGATGGTCTTGCTCAAAAATCTGGCTCTTAAAGGCAGGCTTGTCTTTGCGATAATACATCAGCCTTCATCGGATATCCTCAAATTATTTGACAGGCTATGGCTTCTTGATAAGGGAGGGTATATGATCTATGACGGAGACCCTGTCGATTCATTGGTCTATTTCAAAAGTGAGGTATCTCAGGCGAATGCTGGTGAAAGTGAATGCCCTAATTGTGGTAATGTAGAGACTGAGAGCATTCTTCAGATAGTTGAAGCCAGAGTTATTGATAATGAAGGGTACCCTGCTAAAGCCCGGCAAATACAACCTGAGGAATGGTATTCCAAGTATCTCGCTAAAATGCAGGTCATCCCTGCTCCTGATCCCTCCCGTATACCACTGCCACCGAGTAATTTCAAGGTACCCCGGAAACTTAACCAGGTTCGCACCTTTGTAAAGCGTAACTTTACACGTAAACGGGCTGATAGCCAGTATATGACCATAAATTTAGTGGAAGCACCCCTGCTTGCCTTTATTCTCGGTTACTTTTCAAAGTATCTGACTGCCGGAGGCTATATTTTTTCAGCCAACAGGAACTTACTTGTTTTCCTCTTTATGTCAGTGATTGTTGCTGTTTTTATCGGCCTTACCGTTAGCGCTGAAGAGATATTCAGAGACAGAAAAGTGCTTGAAAGAGAAAGATACCTCAATATCAGCAGACTCGCATATCTGGTTTCAAAAGTTAACTTCCTTTTCGTATTATCTGCCATTCAGACTTTATCGTATGTTGTTGTAGCCCATCTGATTTTGGAAATCAATGGTATGCTTCTTAGCCACTGGCTAATTATTTTTTCAGCAGCATGCTATGGCAATATGATGGGATTGAACATCTCTGCCGGTATGCGTTCGGCAATCAGCATCTATATCCTCATCCCCCTGCTGCTGGTACCCCAGCTTCTGTTTGGTGGAGCAATGATACGTTTCGATGATCTGCACAAATCAATCAGCAGCAAGGTTTACGTTCCTGTAATAGGCGATATTATGGGAACCAGATGGGCGTATGAAGCACTGATGGTCGAACAATTTAGAAGTAACCATTACCAGAAGCCTTTCTTTGAAACAGAGATGGCGATAAGTCAGAATGACTGGCATGCATCGTTCCTTTTACCGGCTCTTAAAACAAAAATAGAAGAGTGCCGGGTTGCAGGAGACAGGGAAGAGTATCGCATGCATGCAGAAAAGAACTTCAGGCAGCTGAATTATCATTTCAATCAACTTTCAGAACAAACAGGTATCGTTCCGGGAGATTGGATCGCAAAGCTTAACCGGTCTGACTTTGATGAAAACACTGCAAGTCTGGCTACAAGGCATGCCGATAGTCTGAGACTCTGGTACCGTGCCGAATGGACAAAAAATGTGATTGAAAGGGATGCTATTGTGGAATCGCTTTTGGAAGCCGGTGGGAGGGAGGCACTGGTCACTATCAGGGAGAATAACCATAATGAAAGCATCGCCGATTTTGTCCTGAATCGTAACTATGTTGAAAAGATCTATGAAACAGATGACAGGATAATCCAGAAAGCCGACCCCGCATATATGGAACCAATGTCAAATTGGGGACGTGCGCATTTCTACGCACCCTATAAGAAGCTGGGTAATTTGAAAATAGACACTCTGTGGTTTAATATCATGGCCTTGTGGCTTATGTCAGGAATATTTTTTATAACACTCTATTATAATCTGTTGAGAAAACTTATCGATTTGACAGAGTCATTTCATATACCGGTTTTCAGAAAATTTGCCTCCCACCTGAGAGCCTGAACCTGAGTAGAAGAGATTGCAACCACTATATTTGTCCTGATGATGACAGTGATTAAGCCAAAGAAGAGCCTGGGTCAACACTTTCTGAAGGACAGGAATGTCGCTGCCCGTATAGCCGGCACACTTACCGGAGAGGGTTATGACAGTGTAATAGAGGTTGGACCAGGGATGGGAATACTGACCCATTTCCTGTTGGAACGGAATTTTCCCCGGTTCGTAGCAGCTGAAATAGACAGGGAGTCGACAGAGTATCTTCGGCAAAGATTTGGCAACAGTCTGGAGCTGATTGAGGGAGATTTTCTCAGACTTAGTCTTGATGAATTGTTCGCCAACAAGTTTGCCATAACCGGAAACTTCCCCTACAACATTTCCAGTCAGATCTTCTTCAAGGCCCTTGAGTACAGGCACAAAGTAGCCGAAGTCACAGGCATGATACAGAAGGAGGTAGCCGACAGAATCCACTCCGGCCCGGGTTCGAAAAGGTATGGTATCCTTAGCGTTCTTTTGCAGGCGTGGTTTAAGACAGAGGTGTTATTTACTGTTCCGCCACATCTTTTCATACCTCCCCCGAAGGTTAATTCTGCGGTCATCAGGCTTACCAGAAACAGTGTTACTAATCTAGAGTGTGATGAGGAACTATTCTTCAGCGTGGTAAAGCAGGCCTTCAACCAGCGGAGAAAGACCCTGAGGAACTCTCTCAAAGTGAAATTCACGTTAAAAGAAATAGATGATAAACTATTGAATCTCAGAGCCGAACAACTTGAAGTCGGTTCTTTTGTGGAGATAACCAGAATAATAAAAACAAACCTGGATAATGACATTAAGAAGAGAAATAAGCAGGGACTTTCTGAATGAATTGCGAAGTGCAATAGCATCGGGAGATGAAAAGAAGGCCCAGTTGATGATGGAGGGCCTTCATGCCGCTGACATAGCTGATATCTATGATGAGATTTCCACTGAAGAGGCCCGCTTCCTTTATCTGTCGCTTGATTCCGAAAGAGCTGCCGATACGATTGCCGAACTTGATGAGGACGACAGGGAGGAGTTCCTCGAGAATATTCCGAGTGAAGTAATTGCACAACAGTTCATCAATGAAATGGATACCGATGATGCTGCAGATGTAATTGCAGATATGTCGGAAAAGAAGAAGCAGGAGGTTCTCAGGCACATTGAGGACATTGATCATTCAGGCGATATTGTAGACCTGCTGTCATATGATGAGGATACTGCCGGTGGTCTGATGGCCAAGGAGCTCGTAGTGGTGAATCAGAACTGGACAGTACTGACATGCCTGAAAGAGCTGGGGCGGCAGGCTGATGAAGTTGACGAGGTATACTACCTGTATGTTGTTGATGATGACAATATTCTTAAAGGTCTGGTTTCGTTGAAAGATCTTGCTATCAGCAAAAACTCCACGATAATCAATAAGATTGTAGAGAAGGATATCTATTATGCAACAGTGGATGAAGATGCTGAAGAGGTTGCTCAGATGATGCAGAAATACGACCTGGTTGCGATACCGGTTGTTGATGCAATTGGTCGTCTGGTTGGCCGAATCACGATCGATGATGTGGTTGACGTGATACGTGAGGAGGCTGAACGTGACTATCAGCTGGCTTCCGGTCTTACTGAAGATGTTGAGTACTCTGATAATATCTACCGTAATGCCAGGGCGAGGCTGCCCTGGCTGGTAATAGGTTTAGCCGGCGGTATATTTGGCGCCCTCATTCTTGGCCGGTTTGAAAGCAGCCTCAGAATCTACCCGGAAATGGTTTTTTTCATACCCCTTATTGCTGCAATGGGAGGTAATGTGGGTATTCAGTCATCTGCAATTATAGTGCAGGGCCTTGCCAACAACACACTAAGGCTCGACAGTTTTGTAACAAAACTAAGTAAGGACTTTATGGTAGCTATGATAAATGCCGTGATACTGTCAGGATTGATTTTTGGTTATAATTTTCTTGTAAGTGATTCATTCGCACTAACCATAACAGTAAGTGCGGCTCTGATGGCCGTGATAATATTTGCATCGATGTTCGGCACAATAATACCGATAATGCTTAACAGGTTTGGTGCAGACCCTGCACTGGCTACAGGCCCTTTTATCACTACTTCAAACGATATAATGGGACTGCTTATCTATATGCTGGTGGGCCGTTTGTTATATGGTGTATTTGCCTGACTATTTAGAAGGTTTTTATTCATCTAATTCCAATAAAAATATCTATTTTTACGCGGCTTTTAAGTCAGGGGATTCTTATACCGTAATTTGCAGATAATGAATGATAAAAAAATCAAGAGTGCACTAATCTCAGTATATCATAAGGAAGGTCTCGAACCTGTTGTACGGAGACTGGCAGAACTTGATGTCAGGATTTATTCTACGGGTGGGACATATGATTTTATAATAGGCCTTGGAGTTAATGCGGAGGCGGTTGAGACTCTTACTTCATACCCTTCAATCCTTGGAGGAAGGGTCAAGACCCTACACCCGCGGATCTTTGGAGGTATCCTCGGAAGACGCGGTAATCAGTCTGATATAGAACAAATGAGCCAGTATCAGATACCCGAGATAGATCTGGTTATTGTCGACCTTTATCCGTTTTCTGAGACAGTCAGATCACAAGCCACTCAACAGCAGATAATTGAGAAGATAGACATAGGCGGTATATCGCTCATCAGGGCTGCAGCAAAAAACTTCAACGATGTACTGGTGGTAGCCGGTTCACATATGTACACTAACCTTCTGGATATTCTTGAAAGCAGCAACGGATTTTGTTCGATTGATAAGAGGAAGCTTTTCGCTACCGATGCCTTCAGGGTAACCTCGGGTTATGATACTGATATTTTCAACTACTTCAATAAGCCCAGTGAGTTGAATGCCCTTCGCATCAGTGCTGATTACAATCTGCCTCTGAGATATGGTGAGAATCCTCATCAGAAAGCAACTTTTTATGGAGATCTATCTGAACTGTTCGTGAAGCTGCACGGCCGGGAGATCTCTTATAACAATCTGCTCGATATTGATGCTGCACTGAATTTCATAAGACTGTTCGAAGATCCGACGGTCGCAATCATCAAGCATAACAATGCCTGTGGTCTTGCTTCAGGTTCTGATATTACAGTAGCATGGGCCAGGGCGCTGGCTGGTGATCCTCTGTCAGCCTTCGGGGGCATCATTGCCACCAACAGGCAGATAGACATGGAGACTGCCTCTGAAATCAATAAAATATTCTTTGAGGTGCTAATTGCTCCGGGTTTTGCTCCCGAAGCTCTCACCCTTTTCTCAAAGAAAAAGAACAGAATCATCCTCGAGCTCAGGAAATATCCTGATACCGATACTTCATGCCGCTCTGCGCTTAATGGGTTTTTATGGCAGGAGACCGACAGATACCAGGTTTCCGGCTCCGAACAGAAATGCGTTACGGAAAGAGTTCCCTCTGAAGATGAGATGGCAGACCTCGACTTTGCAAACAGGATAGTAATGAATACTAAGTCGAATGCTATTGTGCTGGTTAGGGAGAGGCAGCTTATCGGCTCAGGAACAGGGCAAACATCAAGGGTAGATGCCGTTAAGCAGGCAATTGAAAAGGCACGCATATTCGGCTTTGAAACATCAGGAGCAGTTATGGCATCTGATGCATTCTTCCCTTTCCCCGATAGTATCACTCTGGCTGCTGCTGCAGGAATCCGGGCTGTGGTACAGCCCGGAGGCTCGGTAAAAGATCAGGAGTCTGTAGATGAGTGTAACAGGAGTGGTTTAGCAATGATTTTTACGGGCATAAGACATTTCAGACATTAGAATAATTAATAACTAAAATATACCGATGGGCCTTTTTTCGTTTTTGACACAGGAGTTAGCCATTGATCTTGGCACTGCCAATACAATAATAATCCATAATGACAAGGTGGTGGTTGACGAACCATCTATAGTCGCAATAGACAGGCATACCAATAAGTTAATCGCCATAGGTGAGGAAGCCAGGCAGATGCATGGTAAAACACATGAGAATATCCGCACGGTACGTCCCCTTCGTGATGGAGTCATTGCTGACTTCAATGCTGCCGAACAGATGATCAGGGGTATGATAAAGCTGATCAACAAAGGGCCTCGTCTTTTTTCCCCCTCCCTGAAAATGGTTGTTTCCATTCCTTCGGGAAGTACCGAGGTTGAAATAAGGGCTGTACGTGATTCTTCTGAACATGCAGGAGGAAGGGATGTCTATATGATATATGAACCGATGGCTGCTGCAATAGGGATAGGTTTAGATGTCGAAGCACCTGACGGTTGCATGGTGGTTGATATCGGTGGCGGAACCACTGAAATTGCTGTTATTGCTTTGGGAGGTATAGTATGCAACAAGTCAATAAGAATAGCCGGTGACGGATTTACTGCCGATATTCAGGCCTATATGAGGCACCAGCACAATGTAAAGATCGGTGACCGGACAGCTGAAGATATCAAGATTGCAGTTGGTGCTGCCTTGCCTGACCTTGAAAACCCGCCTTCCGACTACGTTGTGAGAGGACCAAATATTATGACCTCACTGCCTATAGAAATACCTGTTTCTTATCAGGAGATTGCCCACTGCCTCGATAAATCACTATCTAAGATTGAAACTGCCATACTGGGGGTTCTTGAACAGACTCCTCCTGAACTCTATGCCGATATCGTTGCCAGGGGAATTTATCTGGCCGGTGGGGGTGCTCTTTTAAAAGGACTGGATAAAAGATTAACAGATAAGATCAATATACCCTTCAGGGTTGCTGAAGATCCGTTGCACTCCGTTGCACGGGGTACCGGTGTTGCACTTAAAAATGTTGACAAGTTTCAGTTCCTGATGAGGTAATATACCCGGATGCTGGATGAGGAACCTTCTTAATTTTCTCTCACGCTATAGCAATGTTTTTATATTCCTGATTCTGGAAGCAGTATCGGTATGGCTTCTTGTTAATGCTGAGGGATATCAGTCGTCAAGGTTTCTGGGAGCCATGAGGGGTACGACTCATTACCTGGGGGTAAAGGTAAGCGGCATAACCGAATATGTTGGGTTGAGAGATGAGAACAGAAGGCTCGCTGCCGAGAATCTGGCACTACTGCAAAATTTAGATGCAGTTAGAAAACACGAAAATCCTGCCTTACACACAAATACTATAGTCAGTTCTGAAAAGGAATTTACATATATTTCAGCCAGGATTATCAATAATTCGGTAAACAAGCAACGGAACTTCATTTCGCTCGACAAGGGAAGAAATGATGGTATTGAACCTGAGATGGCTGTAACAGGTCCGGATGGAGTAGTAGGAATAGTAGTTTCGGTATCTGACAATTTTAGTTTTGTAATGTCGGTACTTAATCTCGATTTCAGGATGAGTGTCAGACTTAGGAAGAGTGGTTATTTTGGTTCATTGAACTGGGACGGCTTGTCAGCGCGAAAAGCAAGGCTGTCGGAGATTCCATATCATGTCAGTGTGGCCTTTGGTGATACGATTGAAACAAGTGGATTTTCGGCCCTGTTTCCGCCGGGTATTCCTGTCGGAACGATTACTGATATCGATGACAGCGGAGGTGCTTTCTACACGATCGGATTAAACCTGTTCACCGAGTTCAGAAAACTGAATTATGTATACGTTATTAAAAGTATAAGCAGGAAGGAACTTATACTGCTTGAAGAAGAGGGTGCCGGAATATGAATAACAGCACTTTAAGATATGGCCTTTTCATAGTAACAGTACTTCTGTTGCAGATACTTATCCTTAACAATATACAGCTAAGCGGGTATATCAATCCCTATATCTATGTGATTATCATTATGGTGCTGCCACTTGATTTTCCACAGTGGCTTCTGCTGTTTATCTCTTTTGCCACCGGATTCATTATTGATGTCGCTTCCGGAACTCTTGGAATACACTCTGCAGCTACTGTCCTGGCAGGTTTCTCAAGGCCCTGGGTCCTCATGTACATGGCGCCACGCGATGGTTATGAACAGGGGGCATCCCCTGCTATGCAGATTTACGGATTCAGATGGTTTGCACTTTACTCATTCTGGATAATTCTTATTCATCATTTTGCCCTGTTCTATCTTGAAGTATTCAGATTCACAGATTTCTTCAGAACCCTGCTCCGGGTTGTAATTAGTACAGGCTTTTCTTTTATTTTTGTCCTGCTGGCTGAATACTACCGGAAATTGCGTTAATTTTCCGTCCTGAATGAAGGATCCTTTTATATACCGGAAATATATAATCATTGCCATGGCAATGGTGGCATCTGCATCTCTTCTTGTTCGTCTGTTTTACGTTCAGGTTGTTGACGATTCCTACCGTGTCTCTGCCGAAAGCAATGTTCTGAGGTATGTTACCCAGTATCCTGCACGCGGACTAGTCTATGACCGCAATGGTAAACTTGTGGTTTTTAACCAGGCTGCTTATGATATTATGGTTATTCCGGGGCAGACGACAGCTATGGATACTCTCTCCTTATGCGAGATTACCGGAATCACCGTCGAATCCTTCAGGGAGAGGATCAGATCTGCCCGAAAATATTCCAGAATGGTTCCTTCAGTCTTTCTGAAGCAGATTTCGGCCGAGACATACGCCCTGTTGCAGGAAAGGATGTACCGGTTTCCCGGATTTTATGTACAGACCCGTACTTTGAGAAGTTACGCCCGTCCTGTAGCTTCTCATATTGTAGGATATGTTGGCGAGGTAGATGATAATATCATTAAATCGGAACCTTACTACCGATCAGGTGACTACATCGGCGTTACCGGAATTGAGAAGTCTTATGAAGAGCAGCTTCGAGGTAAAAAGGGGGTAAATATATACCTCGTTGACGTTCATGGCAGAATCAAGGGTTCGTATCGTGATGGTGAGAATGATACGGTGCCTGTTCATGGTAATGATGTGGTTACCACAATCGATATTGACCTGCAGGAGTACGGAGAACTTCTCATGAAGAACAAATCTGGCAGCATTGTGGCCCTGGAACCCTCAACAGGGGAAGTGCTTGCCCTTGTATCATCTCCGGCTTATGATCCTTCTCTGCTTGTTGGCAGGGCCCGAACCGACAACTTCAGGGGTCTTGAAAGTGACACTCTCAAACCTTTGTTCAACAGGGCACTCATGGCTTCTTATCCCCCCGGTTCCACATTTAAGCCCGTTGTAGGGCTAATTGCTCTTCAGGAGAAGGTTATTACAACCTCTACTGAATTTGGCTGCAGTCCGGGATACCTTTTTGTGGGCTGTCATAACCATCCGGCACCCCTTAGCCTTGCCGAGGCAATTATGCATTCGTGCAACTCCTATTTCTGCCAGGCTTTCAGGCATACGATGGAGAGTGGTTACTACGGGGCTGTAAGTGAGGCATATACGCGATGGAGAAAATATCTCACTGATTTTGGGATGGGAAACAAACTAAACAGCGATTTTACAAATGAATTACCAGGGTTTATACCTGAACCTGCATATTATGACAGGTACTACGGTGCCGGCCGGTGGAGGGCTCTTACCATTATCTCACTTGGGATCGGCCAGGGTGAGATAGGAGCCACACCGCTTCAAATGGCTAATATGACGGCAGCAATTGCCAACAGGGGCTATTATTATACCCCTCATATTGTTAGATCGGCCGATGAATCAGGAGAAACATTGGAAGTATTCAGGGAAAAACACTTCACGGGAATTGACTCTGTAAATTTTATACCGGTGATTGAAGGTCTCGATCTTGTTGTCAGCGGAGGTCCCGGTGCAACTGCAAGGCATATTGCAATACCCGGAATTACTATCTGCGGCAAGACAGGTACAGCACAAAATCCTCATGGTGACGACCATTCAGTATTTATCGCCTTTGCACCTAAGGATGATCCTAAAATCGCAATAGCCGTGTATGTTGAGAATGCAGGATATGGTTCCACCATGGCAGCGCCGATTGCAAGCCTGATGATAGAGAAGTATATCAACGGGAAGACTGGAAACAGATGGAGAGAGGAGTATATTTTAGGAATAAACCTGATTGGTGATGAAGCGAACCGTTAATGTGCTTACCAGAGTCGACTGGCTAACCATTGCAGGTTACATTTTACTGATGTTTCTGGGGTGGATAAACATCTATGCAGCCGTTTATGATGAGGAACATAGCAGTATCCTTGATTTTACCCAGCGTTATGGGAAGCAATTCATATGGATAATGGCAGCACTGCTGATAGCTCTTTTCGTACTTCTGATCGACAACCGTTTTTATTACTTTTTTGCCTGGTTCATTTATGGTGCGGTTATTTTAATGCTCATGCTCGTGTTGGTAATCGGGAAAGAGGTGAATGGAGCAAAGGCCTGGTTTGAGTTCGGAAGTATCAGGCTTCAGCCTTCTGAATTTGCAAAATTCGCCACCGCACTCGCTGTCGCCCGGTATATTGCCCCTCAAGCTGTTGTTCTTACCAGAGCTAAGTACCTGCTGGCAGCAGTCTCAATATTCATCGCCCCTGCAATACTTATCATCGTTCAACCTGACATGGGCTCGGCATTGGTTTTCTTTTCCCTTTTCTTTGTCCTCTTTCGTGAAGGGATGAGCCCCTACATTTTTGTAACCGGATTGCTGATGATCCTGCTTTTTTTGCTGACACTGGTCGTTGAAGACATTTATATAATAGTATCACTCATTATTGTCGCTTTTGCACTCTCATGGATGACGACCCGAAGATTCCTGATAAGTTTTGCCGGTCTGGCGATGGTTGGTTCTTTTATCGCATTAGTCTGGATGCTCGATCATTTTCTATTCGAATTCATAAGTCTTGAGTTGATTATAGTTGCAGGTCTTATTATTCCGGGCATCGCCTTCTCATTGTATATCTACAGATATAAGTTGAAATGGCTGATGGTTATCTATCTCTTTCTGATCGGCAGCGTTATTTTTGTCTTTTCCGTTGACTACGCTTTTAATAATATACTCAAACCACACCAGCAAACCCGTATCAATATAATAGTGGGTATGGAGTCTGATCCTCTTGGAACCGGGTATAACCTAAACCAGTCTCTGATTTCAATAGGCTCAGGCGGCTTTACCGGTAAGGGCTATTTGCAGGGAACCCAGACTAAGTTCAGGTTTGTACCTGAGCAGAGTACAGATTTTATTTTCTGCACCATAGGAGAGGAGTGGGGTTTTGCCGGATCATTCGTTATTATTGGCATCTACCTCTTTCTGCTTTTCAGACTTCTCTGGCTTGCCGAAAGACAGAGATCGGTATTCGCCCGTATATACGGTTATGGAGTCTTTTCAATACTCTTCTTCCATGTATTTATTAACATCGGTATGACAGTAGGACTGGTTCCGGTTATTGGAATACCACTTCCGTTCTTAAGCTATGGAGGGAGCTCGCTGTGGGGATTTACAATATTACTGTTTATTTTTTTACGGCTCGATTCCAGCCGTGCCGAATATCTGCTCTGAGAGTCAGAACGGCATCTTGATGCGGTGTGATACCTCAATGCCGAAATCCTTCTCTACATACTCTATTAATTGGGGAAAGAATTCCATAAAGTCGTCATGCAGTGTATAATAATTGCGCTTTAGCATCTTCATGGCATAACGGGTCTCGGCAGGGAGTGATGTCCTTTTGCTCATGGTTCGCAGTACATTCCTGATACCGCTCTTTGTCTGATAGGTCTCAATCCAGTTGTAAATGATGAAGAATGGAAAGCTTGCCTTAACATTGTCGGGAAGTATATCAAAGTTGTTAACCATGGCACGGTAAAAATTGTAGGTGACACTCTCAAGCGGTCGACGTGAAAAAAAATCCCACTCCCTCGTAAGAAAATGATCATACAATATGTCTACAACAACTCCTGCATACCGGTGATACTTTCTTGTAAAATGGATCTTGCTGCGGTGAACCACCGGATGACGGTCGGTGAAGGAATCTATGTGCCTGTGCAGAATGATCCCCTTTCTTACCGGCTCGGGGTACTTCAGGTAATCACGGCCTTTAACATAGTCACCTATGTAATTGCCAATCATGATCTTTTCAGAGTCACCCGAAAGGTATATGTGAGCAAGAACATTCATACAGCATCCAATACTACAAAGAATTTACCATAATGTCCTAAAACGTAAAAACATTTTATTTAACATATTTTCAGATAAACTGTAAAATGGTCAAAAGCACAGAATAACAGCGAAATAGCTTATGGAATCTATTTGTTAAAAAGTCTTTAAAAGATTCGTTAATTCCAAACGGAACCCTTAAATTTGCGGATTGCCCTGATCGGGCTTCTGACTTTGAAAAAATGTATTGTCAAATATTAATCTTTTAACAAGGAGGGTTTATGACCAGAAAGAATATTATTATTATTGGTGCCGCAGGCAGGGATTTCCACAACTTTAACACCTATTACCGTGACAATGAGAGCTATAACGTTGTCGCCTTTACTGCTGCACAGATACCCGACATTGACGGGAGAAAATATCCTGCCGAACTGGCAGGTAAACTCTATCCTTCAGGTATCCCCATATTTGCTGAGCAGGAACTGCCACAGCTGATAAAGGATCTTAATGTTAATTACTGTGTCTTTTCGTACAGTGATGTCACATACCAGAAGGTTATGTCAGTAAGTGCCATTGTCAATGCAGCCGGGGCAAATTTCGTTCTTCTGGGCCCTGCTGATACTATGATTAAAAGTACCAAGCCTGTTATAGCTGTTGGGGCAATTCGTACAGGCTGTGGAAAGAGTCAGACATCAAGAAGGGTTATTGAGTTGTTGATGGAGAAGGGTCTTAAGGTTGTTGCTGTGCGGCATCCTATGCCCTACGGTGATCTCAATGCCCAGAAGGTACAGCGATTCGCTGAAGTAACCGACCTTGAAAAGCACAAGTGCACCGTTGAAGAGATGGAGGAGTATGAACCGCACGTTGTCAGAGGAAATGTAATATATGCGGGCGTTGATTACGAAGCTATTCTTCGTGAGGCTGAGAAAGACCCCAAAGGATGTGATGTAATACTATGGGATGGTGGAAATAACGATTTCCCATTCTATTCTCCCGATCTGATGATTACTGTAACAGACCCTCACAGGGCAGGACATGAGCTTACCTACTATCCTGGTGAAGTAACCCTTAGAATGGCAGACGTAGTCGTAATCAACAAGATGGATAGTGCAGCACCGGAAGCAATTCAGACAGTACGTGAAAGCATTGAGAAAGTGGCACCCCGGGCTATTGTCGTTGACGGCGCTTCTCCCATTAAGGTCGATGATCCCTCAATCATCAGGGGTAAGAGAGTTTTGGTAGTAGAAGATGGACCGACACTTACCCATGGAGAAATGAAACTTGGAGCCGGTGTTATTGCAGCCAGAAAGTTCGGTGCCGCCGAGATGGTTGATCCACGTCCGTTCCTTGCCGGAAGATTAAAGGAGACCTTTGCCACTTACCCTGATATTGGGACACTTCTCCCTGCAATGGGCTATGGCGAACAGCAGTTGAAAGATCTTGAAAAGACCATTAATGATACTGATTGTGATGCTGTTATAATTGCTACACCAATCGATCTTAACAGGATAATTTCTATCAAAAAGCCAAATACCAGGGTTTATTACGATCTGCAGGAGATTGGCTTACCAAATCTTGGAGAAGTTATTGACGAGTTTGTTAGTAAACATAAGCTCGCTTAGGAGTGAAAATGATTAGTTGAGAAAAGGGCCCGGAAAGTGACGGGCCTTTTTTTCATGCTTTCCCCAATATTTTGAACATCTTATTTTTGTAGGCTTCCACCCCGGGCTGGTCGAATGGATTTACTCCCAGTATATATCCGCTCACTCCACATGCTACTTCGAAAAAATATAGTAACTGCCCCAGATAGTATTCATTTAGCCGGGGAATGACAATTGTCAGGTTGGGAACTCCTCCCTCAATATGTGCTTCTCTTGTCCCCTGTTCGGCAGAACTATTTATGAATGAAAGGGTTTTACCTGCAAGATAGTTGAGGTTGTCTTCATCTCCCGCTGTTGAAGGTATTATCACCTCAGTGGCGGTTGTAGCGACTGAGAGTACCGTTTCAAAAAGCCTGCGCTCACCATCCTGAATGTATTGTCCCATAGAATGCAGGTCGGTTGTGTTATCAACTGATGCCGGAAAAATTCCCTTTCCTTCTTTACCCTCACTCTCACCAAACAACTGTTTCCACCATTCTGATATGCAGTGAAGGCTGGGGGTGTAGTTGACCATTATCTCAATAATTTTTCCTTCCTGATACAGGAGGTTTCTGGCAGCGGCGTAAAGCAGGGCCGGATTACTGCACTGATCGTGATTGGAAATAGTTAATGCCTGCATGTCAGATGAACCCCTGACAAACTCCCTGATATTGAGACCAGCAACTGCAATAGGCAGCAAACCTACGGGTGAAAGTACCGAATATCTTCCTCCGACGTTGTCAGCGATCGCAAATGTCTCGTAGCCCTCTTTATCAGCCATCCTTTTCAGAGCCCCCCTTTCAGAGTCGGTAATTGCCACTATCCTCTCCGCTGCATTAGCAGAGCCAACTTTCGCTTCCAGTTGAGCCCTCAGCAGCCTGAAGGCTACAGCCGGTTCAGTCGTGGTTCCTGATTTGGAAATCACTATTATGGTGTAGTCTCGCTTATCAAGAAACTTCAGCAGATTATGCAGGTACTCACTACAAAGGTTTTGGCCGGCAAAGAGTATCTGGTGTTCCCTTTCAACACAGAAGGGAGCAAAATTATCGGTTAGAGCCTCAATGACAGCCTTGCTGCCAAGATAGGAACCTCCAATACCGATTACAACCGTTGTGTCAGATATCTCCCTGAGCCTTGAGGCACATGCCTGAATTTTTTCCAGTTCCACAGAAATATCTTCAGGAAGTGTCAGCCATCCAAGAAAATTATTTCCCTCTCCGGTACCGTTTTTCAGGATGTCAAGGTGCAATGTTGATTTTGCTGCTGCAGCAAATACCTCCTCCATTGGGATGAAGGAAGAGAGACCATCGATATTTATGGTTAGTTTTTCGTTCATGGTCAGATTAGTATTTTGGTGAGACTACGCTTTTTAAAAGATGATTTATTCTGACATGCTTTGTCACAAAAATAGGAAAAAAAAGAGCTGCCGGGTAAAGCCCGGCAGCCCAAAATAAGAGTGGAATATATATAGTGATCAGAAGCCTCTTATACTGCCTGCACTAGATGAATGTGCATCAACATATTTTGGTTTGCCCCTGTAGTGAATATCACCGGCGCTTGAGGCCCTTGCCTTAAGTCTTTCAGTTACGGTAATCTTAGCATCACCTGCACTTGATACTGAAATTTCAGCTTCTTTTACTGTAAGCTCGAATGCGTGAAGGTCTCCTGCACTGCTCAGATGGGCAGTCAGCTTGTCGGCAGTTCCCTGCAGTGTTATGTCGCCTGAACTGCTGGTGACCGCCTCTATCTCTTTTGCACTAACCTCTAAGTTTATATCACCGGCACTGCTTGTCGATAGTTTAAGCATATCGGCAACCAGGGGTGTCAGGCCTTTTATATCACCCGCGCTGGAGGTTTTCAGTGATTTTACCTCCTTTATAGTCACATATACCTTCCTCGACTTTGCGTTACGTATACTGAATTCAGAGTAGATATTAAGAACGCCACCCCGGATCTCAGTAGCAATATACTCATGCAGGTTCTCATCTGCCTCAACCTTTATGCTCTCCTCGTTGCCCTGCGTGAGATAAACGGTAATGCCTGTACTTACTTTAACAGAATGGAAACTTCCGGCTTTACGCTCTTCGGTTGTAACCGGTCCTCTGGCATAAACAGTCCTTCTTAATTGCGCTTCTGCTGAAAGAGTAATAGCCAGAAGTGTTAGAATCATTATGTACTTTGTAGCTTTCATGATGTTATTTTTAAAAACGGTTATAAACTTAAGATAAATCTTGCTTCGTTTAGCCTCTGATCAGATAGAAGTTCCTGTCTGATTGGTTACGAAGGATATAATAGGAGTCTTTCATGGTCAATGTCCAGTCATCTCCCTGTATCTCATTACCGTTAAGTTGTCTTGGTATAGTTAGCATAAGGTACTTCCAATCCTTGCTGAACATTACAAAACCATTTGAACTTAGCTTACCCCAGTCTCCCTTTAGTTTCTTTGCCGGATAGAGATATCCGTTTTCTCCAATGGGAATAATCTTCGCCGGATCGATGTTGAGTGAACCGGGTTCAACGTTCATTCTGAAGGTAGGATACTCTAAAAACTTCGAATGAAACATTTTCGCAAGGTAAAGGTCATTTGCGGCAAGTATTTCCATACCATTGTTTTCATTGCTGCCTTGTGCAATATCCTGAGATTTCAGGGTTGTGACCGCCAGAATGGCAAGGGCGGTAATAAATACTTTTCTTTTCATGGCTTAAATTGTTTTCTATTATTGGTTAGTTTCTTTTCTACCCGAAAGACGCAGAGTAGTGGGTAACGTTGCATCAGACCTTAATTCTTTATGGAATTATTTGAATCAATCTAATGAAGGTAAATGCTTAATGCCTGATAAACAACAGATAAGACAGTAATTATGAAATCGAGAATCAGATTAAATGCAGTAAACGGTCGATATCCTTTTGACGCGAAGAGTCTGTAATTAACAGTCGCTGACGCTCTGCCAGTTCCATTTCTCCGAATGGCTTGCCTTTTAACTCATCGATCAGGGCAATCATCTCATCGGCATTGCCGGCGATATGGCATAAGGACTCGTATCCGGTACCTGAGACCATGCTGCTGTTGCTAACAAGCCAGCGTCCATTGTGAAGCGCGTTGACCAGCTTAAGCTTAAGTCCTGTGGGCTGAAATGCCGGTAATATATTGATATGCGCCTCTGCGATAAGGCTTTCGAGTTCTTCTGCTGAGGGATTTTCGATTAGTTCAGTGTTCTTTTGCCGGCTGATCAGTCTCTTTAGTCCTTTTTCAGGATTGCTACCGG
Organism: Bacteroidales bacterium; assembly: GCA_046484805.1. Taxonomy (GTDB): domain Bacteria; phylum Bacteroidota; class Bacteroidia; order Bacteroidales; family VadinHA17; genus SLNP01. The sequence continues at coordinate 108,444 of JAWOIF010000157.1, forward strand.
CTATTAAAAAAGGATAGTTAGTCTGAGAAAACACCTTTGCTGCAAGGTACCTGGCAGCCCGGTCATTTTCGGCTACTGAAAGCTTACCGTGATATAGTGCATAGTTGCCCGTGCCTGTCTTTGACAACACCTTCTGGTTCCCTTGAAAAGGCCCAAGGAATTCAGTCCGGGGGAAACGCGTGGCCAGTTCTCTTCTGTCATTTTCAGAGATTGCCAGTATGGTCGTGGCATCCTTCAATACCTTTTCAAATCTCTTCAGCCGGAACGATTCTGCCAGGAACCAGGCCTTACGAAACAGATTGGTTTCATTGCGTGCAGAATAGTAATAGTAACTGTGCTCAATGTTGTGCATCCTTACTATCCTGGTCCGTCCCCGCAGCAGGTGGTGCCCCAGAAGGCTGCAGGTATGCAGCCCCTCGAATAACACCGGTGCAGTATCTGCATTAAGATTATTCAGTAGTTCCGGGTGACGGCGGGTACTTACGATATAGGGAGTAAGGGAAAAGGGATTGAAATATCTCCTGCGGTTGTAGTAGTAAACCTTTTCGCAATACCGGTTGAGCTCCTCCGCCGGGGGGCGGCCATATATAAAAGTATGAAGTACTATCCTGACGCCCTTTTCAGAAAGCACCCTTATGCGGTGGAAAACATCAATAACCCCTCCGTAGTCGGGGGGCCATGGATTATCGAAGGAGATAATATGAAGTTTCTTCTCAGAGTACATTAAAAAGTGCGGTCAGTTTCTTCTCTTCGGTTTGCCAGTTAAGGCTTGAGGCTGCTTCTGCACAGTTCTTCCTAAGTCTTTCATAATACCCACTGTCGGCAGACAAAAGTTCTATGGCTGCCCTCAGGTCCTTCACTGAATATTCACAGAGAACAGCGACCTTCCATCTGCTGTTTATCTCTCTGTATTCGGGGAAGTCGGCACAGATTTGCGGAATACCGGCATGTATATAGTTGAAGAATTTGTTGCTCAGTGAGAGATAATAACTTTTACTGTCTGCATCAAGCAGATTCAATCCTATGGAGGCTCTCCGGGTAAGTTCTTCAAGCGTCTCCCTGTCGATTATTCCTGTGAAAGTGACTTTCTGTTCCACTCCTATTTCAGTAACAAGTCGTTCCAGTTTTCTTCTCAGAGGACCGTCTCCTGCAATCAGCAGTCTTGCATCTGTTCTTTCAATTGCCATAATAGCCTCTTCCAGCCCCCGGCCCGGATTAAGATGTCCCTGGTAAATTATTGTTGCCGGTTTCTCAGCGGGTTCACTCACCGCGACAGAATTCAGCTCCGGGGCGTTCATTACCACATGAAAATGCTTGTTGTACTTAATCCCGAGTTCCCGGGCCAGTGAGCCTGAAACGGTGTAGCACAGATCTGCCCCCGGAACACAAATCCGGCCGATCTTCTCCCATATCCACCTTACGAGTTTCCGGTTTTTAAGTTCAGGAACTTCAGTATAGTACTCATGGGCATCGAAAACCAGTCTCTTCCCCTTTATTCCTGCTGTTATCCGGTTCGGCAAAATAGTGTCGAGATCAACGGCTACACATATATCACACCGGTAAAAGAGCAGGATGAATAGAAGCCTGATATTATACACAGCATAGAAGAGTGGTCCTTTTCTGATAAGACAGATCAGGCGTTTATGCCTGTATCCTACGGGGCCGGCGGCACTGGTGTTCCATAGCTTCCTTCCCACCAGCAGAACATCTAAGCCGTTTTTAGCCAGAGAATTGCAGACCCTGATCATCCGCTGGTCGAATGCAGGGTCGGCGGTTATGGTTAGGATAACTCGTTTCTTCTTTATTTCATCCGATGAACCCAAGTACCAGATAGATAAGTGCTGTTATCGAACCCGTAATCAGGGCATAGGGTAGCTGTGTCTTGACATGGTCGATATGGTCACTTGCCGATGCCAGTGATGATATAATACTGGTGTCACTGACCGGGGAGCAGTGGTCACCGAATACACCGCCTCCCAGTGCCGCTGCAATTGCCATGTGTATGTTGGTGTCGAAGGCCTCAGACATAGGAACGGCTATAGGAATCATTATCGCAAATGTACCCCACGAGGTTCCAGTTGAGAATGCAATGAAGCAACTGATGATAAAGACAACAAAAGGCACCATAGATGGTGAAAGAAATCCTTTTGACACTTCAGCTACATATATACCCGTTCCAAGCTTGTTGCAGAGATTTCCGATAGC